>NZ_JBXWCS010000005.1:0-343178 GCF_057320385.1 Enterobacter cloacae complex sp. 394F7 | reverse complement strand
GGCTTGTGAAAGTTCCATTTAAAAAAGGGTCCATGATGAACATGAACCCTTTTTACACCAGCCACCGGATCGGTCAACCGATCCTTAAACGATCGGCATTAGGGAATTTCCCCGGTTTTTTTACCTGCAAGTCAGGCTTTTGGTTTGTAGTTACGCAACGCGTTGCGGCCGAGAACCACACCTGAACCGATAATCCCACCGAGCAAGACTGCCAGAATTAACGTGATGGCCTTTTTCGGGCTGTCACGATAGACGGGAAGATCCGGCTTCATGACGTAACGATAGACATGAATAGTGTCCGGCTTAACGTTTAGCTTCTCAATATCCAGTAAGTTTTGTTTGGTCTGATAATACGCGCCAGAGAAGACCAGTGGACGAGACGCTTCGTTATCAATCATCGATTTCAGCGCTTCGCTCCCCAGCAGGAACATGGTTTCCTGAGTCACGTCCTGGGTCTGCTGGATCTGCGGAGTGGTAATTTTCGCCGCTTCCGCATTCTTAAGCGCCTCAGAAATCTGTTTAATGCGCAGATCTTTCTGCTCCTGAGCGACTTTCTCCTGGTTTTCAAGGGAGTCGTTGAGGCTGGTGATCTGCTGCTTAATGTTATCTTTAAGATCGAGCGCAAGTTCCTTCGCCGTTTGCTCATCCACCTGTTGGATGTACTGCGCAAGCTGTTTTTGTGCCGCTTCTGCTGACTCACCTTGATACGTGACGCTTAACGGCAGCGGTTGCCCTTTAACGGTTGAATCGATGGTCAGTTTTTCTGGCATTTCCTGATTTTCAAGCGCCTGAGCTAAAGCAGAAAACGACGAATTGAAACGGCCAATGGCACGGTTTTGGATATCCTGCATTGAAGGTGCCGCACTACCGTAAAGGATATTCAGTGCATTCGCGTAAGTGGCAATCTGTGCCGCATCCGGCTGGGCAATAATTGCGGACGAGGTCCATTTTTCTTTTGCAATGGTGATGTAAATACCCGCAATGATGATAGAAACAGCAACAAAAGCGCCAATTACCCACTTTCCACGCCACAGCTGTAGCACTAAATCAAGTAAATCAATTTGCTCCGGACCATTACTGCTATTAACCGGAGTATTGTTGTTCTGCGTCATACAATCCCTAACAGATGAAAAAGGGCAAAAACAGTGATGTTTACATAGTGTATCTGTTGCCAGCGATTTTTCTATCAGAATCCGATGAGTTATATCGGAAAGATGGGTTATGTAACTCGCGGTCAACGCGCTATCATATAGCAATTCTGATGCCTCAGGCATCGACAAGATAGAAATATAATGAGGGAAGATATGAAATTTTTGGTCACGGGTGCGGCAGGTTTTATCGGATCGCATGTCAGCAAACGCTTGCTGGATGCCGGGCACCAGGTCGTCGGTATTGATAATCTGAACGACTACTACGACGTCAATCTCAAGCTGGCACGTCTGGATTTACTGAAATCCGGGAATTTCACCTTCCACAAGATGGAGTTAGCCGATCGTGAGGCCATGGCAGCGCTGTTTGCCAGCGAAAAGTTTGATCGCGTGATACATCTGGCCGCGCAGGCAGGTGTTCGCTACTCGCTGGAAAATCCGCTCGCGTATGCGGATGCTAACCTGGTCGGTCACCTTAACGTGCTGGAAGGTTGTCGTCATAACAAGGTACAGCACCTGCTGTATGCCTCATCAAGCTCCGTTTATGGTCTGAACCGCAAGATGCCGTTCTCCACTGACGACTCCGTAGATCACCCGGTGTCACTGTATGCGGCGACCAAAAAAGCCAACGAGCTGATGTCGCATACCTACTCTCATTTGTACAACCTGCCGACCACCGGCCTGCGTTTCTTTACCGTGTATGGCCCGTGGGGACGTCCGGACATGGCGCTGTTTAAGTTTACAAAGGCAGTGATCGAAGGCAAAAGCATCGATGTCTATAACTACGGCAAGATGAAGCGCGACTTTACCTATATTGATGACATCGCCGAAGCTATTCTCCGCCTACAGGATGTCATCCCTCAGGCTGATGAAAACTGGACTGTCGAAACCGGTTCGCCGGCGACCAGTTCCGCGCCTTATCGCGTTTACAACATTGGTAACAGCTCTCCGGTTGAGCTTATGGATTACATTACGGCGCTGGAAGAAGCACTCGGCAAAGAAGCAGAGAAAAACATGATGCCGATTCAACCAGGTGACGTGCTGGAAACCAGCGCGGACACGAAAGCGTTGTATGACGTTATTGGCTTTAAACCGCAGACCTCAGTCAAAGACGGGGTAAAAAACTTCGTGGACTGGTATCGCGCTTTCTACAACGTCTAAAACAAAAAACCCGGCACACAGGCCGGGTTTTTTACGTACTTAACGCAGAATATCAGTCGCTACCAAACAGATCGCGGGTATACACTTTATCCGCCACGTCTGACAGTTCTGCTGCCATACGGTTAGAGATGATCACATCCGCTTCCTGCTTGAACGCATCCAGATCGCGAATCACGCGTGAATGGAAGAACTCATCTTCCTGCATTGCAGGTTCATAAATAATGACCTGAACACCCTTCGCTTTAATACGCTTCATGATCCCCTGAATGGACGAGGCGCGGAAGTTATCGGAACCACTCTTCATGATCAGACGATATACACCCACCACTTTCGGCTGACGCGCGAGGATGGAATCAGAAATGAAATCCTTACGCGTGCGGTTGGCATCCACAATGGCTGAAATCAGGTTGTTTGGCACAGCCTGATAGTTGGCCAGCAGCTGCTTGGTATCTTTTGGCAGGCAGTAACCACCGTAGCCAAATGACGGGTTGTTATAGTGGTTACCAATGCGTGGGTCGAGACAAACACCTTCGATAATCTGGCGGGTGTTCAAACCCAGGCTCTCAGCGTAGCTGTCCAGTTCGTTGAAGTAAGCGACACGCATTGCCAGGTAGGTATTGGCGAAAAGCTTAATCGCCTCCGCTTCAGTGGAGTCGGTAAACAGTACCGGAATATCTTTCTTGATGGCGCCTTCCTGCAGCAGCGCGGCAAAACGTTCAGCACGTTCAGAACGCTCACCAATCACGATACGGGAAGGATGCAGGTTATCGTATAACGCCCTGCCCTCGCGCAGGAACTCTGGCGAGAAGAAGACGTTATCGATGCCCAACTCTTCTTTGATGGATTTAGTGAAACCTACCGGAATGGTTGACTTGATAATCATCACCGCATTTGGGTTTATTGCGATAACGTCCCTGATTACTGCTTCAACCGTTGAGGTATTGAAGTAGTTAGTCTTGGGGTCGTAATCGGTAGGGGTCGCGATGATGACAAAATCCGCATTACGATAGGCATCTTCTTTATCAGTCGTTGCACGGAAATTCAGCGGCTTATTTGCCAGATAATCCTGGATTTCTTTGTCGACAATTGGGGACTTCTTCTGGTTAAGCATGTCCACTTTGGCCTGCACAATATCCAGTGCAACCACTTCATGGTTTTGTGCAATCAGGATGCCGTTTGAAAGCCCGACATAGCCCGTTCCGGAGATAGTTATTTTCATTCGATCAACTTCTTCAAGTTTGAGTTTCAGGAGGCGTAAACACCCCACCGCAATAAACAACTGTTGAGGTTTTTACCTCTTATGTTGAGCGGCTGTCAAGGCGAATGCCTGGCTACAGAATTCAGTAAATGCAGTGGTTTATGTGGCGTTGAAAGACGCTCGTTGCGCAAAGCAAGTCCACATGGGCGTAAGCGCGATAAAAAAAGCCCGATGAGGTTCATCGGGCTTTGCTATCCAACTGCATTAAATCAGATTAATCCAGCCATTCGGTGTGGAACACACCTTCTTTATCCGTACGTTTATACGTATGCGCACCGAAGTAGTCACGCTGCGCCTGGATCAGGTTGGCAGGCAGTACGGCAGCGCGATAGCTGTCGTAGTACGCCACTGCAGCGGAGAAGGTCGGCACCGGAATACCGTTCTGTACAGCGTATGCAACCACATCACGCAGCGCCTGCTGATATTCGTCAGCAATCTTCTTAAAGTAAGGTGCCAGAAGCAGGTTCGCGATACCTGCATTTTCAGCATAGGCATCGGTGATTTTCTGCAGGAACTGGGCGCGGATGATGCAACCTGCACGGAAGATCTTCGCGATTTCACCGTAGTTCAGATCCCAGTTGTTTTCGTCAGAAGCCGCGCTCAGCTGAGAGAAACCTTGCGCGTAAGAGACGATTTTGCCCAGGTACAGAGCACGACGAACCTTCTCAACGAATTCCGCTTTGTCACCAGCTGGTTTAGCCTGCGGACCAGACAGCACTTTGGAAGCCGCAACGCGCTGATCTTTCAGAGAAGAGATGTAGCGAGCAAATACGGACTCGGTGATCAGAGACAGCGGTTCGCCCAGGTCCAGAGAGCTCTGGCTGGTCCATTTGCCGGTACCTTTGTTCGCCGCTTCGTCCAGAATCACATCGACCAGGTATTTACCTTCTTCATCTTTCTTCGTGAAGATATCTTTGGTGATGTCGATCAGATAGCTGTTCAGCTCGCCTTTGTTCCATTCGGTGAAAGTCTCTGCGAGTTCTTCGTTGGAGAGGTTCAGGCCACCCTTCAGCAGAGAGTACGCTTCAGCAATCAGTTGCATGTCGCCGTATTCGATGCCGTTGTGAACCATCTTAACATAGTGGCCTGCACCGTCCGGACCGATATAGGTCACACACGGTTCACCATCTTCCGCAACCGCAGCGATTTTGGTCAGGATTGGCGCAACCAGTTCATACGCTTCTTTCTGGCCGCCAGGCATGATAGATGGGCCTTTCAGCGCGCCCTCTTCACCACCGGAGACACCGGTACCGATGAAGTTGAAACCTTCGGCTGAGAGTTCACGGTTACGACGAATAGTGTCCTGGAAGAAGGTGTTACCGCCATCAATAATGATGTCGCCTTTTTCCAGATAAGGTTTCAGGGAGTCGATGGCTGCATCGGTACCTGCGCCCGCTTTCACCATTAACAGGATACGACGAGGCGTTTCCAGAGATTCAACAAACTCTTTAACCGTATAGAAAGGAACCAGTTTCTTACCCGGATTCTCAGCGATGACTTCTTCGGTCTTATCACGGGAGCGGTTGAAAACGGAGACGGTATAACCACGGCTTTCGATGTTGAGCGCCAGGTTGCGCCCCATCACTGCCATACCGACAACGCCGATCTGTTGTTTGGACATTACATACTCCTGTCAGGTGTGGTCGCCGCGACTGTGCGCGGCTTGAATGTATCAACAATGTTAACTCAACTTTATATCGTGTGGATAGTTTAATATGTGCGTTATAAGTTGCAAAAAATTAACGAACCTTACTATTAAGATACCAAATCATTTGGATTTATTTATAACCATCTGGGTTTTTAATTTGCCAGTTCCATGAGTCTCGAAGCATATCTTCAAGTGTGTATTTTGCTTTCCATTCAAGAACTTCATTTGCTAACTCAGGAGAGGACCAACATTCACCAACATCGCCGGGTCTTCTTGTGGCAAATACAAATGGTATATCTATATGAGTGACCTTTTTGAAGCAGGCAATTAATTCCAGAACAGAATGAGGTTTACCTGTACCTAAATTGAAAACATGGTAACCGACTAAGGTGTCAATTTTTTTAAGTGCTGCTGTATGTCCTGATGCCAAATCCTGCACATGAATAAAATCCCTTACCCCGGTACCATCTTTGGTAGGGTAGTCATTCCCATAAACCGATAATTTCTCAAGTTTGCCAATAGCAACTTTTGTTATATATGGAACAAGATTGTTAGGAATGCCGGAGGGGTCTTCACCAATCAAACCGGATGGATGTGCACCTACAGGATTGAAATAACGCAAAGAAATAATATTCCAATCTCCATCCGATGAAGCCACATCTTTTAAAATCTGCTCCATGAACAGTTTGGATGTTCCGTAAGGGTTTGTAGTACCACCGGTGCGACAAGCCTCAACGAGAGGAACTTGCTCTGGGAAACCATAAACAGTTGCTGATGAGCTAAATATGATTTTTTTAACTCCATAATCTTTCATTACCGATAATAAATTTAAAGATCCAGTTAAGTTATTATCATAGTAATTCAAAGGTTCAGAAACTGATTCACCAACAGATTTTAGGCCAGCAAAATGAATAACACACTCAAAATTAAATTCTTCAAATAACGACTTTAACTGACCTTTATTTCGAATATCTATATTATAAAATTTGATTTTTGTTCCAGATAAGATTTCAACTCTCTTTATGGATTCAAAAGATGAGTTACACAAATTATCAACAACAACCAAATCATAATCATTTGATAATAAGTCAATAAGAGTATGTGAACCAATATACCCCGCACCACCAGTAACTAAAATACTCATCCGGTTTACCTATAAGAATATTGGATCATTTACCGATAATAGTATCAATAGCTTTCAAATACTTATTGATGACTATTTGTTCATCAAACCTAGCCTCAATAAAATTACGACCAGCTTTGCCCATTGCACTTCTTTTTGGTTCAGGCATATTGATAATAATTTCCATTTTGTCAGACAAACTTTCCACTGAACGCGGTTCACATAAAAATCCGGTAATTCCGTCTTGTAAAGTTTCCTTACAGCCAACATTATCTGTAGTAATAAGAGGTTTGCCCATTGCCGCCGCTTCAAGTAGAGACTTTGGGACCCCTTCACGATAATATGAGGGTAAAACGACACAATCAACATCGCTAAGGATTTTTTCAATGCTATTCGATACACCGAGATACTTTACATGCCCCTCGCTTACCCATTCATTCATCTGTGTAGTAGTAATTGACCTTGGATTTGCATCATCAATAAAACCTACAAGTAAAAATTCGACATTATTATATTTTGATTTAAGCTTCTTTGCAGCTCCAACATATTGCATTATTCCCTTATCAGCTAGCATCCTGGCAACTAAAGCAAACCGAGTAACACCATCCATACGGGAGTGTGTAATTTTAAAACGTTTAAGATCGACCCCAGAGCCAGGCAAGATATCTGTATTAATACTATTAATACCTAATTTTTTAAAAATGTTATAATCATCTTCATTTTGAAAAAAAATGAAATCTGCATTTCTTTGGCTAAATTTGTATAAGCTTTTAACTATAAAATTCAGCCAACCAGTATTACCAAATGCAGCGCCTAAGCCAGCGATGTTATTTATAACTTTCGCATTGAGAATTTTAGCCGCGATCGTACTGTAGATGTTGTTTTTTGGAGTGAAATTCAAAACGATATTGACATTATTTTTCTTAAAAACCTGAAAAAAATTAATCGTAGTGCAAATATCGTGTAAAGGATTAATACCACTTTTATCAATTTTTACTTCTTCATATACACATCCTAACTGTTCTAATGAGGCAGTGTAATCATCCTTGGGTGCACAGGCAATAACACGATAGCCATGTTCAATTAGAGAAATAATAGTGTTCTTACGAAAATTATATATATACCAGCAAGTGTTAGCTGTAATAGCAATTATTTTATTTTTCATATTTGTTCTTGTAAATCCGTAACCAATTATCAACTACAGCATTAATAGAGAATTTACCCTCTATGCGGGACCTTGCTCTCGATTTTAAATCGTTACGTTCATCATCATTCAATCCAAGTATTTTAATCACACCTTCAGCAAGAAGATTCGATGAATGTACTGGGACAATTGTACCGCAATCACCTAGTATTTCAGAAACTCCGCCACAATTGGTTGTAATAATAAGTGAATTGCAAGCCATAGCTTCTCCGATGACTAATGGCAAACCCTCCCATGACGATGACATTATATATATATCAGCAGCACTCATTAATTCTGGTACATCGTGACGAACACCTAAGAAAAAAAGATGCGATTCCAAGTTTAGTTTTTTTCGTAATACTGATATCTGTGGGAACAGAGCCCCTTCGCCTGCTATCAACAACCTCAAATGAGTTTGATTTTTTTCATGAATCAAAATTTGAAAAGCCTCAAGCAAATTTGGATAATCTTTAGCTTCGGTAAATCGACCAACTGCAAGTAATAATGTATGCTCATCAGACAAGGAGAGTTCATCAATTATGGATTTTCTTGCTGTCGGTATGAATTTAAACTTAGATGTATCAATGCCATTCGAAACAGAGATTATCTGTTCCGGTTTTGCGATTTTTTTCCGAATATTTTCTTTTACTGCATCAACACTAACATTAGTAATTAAATCACATAATGGTGACGTGATCTTATATAAAAACATCCTTAACCACCCTCCTTCATACCTACTATGAGATGAGGATATTAGGCATTTGAGTCTTGTAGTACAACGCAGTAATCGGCAAAGTAAATTTGCATGAAAAAGATGACTATGTAAAACATCAGGATCTGCAGTTTTGACAATTCTTCTTACTTTAAAATAAGTTTTTATAAAAGAAAATGGGTTCTTAGATAGCGACATTTGATAAACAATAACATTACTATTTTCAGGTAACGTTCTAGCATCTTTACCTAATGATATTAGCGTGACTTCATTTCCTCTATCGGCCATTTTATCTGCAAGCAAGCAAACTTGTTTTTCTGCTCCTCCCATACTTAAGCCAGTAATGACATAAACTATTTTCATTCCTTTACCTCAATTTAATATGTCATTAATAAAACTTTCCACATTGAATTTTGATGCCCATCTTTTACAAGACATCATAAACTCTCTTTTATTCTTTTTTATATTAACCAAATCAGAAATAAACTTCTCATTATTCTTATAAAAAAAACCACTCTGATTTTCGCAGATGGCCTCTGTAACGCCATATTTATCTGGGCCAAATGTTGGGACTCCAGCTGCGGCTGATTCTATAAATGTGAGACCAAAAGCTTCAGGTTTGTTTGGTAGCAACCAGTATGCATCATAAGAATTTGGTTCGATATTATTTGATAGCATATTACGTTCAAGTTTACCCATCATACGGACCCGATTGCTAAGTTTTTTATCATTAATCATATTAGCAATTTCATTTTCTAAGCTGCCCTTACCGTAAATATCCCATGTGAGATCGTATCCGCTATTTATAAGCGTCTCAAAAATAGCAACCATATCGAGGTAACCCTTTCGCTTTTCTAAGCGAGAAAATGAAACTAAACGGATGGGAAATATTTTTTGTGCACTGAGTTCAATAATATTTCTGACTAAATCTTGCATATCAGCATTCAAACCTGCATAACTTACAACCTCGCATTTAGGCTTGATTTTTCTATTCTGAAATTCGTCAGCAACCCGTGAGGCTACATATTGACTAACATAGATTACCTTTTTGCAGTGTTTTAAAAAATTACTATAAAATAAAGGAAGCAAAATCAGAGAGTTTTTCTTACTTCTTGAACGGAAAACTATATCAACTTCAGTCCCATGTATAATATATACACATTTGCTGAGGATCTTTTTATTACCAATCAAACCCAAGATATAGGCAGATCGCAAATCATTCACAATAATAATGTCGTTCTTTTGAAACAATGAAAACAAATAGACAAACAAAGCCCAAACAGGCCAGATCACATTGAATATTTTTTTGAGTTGCCCATTTTTAGGGTTAGAGCAATTAATTCTACATTTTATATTTCGTGCACCTAATGCCTGATTTATCTGAGATGCTACTACGCCAGCACCACCAATATGATATGGATAATACTCATCAGTTAAAATTAATACATTCATAATATTTTATCTTGGGCAAAATTCCGGATCAAATTCATCTATCACCATGCATTTCTGAGACTTTAATAGATTAATATCATATGGATTGCTGCTCAAAATGTTGGTATAGAAAAATTTTGGCTGAGAGAAGTCATATGCGTAGTAAGGATTTGTTATGTTACGCGCAAAAACGGAAACCGCCATAATAAAAGTTACAGGTAATAATAACTTGGTTATTGAACTGACATTACCACGGAAGAAAATAAGTTGCGCATGAATAACCAAAAGAGGGAAAATATAATACAATAAACGCTGAAGAAACGGAGCTGTATAGAAAGCCAAATGAAAAAGGAAAAATATATAGCCTCCCATTGCATAGAGATTCCTGCCACGCTCCTCAGTGGTATTATGCGAGGTAAAGTAAATTAGCAACAGTCCAAGACAATCTATTACCGCAAAGAAACCTAATTTAAAATCAGATATTTTAGAAAGGTAACTTATCAATTTTGCATAGAGCAATTGAGGAAGAATGCTGCCTAAAGATGAGACAATAACATTCAGACTTAGCAGAACAACTATAAAAATCGAAGCAAAGAGCAGCAACATTAGCATATTTTGCTTAGATAGATGCATTTTCAGTAAGATCAAGACAGGGATCATTAAAATTGCTGAGGCATGAAACATTGATGCGCCAATGCAAATAAAAAATATTTTCTTTATCGAACTTCTATGAAGATTTGGTAAGAAAGGAAGCAATATACTAAAAGCTAACAGTTGCCTAATAGCATCATTAAAAAGTGGATAAATGAAGGCTAAAGTTATAAATATAAACAAGCTACGGTTGAATTTATAAGGAACTTTCTTTATAAACTTAGATATTGAAAGAACGGAAATCGCACAAGAAAAGAAAACTACCGCGTGAAAATTTTCAAAGCCGAGAATAGTTCCGAAAAAGTACATCACGAGCATGAATCCTGGCTCGTAAGTAAAATATCCTATCGAAGTACCATTATGAACTATTGATGAATAATGGTATTGGTAATTTATCCAATCTATTCCATTATAATAATTACCTGTTACAGCAATAAAAAAGACGAAGAGTGACAATTTATATATAACTAATGAATAACGGCCACGGTCAAAAAGCGAGGTCATCAACAGTAAGCCCAAAGAGTAAATCCAATACATATTGAAGACTCTTATTTTCGAATAAATGAATTAAGATAATGAATAAAATATATAACCCGTGGAAAACATTTTAATCTATTATATAATTTCTGTTTTGCAGTAAATATAGGATTTATTCTATTCGCCTCATTTAGATAATAAACAAATGATTGATATTCCTGTTCAAAAATAAATCTCGTGCACATATTCAAATAAACATTTGCAATTTTCCTATTGAATTCAAAATCATATTTCACGAACTGCAATTTAGCTAATTGTAAGTGTTTCGCAATATTTAAATGCCGAGCAGTAAATTTATGAATATCATTATGAATTGTCTCGGACCAAGACCCAACTGCATTTACTCTATACACCGACATTGGCTGAGGCAGATAAATTCCACCATTACTCATGGAATATAATTCGAGGAAAAGATCTCCTATACAACATTCAGAGAACCAAGTAGGTAGTTTTTCCCATATACTTCTTTTAAACATATATGATGCAGTGGGTGCAAATTGACCAACTACATTTAATACGTCTTTTATATATAAAATCTTTTTAGATTCCCCATAATTGAAAGACAACTTTCTTTTACCATCTTGCTCCATGAAGGCAGCATGAAAGCAAAAATCGATATCCGGGTTTAATTTTAAGATATCATATTGTTTTTGCAGTTTTTTGTTATCGATCCAATAATCATCCCCCTCACAAAAAGCAATATATTTGCCTCTTGCCTGATGAAATACAGAAAGGATATTTCCATTTGGACCTAAATTTTTTTCATTAAAGATTAATTTTATTTTTCCTGGATATTTCAACTTCCATGTTTCAAGTTTTTGTCGTGTCGCATCAGAGCTACAATCATCCCCAATAATAATTTCAAATTTGAATGATGTTTCTTGAGACAGAATATTTTCGATACAATTATCTATGTATGACTCCTGGTTGTAAGTAATACAACATACTGAGATTATTATATCGCCAGCCATATCTATTCCTGTCATTCGTTCTTCTCGTTTTTTTCAGCAAGTGATACTAATAATTTTTCTTTTTTAAGTAAGTTTTGTGTTCGTTGTTTTATCTTTTTTAAAGGATTACCTGCGTAAATATAAAAATTATCACAATTATCTTTAACCAACGAAAGGGCGCCAATAGCAGCACCATCACCTAAAACTACACCAGGTAATATTACACTACCCGATCCAATTATCACATGCCTGCCAATAACCACAGGCGCATGCATTACATTGGTAAATTCAGTAGGCACCATCGGGTTACTCATATAATTACCTGAGTAGTCATCATTACTTGAATAAATAGAAACCCGTGAAGAAATATTTGAATAGTCCATTAATGTGATTCGGCCTGAACCAATCAGAGAAGAATACACTGCAATATGAATATAATTCCCGATATACACGCCACCCTCACCTGCAGAAATGACGCAGAAATCATCTATCCGAACATTATTCCCGATATGGATTTTTGATGAGCCATAGAAAGACGCTTTCGTTGAGATAAAAACATTATTTCCAACGGAGGCAAATCCTATCTGTTCAATTTCTTCACGGGTTAAGATAGCCATTTCTACCCTCGAATAACATTTATAATACGCGAGAAATCATCTTCACTTAATTCGTTGAAAATGGGTAAGCACAGAACTTTATCAGAGATAGCATTTGATAAAGGAAGATTCTCAACGGCTGCGGATTCAATTCCTCTGTACATTGGCATGTTACTAATCAACGGATAGAAATAACGACGAGAAAGAATGTCATTTCGTTTTAGCTCAAGATAAAGCTCATCCCTTGAAATACGGAATTGAGGTTCAATAAGTACAGGGAAATAAGAATAGTTACTGTTTGAATATTCTGATGGTGCAGGAACGGTAATACCTTCGATGCTCGACAGCACTTCACGGTAGGCCCGGTCAATTTTTTTACGCTGCTCAATTGCGCTGTTGATATGCTTGAGCTGAACCAGACCAAAGGCAGCGTTGATTTCACTCATTTTCCCGTTAATTCCAGGCGCCGTTACGGTGAGCTCATCCGCAATACCAAAATTCTTTAATCTGTCAATCCGCTGTTTAGTCTTGGCATCCTGACAAATAATCGCTCCGCCTTCAAATGTATTGAATACTTTGGTTGCATGGAAACTGAGTATAGACATGTCACCAAATCGTAAAATGCTTTGGCCTTTGTAATTAACCCCAAAAGCATGGGCCGCGTCGTAAATCACGCGCAGTCCGTAATTGTCCGCAATCTCCTGAATAGCTTCAACATCACAAGGACTAGAATAACAGTGCACAGGCATGATAGCTGTTGTATTTGGCGTAATGGCAGCTTCGATTTTCTTTGGATCGATATTAAAGGTCTTAGGATCAATATCAACGAATACCGGCTTCAATCCATTCCATAAAATCGAATGACTGGTCGCAATGAAGGAATATGGCGTCGTGATCACTTCACCAGAAATACGTAGTGCCTGAAGCGCGGTAATGAGCGCGATGGTTGCATTATTAAAAAGTGATATGTACTCAACACCCAAATACTCACACAGTTCTTTTTCGAGTTGCTGATGGAAGGGACCATTATTAGTCAACCATTTATTATCCCAAATCTGTTCAAGATAAGGAATAAACTCGCTGAGTTCAGGAAGAAACGGTTGAGTCACTGGTATATTTTTCATTTAGCTTTCTCTATTCTTTGATAGACAACACAATCTTAAATAATTTTCTTTGCGTGAGGTAAATCAAGACAACATATATACCAGGCGCTAAAGTTAACATTGTAACGATCTGCCAAACATCTTGCGCCGTGAGATAGACAGCAATAATTTTGGCTATTAAACAAGAGGTCATTGTAATCAACCAGATAGGCGAAATTTCTTTGAACTGACGCCATACCGTTAATCCGGTTAATTTTCCCGTATAATAAGTATTTAACAGAAGAGCTAAATAAGAATGAATTAACAAGCCGACACACATAAGGTAAATACTGTAATTCATTGTTATTGCTATGATACAAATACCTATGATTTTTTTTATAATTTCTAACTTCAGGAAAAGATCGCTACGCCCTTTGACCTGTAGCACATTCAGGTTAATTGCATGAATTGGGTAAAGCATATATGCTAAAGCCAGTACAACTACAAGTTCCGCAGCCTCGTTCCATTGCATGCCTAAAACTAATTGCAATAATGGCTGAGCTAGAATGGCAACCCCAGCCATTAGCGGGAAAATAAATAGTGCAGCCACTTTCATGGTCAACAAATAATACTCATCCATCTTATGTTGATCACTTTGCATATGACTAAACATAGGATATGTGACGCGTTGAATAATGTTGGTCATGGTCATAGCAGGTATGCTGGAAATTTGGTTAGCCTGAGTGAACTGCCCAACATTTTCAGCGCTAAATCTTTTACCAATAATAATTTGATAAAGGTTATTATAAGCCGAATCTAACAGGCCTGAAATTAATAATTTCCCACCAAAACCAAACAGATAATCAAACGATTTCTTTGAAAAGCAAAAGACAGGAACCCAGCGAGTGATGAGATTAAGAAAAACAGCGCTGAACACGGCTGCGGTTAGCGTTTGTGCTACCAGAGCCCAAACACCAAAGCCATTCCACGCCATAATCAAAGCAACGACTCCCCCCAGAACAACAGAGCAGATCGATGCTTTTGCTTGCGCTTTAAAATTCATCGAGACCGTCAAAATTGTTCTGGGAACCACTGAAAAGCTGTTCGCCATCAGGGTCAGACCTATCACTTTTGTCAATAAGGCTAATTCTGGCTGCTGATAGAACTCAGCGATGTAACCTGAGTTTATATAAAGCAAAACATAGAAGCAAAAGGCGACAATGATATTAAAATAAAATGCCGTAGAATAATCTACATCAGTACGATCGGTCTTTCTTATGAGTGCTGAGCTAAATCCGCTATCAATAAAGACCTGCCCTATCGCAATAAAGATAGCTAACATCCCGATGAGACCGAAAGCTTTTGGTCCTAAAAGACGTGCCAATATCAGCATCAGAATGAGCTGAACACCCTGTGAAAGAATTCTTTCGAGAGCGCTCCATTTTAGACCATTGACGGTCTTACTTTTAAGTTCAGACACTATGTATTACTTAATAAGTTGAGAAAGATACTGACCATAACCATTTTTTGACATTAAGGCCGCCTGCTTCAGCACGTCTTCCTTTGCCAACCACCCGTTGTTATACGCAATCTCTTCCAGACATGCGACTTTAAAGCCCTGTCGGACTTCGATAGTTTCAACAAACTGTGCTGCCTGCAAAAGGCTTTCATGAGTGCCGGTATCCAGCCAGGCAAAGCCACGACCCAACATCTCAACAACCAGATCTCCCTTCTCCAGGTACATTTGGTTGATCGAAGTTATTTCCAGCTCGCCTCGTTCAGAGGGTTTAACTTTTTTTGCAAATTTCACTACTTCATTTGTATAAAAATACAAACCCGTCACGGCATAATTACTTTTAGGTTTAGCAGGTTTTTCCTCTATCGAGAGGACATTACGATTTTCATCAAATTCGACAACGCCAAATCGCTCAGGATCTTTTACTTGATAACCAAAAACTGTTGCTTTTGTCGTTGCCCGAACAGCAGCCTCTTTTAATTTTGGCGAGAACCCCTGACCATAGAAAATGTTGTCTCCCAAAACCAGACAAACAGAATCGTTGCCGATGAACTCTTCGCCAATAATAAACGCCTGAGCAAGTCCATCAGGAGAAGGTTGAATAGCATACTGCAGGTTCAAACCGAGATTAGAACCATCGCCGAGAAGACGGATAAATCCTTCCTGATCTTCCGGGGTAGTAATTATTAAAATATCTCTTATGCCTGCAAGCATTAAAACCGATAATGGATAATAGATCATCGGTTTATCATAAATAGGTAATAATTGCTTTGAGACACCCATCGTAATAGGATAGAGTCTGGTTCCGGATCCACCCGCTAAAATAATACCTTTCATTTATACTAACCCCAGACGCTCACGTTGATAACTTCCATCCTGCACTCGAATACACCATTTTTTATTATTCAAATACCATTCCACTGTCTTACGAATGCCACTTTCAAATGTTTCTGCAGGCTTCCAACCCAATTCAGCGGCAATCTTATGTGCGTCGATAGCATAGCGGCGATCGTGGCCTGGACGATCGGCAACATACATGATCTGGTCGCGATAAGAGCCCTCTTTCGGAACAATTTCATCCAGCAGATCGCAAATGGTATGAACCACCTCGAGGTTTTTCTTCTCGTTATGACCACCAATGTTGTAAGTTTCACCCGGCTTACCCTGGGTTACGACGGTGTAGAGCGCACGAGCATGATCTTCAACATACAACCAGTCGCGGATCTGGTCACCTTTGCCATAAATTGGCAGTGGTTTGCCATCGAGCGCATTCAGGATGACCAGCGGGATCAGTTTCTCAGGGAAATGATACGGGCCGTAGTTATTGGAGCAGTTAGTGACGATGGTCGGGAACCCATAGGTACGCAGCCAGGCACGAACCAGATGATCGCTGGAAGCTTTTGAAGCAGAATACGGGCTGCTTGGCGCATAAGCTGTGGTTTCGGTAAAGAGCGGCAGATCGGTAGAAACCGGATGCTCGTCCGGGTGCAGCAAATCGCCATACACTTCATCGGTCGAGATATGATGGAAACGAAACGCCTTCTTCGCTACATCATCTAAAGTGGACCAGTAAGCACGAGCCGCTTCGAGCAATATATAGGTACCGACGATATTGGTTTCAATAAACGCGGCCGGGCCGGTGATGGAACGATCGACATGACTCTCAGCCGCCAGGTGCATAACGGCATCCGGCTTATGCTCAGCAAAGATACGATCCATAGCATTCTTGTCGCAAATGTCCGCATGCTCAAAGACATATCTGGCGCTATCACTCACTTCGGTAAGCGACTCAAGGTTGCCGGCATACGTCAGTTTATCCACATTGACGACTTCATCCTGGGTATTTTTAATAATATGTCGTACCACTGCTGAGCCGATAAAGCCGGCCCCGCCCGTCACAAGAATTTTCACGTGATCTGTTCCGTCTATTGAATTTGTCGAGATATTGGCGTTCTGATACCGGGTAATTAATATCGGCTTCAGAAATTTTGCACGCTACCGCCCCTGGCTTAACAGCTACCAGTGCACTGAGCGAAGTTTGAATAAAAGATTTTTCTGGTCTGGATTCAGACAAAAACTGCCGTTAATTGTCGTCCTAAATGACCTCAGAAACAAGCACAAATCGTTACAAATCTGACCAGATTTAAATCAGATAAATCCATGTTATCATTAGAATTAATAACAAAAAACGGCAGCTACCATTTTGGTTATGTTTCAACATACCCAAATGATGACTGCCGCTTGTGCAAATCAAGTAAGATAAAATCAGTCGTTAGCTAACAACTTCTCAATACGGCTTCTGAACTTCGCCCCTTCCTTCAGGTTGCGCAGCCCATAGTTCACAAACGCCTGCATGTAGCCCAGCTTCTTACCGCAGTCGTAGCTCTCACCGGTCATCAGCATCGCGTCAACAGACTGCTTTTTCGCCAGCTCGGCAATGGCATCGGTCAACTGGATACGGTCCCAGGCGCCTGGTTCGGTTTTTTCCAGCTCGGCCCAGATATCTGCGTTCAGGACATAACGACCAACCGCCATCAGGTCAGAATCCAGCGTCTGCGGCTGATCCGGTTTTTCGATAAATTCAACGATACGACTCACCTGCCCTTCTGTCTCCAGCGCTTCTTTGGTCTGGATAACAGAGTACTCGGACAGATCGCCTTTCATGCGTTTCGCCAGCACCTGGCTGCGGCCTGTTTCGTTGAAACGCGCCACCATCGCCGCCAGGTTATAGCGCAGCGGATCCGCAGAAGCGGTATCGATGATGATATCCGGCAGGACTACGATAAACGGGTTGTCGCCAACAACAGGGCGAGCACACAGGATGGAGTGGCCAAGGCCCAGCGGCTGCGCCTGACGCACGTTCATGATGGTCACGCCAGGAGGACAAATGGACTGCACTTCGGCCAGCAGTTGACGTTTAACACGCTGCTCCAGCAGCGCTTCGAGTTCGTAAGAGGTGTCGAAGTGGTTTTCAACCGCATTCTTGGACGAGTGCGTAACCAGAACGATTTCTTTGATCCCTGCAGCAACAATCTCGTCGACGATGTATTGAATCATCGGCTTGTCGACGATCGGTAGCATCTCTTTAGGAATGGCTTTTGTGGCTGGCAGCATATGCATGCCCAGTCCGGCTACCGGAATGACTGCTTTCAAATTAATCATTATTTCTTCCACCTTAAAATGGTTGACGAATTATAGCTCTTAAACCTGTTTTCGCCAGTATGATTTGCCGTAATCCTGTAATGATATTACGCCTTAGCACCACAAATTACAGTAGTTGTAATCTGAATAGAATGCGATTCCGTGCCAGGAATAGTCGCAAAAAGCCCACTGACGATTATCTGTGCGGCAGCGCAAAATTCAGCCGTTCCGTATTCACCACATGCTGATCCACCCGGTCAATATCCACCGAGCTCTGCCCTTTCTCATTCACTGCTTTGATGTTTGCCAGTGACAGCAACGTCTCGTCTTTCGCCATAAACTTACCCCGCACATCCTTACGCAGGTCGAAGTTCAGCTTCAGCGCGGGTCCGATTGCTGCTTCCTGCATCACGTTGATATTGCGTAAGAAAAGGTGCTGAGGTTTGTTATGCAGCTCAAGCGTCGCGCGCTGCATCTCGACGTTGGTGATGGCCACAAACGAGGTCGCATTACCGGATGAAATTTGTATGCCGCGCAGCTTATAGGCAAGCTGGCTATTATCCAGACGAATATCGTTAAGCTTGAAGTTCTGCGGAATCGACAGGTAGTCACCTTTAATCACGCCGTAACCGATTAACATGCCGGCACTATTGACCATATCGACATTATCAATAACGAAATTATCACAGCCATAAATTGCTACCGTGGCATTGTCTATTCCCGCCTTTTTACTGAAATCAGGCGTAATATTTTTGGCTTTAATATTGCGGATAATAAAGTGTTTACCGTTCTCAACGTGCACCAGCTGGCGGCAGTTGCTGCCGGTGATATTGGCAACCACAAAGTTCTTCACGGTCTGTTTTTCCGGGTAGTCGTTGTCGTAGGTACTGCCCGCAAGGCCAATACCAATCCCCCAGTTAATCTTACCGTTGGTGCAGTTGATGTTGTCGATCACATGGTCGGAGATCAGAATATTGCGGTCATTGATGGCCACATTCCACTCGATCGCATCGCCCTGCAGGTGGCTGAATTTGCTGTTGGTGATGCGGGCGCCATCCACCTGGTTATGAAACCCCTGACGCAGGATGGCGTAATTGGCCTGGCTCACGCGGATGTTATCAATAACCAGATTACGCATCACGCTGGGCTTTTTGCCGCCAATGTAGATTTGCGTTACCGGGCCAAATCCGCTCATCGCCAGCCCTTTGATGACACAGTCAGAGCCACGAACGTCAAGGGTAATATTTTCGGTACGGCCTTCGCCCTCACCGATGACTTTGCTGCCCTCCTGCAGGACAAAGCGCCCCCGGCCATTCCCGGTTAACGCCCCGCGAATCAGCAGCGTTTTGCCGTCAGGAATGAAAATGCCCGTGTTGATGTTTTTGCAGGTGAGCCCTGCAGGCACTACGACGGTGTCGCCTTCGTTAAACGCCTGCTTAAAGGCGGCGATCCAGTCGTTGTTATTGTACTGATTAACAGAGACCGTCTTGCCGGTTGCCGCCCGCGCAACGCGGGGCGACAGTAGCGGCATTGCCGCCAGGACGGACAGAGAAGAGACAAAGCTGCGTCGGGTAATCTTTTTCAGCATACAACCTCGGCGTTACAACGTTTGCAGCAGGCTCGCTAACTGGCGATTGATCACCTGCTGGTTAAAATCTGCCTCGACTTTTTGTCGGGCATTGTGCAGCACGGGCTCCAGCGCCTGCTGGTCGATATCGCTAAACGCGGCCAGCCGATCGGCCAGGGCCATGGCGTTATTTTCGGGGACCAGCCAGCCGGAATGATCTGACTTGATCAGCTCCGGGATCCCGCTGTGCAGCGTCGATACCACCGGAATCCCCACCGCCATCGCCTCCATCAGCGCCACCGGTATGCCTTCCATGTCGCCATCGGCGCCGGTAACGGACGGCAGCAGAAACACGTCGGCTTCATCGAGCATGGCCTTCACCTCGTGGCTCGGCTTAAAGCCCGGCATCTCCACGTGCGTTTCCAGCTCATACTGTTCAATAAGCGTACGCAGGCGACGCTCCCACGGGCCGATACCGAGAATGCGATAACGGAAATCCACCCCGCGCGCCTTGAGCTGGCGGCAGGCTTCAATCGCCACATGCAGCCCTTTTTTCTCGGTCAGTCGGGCAACGGAGATAATCTGCAGCGGTTTACCCGGCACCTTGACCGGACGTCGGGTAAAGCGCGCCAAATCCACCCCCATCCGCGAGACGGTGATTTTCTCGCCCGGGCAACCCATCTTTTTGAGGCGTCCGGCCCACAGGTCGCTGATGGGCAGCATCATGTCGCCGCGCTGGAACAGCTGCTGATACTCCGGCGTGTAGTGGTTCAGCACTTCACGGCTGGAGATATCAATGCCGTGGAAGATCGTGGCGATCTTCCCGTCAATCACCCCCAGCTCGCGCAGTTTGGCTGCGGTCACCCCTGCCGGGCCAAAGTGGGCGATAAAGACATCAGCGCGGTACGGCTGCGCCGTTTGCCCACAGATGGCCGACAGGATCAGATTGCGCGACTCCGCGCCATAGCGGGAGATATTCAGCGCTCGCCAGGTCGACGCGCGATGGAGCCCGCGTAAGGTCTGGCTGGCACGGTAGCGCAGCTTGTTCACTTTTCCGGATGGCTCATCCTGCAGCCAGCGGGTTTTCGCCTCCAGCCCATACTGGGTATACGCCGCATGGGTGTTTTGCGTATCGCCCTTTTGCAGGGCGATAATTTCCACGTCATATCCCATATCGATAAACGCGGTGATTTGATTGAGTACAAAGGTTTCAGACGACAGTGGAAATTTCAGTAAGAAGAAACCAACCTTCATTTCCCCTCCCGCACGCGGTCAAGCACCGACTTCACCATCCCCATTCCCTTTTCGCGCTCGGCTTTCACCGCCACGGCCAGGCGCTCATTCACGGCGGGCAGTTGCCCAAGGGTGTCGCCCACCATTGCGCCGAGCGAGCCATCCAGCAGATGACGGATATCCACGGCCATTTCCGGCATCCCCAGCTGCTGCATAATCCCGGCAGACTTGTGCTCATAGTTGATGGCAATGGCTGGCGTGCCAAAGTTCATCGAGATGATGGCAGAGTGCAGACGGGTACCCACGGTCAGGTCACAGGCGGAGAGCAGTTTGCCCATCTCCAGATCGTTCAGTTCGTCCATCACCACGTGATACCGGGACGGATCGTTCACCAGATGGCACAGGTTAAGCGCCACCATGCGATCATCCTTGTTGTAGCTATCGATACCGGTACAGGTGGAGAGCGCCAGCACCTGATAACCGCTGTCCAGCACGCGGTTAACGACCTCGGCAAAGGCCTTCTCGTAGGCGGCCTGAGTCGTACCTAAACGCTTATCAAAAGGTGCCAGCTCGCGCAGGGTAATGGCGACGGTTTTCTGTTTCGCCGCCACGTCCAGCCAGTGCTGCACCGCGTAGCTCGGCTGGAAGCTGTCGTCCTGGTGATCCACCAGCCACGCGGTATCCACCCCGTGCTCGACTTTCGAGGTGTCGATCTCGCTGCGCTTCATCATGTCGAGGCTGACTGACTCACGTAAAATCAGGGCATCGCAGTGGCCAAACACATAGTTTGCCAGCTGGTTGAACTGAGGTTCCTGGAATGGCCCGACACTGTGACCAATCATAAACAGCGGCTTCTTCGCCATAAAGGTACAGAGCGCATGCTCAAACTGCGGCACGCCGTAGAGATCGACAAAGAACGAACCGCCCACCTGAATAATGGCGTCATAGCCGGAAAGCAGACGTACGAAATCGGTAAAGCCCTGCGCAATGGCGATGTTGCGCAGCTTGCCGGTGTCGGTTACGCGAGAAAGCAGCACCTGATGCTGGTAACGGCGACGCAACACTTTCTTCACGCGTCCCATCACGCCCGCAGCGTTATTGTGCTGTTTCATCTGGCTGTAGAGCGGGTCGCCCATCACCGGGCGGTTCAGTAACCAGGATGAGCTGACCGGGTAACGGCTCATCACGTCCACTTCTGTCTCAGGCTTAAGGGTGTTAATTGCATCCAGTAAACCGCGCAGGATGGCGCTGTCGCCACGGTTGCCGCAGGTATGGTTGCCAAGAATTAATAATTTCATAATGGCCTCTTAAATAACTAGCCTGCGCGAAGCAGCGTTTTCATTTTTTCGTTACGGCAAAACTGGCGCTTCATCTCCACCACCAGCGCATTGCGTGACAGCACAATCATCACCCCAAACGCCAGTGCGCCCGCGGCAACCTGCACTGCCAGCAGCGCGGCCAGCGGCAAATGGCCCTTCAGGAGCACGCCCAGACCGTAGCTCACCACCAGGGTCGGCAAGGAGAGATAAAACGGCAGCCACAGGCTCAGGATGTACTGACGGTAGCTGGAGCCCAGCACCGGCTTGATCATGATGAAGTAGCTCAGCACGGTGTTGATGATTTGCACCAGCAGAAAGCCCAGCGTGACGCCAATGGCGCCCGCCATGTGTCCGCCGACGATAATTGCCGGAATAAACAGAAAGGTTTTAAATACGTTGAATTTAAAGCTGATATCCACGCGCGCTTTCGCCATCAGCAGGGAGCCAATCGGGTTACCCACGGAGCGCAGCAGCCCCACTACACAGAGCAACTGCAGGATCGGGATGATGCTGTTCCACTTCTCGCCAAATACCAGCGGCACAAAGTTGCTCGACACCACCATCAGACCCAGCAGTACCGGGAAGTTAATAATGCCGACCACGGAGAGCAGCTTGTAGAAGTTGACGCGCAGCTTTTCAGTGTCGTCCTGAATTTTGGCGAACGCCGGGAACAACACGCGGGTGATAATCGGGTTGAGCTTCATCGGCGGGACGACCGCAACGTTGTAGGCCAGGTTATAGCCCCCCGCGACGCTCGCCCCCAGAATGCGCGCCAGCACCAGCGTGGAAAGGTTGGTATTGACGTAGTTGATGATGCTGTCGGCCGTCAGCCAGGCGCCAAAACGCAGGTTCGAGGAGACGGACGCGAGGGAGAAATGCAGCCCCGGGCGGTAGATCTTGCGGCCAAAGTAGCCGAACAGCAGCGTACGCACGGTAGAGTTCACCAGATACCCCAGAATGGCGGTCATGGCCAGCGGCCAGAAATGGGCGCTCACCACCGTGAAGGTAAAGCCCGCCAGCACGGCGCTGGTTTCAATCATGCCGATCTTGTTGAACTCCAGCTCTTTTTGCATCAGCGCGCGGAACTGCTGCCCGTGCGGGATCACCACAAAGGCAAACGACAGCGTGCGCATCAGCGGTGCCAGATCCGGGTTGTGCAGCACGCTGGCGATCACATCGCTCAGCAGGAACACCAGCACAAAAACAAATATCCCCAGCCCCACGTTCAGCCAGTAGAGCGTGGTCAGCTCCAGTTGGCTAATCTCTTTGCGCTGGATAATCGAGTTGGCGATACCGAAGTCAGACAGCGTGTCGGCCAGCGCGATAATCACCAGCGAGACGGTCAGCAGACCGAACTGATGATTATCGATAATGCGCGCCAGCACGGTCATCTGCACCAGCCCCAGGCCAATGATGACGATAGTCGCCATCGCTGACCACTTGGCGCCGCTGATGGTTTTTTCACGTAAGCTCATCTTAGTACGCCGCTTTGTTCACGAAACCTTTGAAGATGGTCAGAAAAACAATTTTGATATCGAACCAGAGGCTCCACTCACGGATGTACTCAAGATCGAATTCAATACGTTTTTCCATTTTTTCCAGCGTGTCGGTTTCACCGCGCCAGCCGTTGATTTGCGCCCAGCCGGTAATGCCTGGTTTCACTTTATGGCGCAGCATGTAGCCTTCAATCAGCGAGCGGTACTGCTCGTTATGAGCAACCGCGTGCGGACGTGGCCCGACAATCGACATACCGCCAGTAAAGACGTTGATAAATTGCGGCAGCTCGTCCAGCGAGGTGCGGCGCAGGAAATTCCCCACGCGGGTCACGCGCGGATCGTTCTGCGTAGCCTGCGTCACCACTTTGTCGTTCTCCATCACCTTCATGGAGCGGAATTTCCACACCATGATCGGCTTACCGTCCATGCCGTAGCGCGTCTGACGGAAGATGACCGGGCCGGGAGAGCTCAGCTTCACCGCCAGGGCAATGCAGCACAGCACCGGGGAGATCAGCAGAAGGATCAGTGAAGAGAGCACAATGTCTTCCAGGCGTTTGAGAACACGGTTGATCCCCGACAGCGGCGTGTCGTACAGCGGCACTACCGGTACACCGTTCACCTCTTCGATACGGGAATGGAGAATGTTGAAGGTAAAGACGTCCGGAATGAGGATCACGGAACAGGTGGTGTCCGCCAGGTCGCGCATCAGTTTCTTAATGCGGGACTCCTCTTTCATCTGCATGGCAATGTAGACGTTGTGAATTTTGCCCGCTTTCGCATCGTCAATAAGCTGATCGTAGTTGCCCGCCCAGTCGGACGGCACGCCACCCGGTTTCGCGTCGTGGTAGATCCCAACCACTTCAAAACCTAACCACGGCTCTTTGCGGAAGCTATCAAGCAGCACCTGGCCCACCGGCAGATCGCCGGCAACGGCGACATAGCGGCGGTTGTAACCACGGTTACGCAACCAGCCCGCGCCAAAGCGGATCAGGGAGCGGCAAACCACCATGCCGACGCTGGTTAACAGATACCAGCACAGATACGTCACCAGACGATTATCAAAATCATGGCTGAACGCCACCAGGCCCGCGCTAAAGATCAGGCTTAATGTCCAGTTCTGCAGCAACAACATCAGTTCGGTGGTCATCTTGACGCCACGCCACGAACGATAGAAATCCGTCATCCCGCCGATCATCTGAAACACGACCAGCGCAATCAGTGCCATCAGCAGATGCATGTATAAGAACGATTGCCCGCTGATCCAACACACCGCCCACAATCCGCCGACCATGATGGTGATATCAGAAAAACGCTGCACCATAGAGATTAACGATGCATTCGTTCTCGCTCGTTCGCGCTTTTTTAGATTCGTCATCGTTGTTCCTTTAGTTCAAAACCTTACCCCTCACCCTAACCCTCTCCCCACAGGGGAGAGGGAACTTGAACACCCTCTCCCCTGTGGGGAGAGGGCTGGGGTGAGGGGCAATGATTACTGATTCAACAGCGCCAGAATGTCCTTCGTTCGGGCTTCCATCAGCGCGGTGTCGGCGCGGGATTCCACGTTCAGGCGCACCACCGGCTCGGTATTGGACGAGCGCAGGTTAAAGCGCCACTGCGGGAACGCCATGCTGATACCGTCGGTACGGTCAATTTCCAGCGCGTGAATTGCAAAGTGCTGTTCCACGCGGGCAATGGCCTCAGCCGGCTGCGCCAGTTTGCTGTTGATCTCTCCACTTGCCGGGAAGGCCGCCATACGGTCGCGCACCAGCTCGCCCAGGGTCTGACCTTTCAGGCACAGCAACTCGGTCACCAGCAGCCACGGGATCATCCCACTGTCGCAGTAGGCAAAATCGCGGAAGTAGTGATGGGCGCTCATCTCGCCGCCGTAGATGGCGTCTTCTTCGCGCATACGCTCTTTAATAAACGCGTGACCGGTTTTGGACATCACCGGCGTACCGCCTGCCGCTGACACCACGTCAACGGTGTTCCAGGAGAGGCGCGGGTCATGAATGATCTTCGCCCCCGGATTTTTCTCGAGGAACGCTTCCGCCAGCAGGCCGACAATGTAATAGCCCTCGATGAACTGCCCTTTCTCGTCGAACAGGAAGCAGCGGTCGAAATCGCCGTCAAAGGCGATGCCCATATCCGCACCGTGTTCAATCACCGCATTGCGGGTGTCGTCGCGGCACTCTGGCAGCAGCGGGTTCGGGATACCGTTCGGGAAGTTGCCGTCCGGGGTGTTGTGTACCTTGACGAAGGTCACCGGCACGTTCAGCGCCTTAAAGCGGGCTTCCAGGGCATCCACCACCGGGCCCGCCGCGCCGTTGCCGGAGTTGATGACCAGCTTCAGCGGCTTAAGGTTCGCCACGTTGATGTAACCCAGCAGGTGGTCGATGTACTCTTTACGCAGATCGATCTGCTTGTAGCTGCCGCGAGCAGACTCGTTCACCGGCGGGAAGTCGTTGGCTTCCGCCAGACGCTGCACGTCGCGCAGGCCGGTATCGCCGCTGATAGGGCGCGCACCCTTGCGCACCAGCTTCATACCGTTGTAATCCATCGGATTATGGCTGGCCGTGACTTCAATCCCGCCGTCCACGCCCAGGTGGAAGGTGGCAAAATAGATCTCTTCGGTACCGGAAAGGCCGATATCCAGCACGTCCACGCCCGCGTCCTGCAGCCCTTTCGCCAGCGCCAGCTTCAGGGATTCGCTGGTCAGACGCACGTCGCCGCCCAGTACGATAGTTTTCGGTTTCAGGTATTCGCCGTACGCGCGGCCGATGCGCCACGCAATGTCTTCATTCAGCTCTTCGCCCAGCTTGCCGCGAATATCGTAGGCTTTAAAACAGGTTAACTTTTCCATCATGACCCCTTTTTCAGGCAACAGTTGGCCCGCCCAATTAACAGGCAAAATATTTTTTATTCATTCGTAGGCCCGGTAAGCACAGCGCCACCGGGCATGATGCGAAGCGGTTACACCCGACCGTAGCGGTCCTGGAAACGGACAATATCGTCCTCTTCCAGATATGAGCCGGAGCGCACTTCAATTAAATCGAGAGGTATCTTCCCTGGGTTTTCCAGACAGTGTGTCGCCCCCAGCGGAATATAAATTGACTCGTTTTCACCGAGCAGTTTCACTTCACCGTCGATGGTCACTTTGGCGGTACCCGCCACCACCACCCAGTGCTCGGCACGATGGTGATGCATCTGTACCGACAGGCCTTCGCCCGGCTTCACGGTAATGCGCTTCACCTGGTAACGTTCGCCCGCATCGATGGAGTCGTATTTGCCCCACGGCCGGTACACTTCGCGGTGAATATGGTGCTCGTGGCGACCGTCGGCTTTGATCTTCTCCACCACCTTTTTAACGTCCTGCACGGCGTTACGGTCGGCAATCAGCACGGCGTCTTTGGTCTGGACGACCACCAGATCCTTCACCCCCACCGTGGTCACGAGGCCGGATTCGGCGTAGACGTAGCTGTTCTCGGTTTTGTGGCTAATCACATCACCGTGATGGACGTTACCCTCCGGGGTATGCGCGCTGATCTCCCACAGGGAGGACCAGGAGCCAACATCGCTCCAGCCTGCATCCATCGGCACCACCACCGCATCCGCCGTGCGCTCCATCACCGCATAGTCAATGGACTCTTCCGGGCAGGCGAGGAAAGCGGCTTCGTCGACGCGAATAAAGTCGAGGTCCGGATCCACCACGTTCATGGCTTTTTCGCAGGCGCTCAGGATATCCGGACGATATTTTTGCAGTTCTTCCAGATAGCGACCGGCGCGGAACAGGAACATACCGCTGTTCCAGTAGTATTCACCGCTGGCAACGTAGGCCTGCGCGGTTTCCAGATTCGGTTTCTCAACGAACTGCGCCACGTCAAACGCCACGCTGTCGCCTTCGCCCGGCGTCACGCTGCCGCGGCGGATATAGCCATAGCCGGTTTCTGGCAGATCCGGCACGATGCCGAAGGTCACCAGCTTGCCGCTTTCTGCGTAAGGAATGGCCGCCCGCACTGCGTCGCGGAACGCCTCTTCCTGCTGAATGACGTGGTCTGCCGCCAGGACCAGCATCAGCGGATCGCAATCCGGGCTGCTGCGTTTTGCCGCCAGCGCCGCCAGGGCAATCGCTGGGGCGGTATTTCGTCCGGCAGGCTCCAGAATGATGTTTTCTGTGAGTTTGTTCAGCTGGCGCAGCTGCTCGGCAACAATAAAGCGGTGCTGTTCGTTACAAATCACCACCGGGCTTTCACACTCCACACCCTGCAGACGGTTAACCGTCGTTTGCAGCATGGTGAGATCCCCTTTCAGGCAGAGGAACTGTTTTGGATAGAGCACGCGGGACAGCGGCCACAACCGGCTACCAGAGCCACCTGCCATCACAACCGGATACAACGTGGTTTGACTCATGATTTATCCCCGTATATCTGCAATAAATTGGCTCAGCACGTTCTCTTTCTCGAGCGTGCGTTCGGCATATTCACGTGCCACCGTGTTCACTTTTGGCATGGCGAGTGCCTGTTCAATTCCGGTCACCAGCGCCGGAACCGATTCCGGCTCCACGCAAACGGCGATCCCCGGGTAGCTGTCACACAGCTGGCCTAATTCGGTTTCGGCTTCTGCCGTGATCACGGCGTTCCCGCCTACGGCCAGAATGTTGGTCAGCTTGGACGGCAGCACCGCATCCGCCGCGCCGCGCTTTTGCACCACCAGATGGCAGTCACCCATCTTCAGCAGCGCAGGCAGCGCCTCGTAAGACTGAAGCGGGAAGAATTTCACGTTAGTCAGGCCGCGTTCACTGGCCATCTTCTCCAGCCGCGCTTTTCCGCCGCCCTGACCGACAATCACAAACATCCACGGATGTTCGCTAAGCTGTTGAGCCGCCTCGATAACGTTCTCCAGCCCCTGCTTTTCGCCGATATTGCCTGAATAAAGAATCATTTTTTGGTCATCAGGCAAACCGAGCTCTGCGCGAAGCACCTGCGCGTCGTGTTCTGTTACATCACGGAAACGGGCCACTTCGGACCAGTTCGGGAAAAAGATCACCTTTTCCGGCGCGACGCCCTTCTCCTGCGCTTTGTTCATCATCGATCGCGAGATGGTGGAGACATAATCCACGTTATGCAGACCGCTGCGCTCAAAAGCGCTGGCGAGTTTCGCCACTTTGCCACCCTTGCCTTTACCTGCCATCCCCAGGCCCAGCATGGCGTCGACTTCATAATCCTGAATGTGCAGCAACGTGCGCGCACCGGAGAGCTTGCCCAGCAGCCGCATGCCCGGCGTGCAGAACAGCGTCGGTACCACGCCGATGATGCGATCCGGCTTCCAGCGACGCTGCGCCATCAGCGGGAAGAAACTGCTCAGGGCAAAGCTGCCCAGATGAATTAAACGTTTCAGCGTCGAGGGCTGCTTCGGCACGTACAGCGGGCAACGCCAGACGGTCGCTGCGCCCTCTTCGCGGCGATAGCGCCAGCTGGAGTAGCGCTCGCCCACTTTCCATTCCGGGTAGTACGGCGGCGCGGTAATGACCCGCACGTCATGTCCCTGGCTCGCCATCCACTCGACCATCTCGCCGGTGTATTTCCCGATACCGGTCAATTCCGGCGAGTAGTTGATTCCATATACGAGGATCTTCATAGTCCCGGCACCTCAGACTGACGATCGGCCAGGAAATAGGCACGACTGTTGTCATGCACATTGTCGCTGGCCAGCAGCGCCTCTGGCGTCTGCCAGCGGTAGTCGTCGTGCTGAGAATCAGGCAGACGCAGGTCTGCCTCACTCACCTTCAGGCGGAACCCCAGCACGATGTAGTGCGTGGTGAAGCCGGTGCCTGAAAAGTTATCGTCATAGAAGTGCTGCCAGACCCCGTAAAACTGGCCTGCTGCCATCGGCAGTTGCAGGCCCAGTTCCGCCAGAGTGAGACGCTCAAACGCGTTGGCCAGCGTCTCATCCTTCTGCACGCGCCCGCCGGGCACGAACCAGAAGCCCTGAGCAGGACGATTGGTTCGTTTCCCCAGCAAGAACTCGCCGCGTTCGTTCTCCACGATCAAATCAATTGAGATGAGCGGAGTGGAGCGCACTACCGTGGCAAAATCTTCCTGACTTAAAAACATTGTTACCCCCGGAAGCGGTGCTGGTTTTCCAGGAACCACTGGTAGGTACTTGCCAGCCCTTGTTCCAGCGACACCTCGTGATACCAGCCCAGCTGATGCAGACGGGTGACGTCCAGCAGTTTGCGCGGCGTGCCGTCCGGTTTGGTGGCGTCAAACACCACGCGGCCCTTGTAGCCCACCACCTGAGCGATGGTCTGCGCCAGCTCGCGAATGGTGCAATCCACGCCGGTGCCAACGTTGATGTGCGACAGCATCGGCTCGGTGTTCTCCTGCCACACCTCGCGATCCAGCTCCATCACGTGAATGCTGGCCGCGGCCATGTCATCCACGTGCAGGAATTCGCGCATCGGCGTGCCGCTGCCCCACACCACCACATCCGGTGCGTTCTCGGCGGTCGCCTCGTGGAAACGACGCAGCAGCGCCGGGATCACGTGCGAGTTGCTCGGGTGGAAGTTATCGTGCGGCCCGTACAGGTTGGTCGGCATCACCGAGCGATAGTCACGGTTGTACTGACGGTTGTAGGACTCGCACAGCTTGATCCCGGCAATTTTGGCAATCGCGTAAGGCTCGTTGGTTGCTTCCAGCGTCCCCTGCAGCAGTTCGCTCTCGGCGATCGGCTGTTTCGCCATTTTCGGGTAGATACAGGATGAGCCGAGGAACAACAGCTTGTTCACGTTGTGCAGATGCGCCGCGTGAATTATGTTGCTCTCAATCATCATGTTCTCGTAGATGAAATCTGCCGGGTAAGTGTTGTTAGCGACAATGCCGCCCACTTTTGCCGCCGCCAGATACACCTGATCGATACGTTCATTGGCAAAGAAGTCCTGTACCGCACGGCTATCGAGCAGATTCAGCTCGTCGCGGGTACGGACAACCACTTCCACGTCACCGCGCTGCTCCAGCTGGCGAACAATCGCGGAACCCACCATTCCGCGATGACCGGCGACAAAAATACGTTGTTTTGTCATTCTCAGGACTCCAGCGCGATGGCAACCTCGTAGCCATGAGATTTGAGCAGGGAGTGTTTTTTCGCTGCTTCAAGATCTTTGGCTACCATCTCAGAGACCATCTCCTGCAGAGTGGTTTCTGGTTTCCAGCCCAGTTTCTCGTGCGCTTTGGTTGGGTCGCCCAGCAGGGTTTCCACTTCCGCAGGACGGAAGTAACGCGGGTCAACCTGCACAATCACATCACCTGGTTTCACGCCCGGTGCGTCATGGCCGGTCACAGAGACAACGATCCCCTTCTCTTCCACGCCAGTGCCTTCGAAGCGCAGTTTGATACCCAGCTGTGCGGCAGCCATTTCCACGAATTGACGGACGGAGTACTGCACGCCGGTCGCAATCACGAAGTCTTCTGGCTGCTCCTGCTGCAGCATCATCCACTGCATCTTCACGTAGTCTTTGGCATGGCCCCAGTCACGCAGGGAGTCCATGTTGCCGAGGTGCAGGCAGGATTCCAGACCCTGAGCGATGTTGGCGATAGCGCGGGTAATTTTACGGGTCACGAAGGTTTCGCCACGACGTGGGGATTCGTGGTTAAACAGAATGCCGTTACAGGCGTACATGCCGTATGATTCACGGTAGTTTACGGTGATCCAGTAGGCATACAGTTTGGCTACCGCGTAAGGAGAACGTGGGTAGAACGGGGTGGTCTCTTTCTGCGGGATTTCCTGCACCAGACCGTACAGTTCAGAGGTGGATGCCTGGTAGAAACGGGTTTTCTTCTCAAGGCCGAGGAAACGAATCGCTTCCAGCAGACGCAGCGTACCCATGGCGTCAACGTCAGCGGTGTATTCCGGGGATTCGAAAGAAACCGCTACGTGGCTCATCGCGCCCAGGTTGTAAACTTCATCCGGCTGTACTTCCTGCAGGATGCGGGTCAGGTTGGAGGTATCGGTCAGGTCGCCGTAGTGCAGATGGAATTTCGGGTTCGCCGCATGCGGATCCTGGTAAATATGATCCACACGTTCCGTGTTGAAAGAAGAAGCACGACGCTTAATACCGTGAACTTCATAACCTTTTTCCAGCAGTAACTCTGCCAGGTAAGAACCATCCTGCCCGGTAACGCCGGTGATGAGAGCGACTTTAGACATGTTTATATTCCTCTACTTATGAATTTAATCAGTTTCAACGCGTTCGCGTATCACCACTGCGGGGTTGCCACGGCAAATTTTATTTGCCGGTAGCGATTTAAAAACGCTGCTGCGGGCACCGACTACCGTGCCATCGCCAACAGAAACACCAGGTGCAACAAATACATCTGTTGCCAGCCAGCATTTTTCGCCAATCACAATTGGCGAAGCGGTAATATCAAAATGCTGACTCATAAAATCGTGGCTGCCGGTACACAAATAACACTTCTGTGACACCACCGCGTTTGCACCAATCGTGATATCGCCAAGGGTATATAACACGGCGTCATCCCCTACCCAGGCGTAATCGCCAAGCGTTAATTTCCAGGGGTAAGTAATTTTTACCGATGGACGAATGACTACGTTTTTTCCGATTTTTGCGCCAAACAGACGCAATAAAAAGGCACGCCAGCGATACAGTATTTGCGGTGACCAGGCAAATAAGGTGGCCTGAACGGCCCACCATAACTGCACTTTAATTCCGTTCCCGCCCCGAAAACCTTTCGGCACGGTGAACCCGTTAAGATCCTGCATTACATTTCCTTATATTCAGGCTTTGTTATATAAGGTTTTCGTTTTACCCGTGGTGCGCAGGCGGAATAAATAAGACAATTCCGCCCAGAATGCAGGCACGCGTAATATCTTACGCTGTACGTTTTTTGCATCCTGGCACAATTCCAGATTATTCGAGGTGGATACACCGCCCATTGAAAATTCAGACACCAGCCCTTTAATTCGACGGAACGGGTAGCCTGATTTATACAGACTGGCGGCCAGGGCATAATCTGATGACACTTTATACTGCAGATCGTAAGGCTGTTTTTTCAGACCTTTTACCGGGAAGAAAATGGCCTGATGGCTGGCCGGTAAACTGTGATAGATATACCAGCCGGGTTTCGCGCTGCGGCAAATTTTATGCCCGTCGCCAAAATCGAGCAGCGCATCGCCAATATACATCGCGTCATCTTTCTGGCGCGCCAGCTGACGGGCAAACTGCGCCACATCGTCATGGAACACATCGCCCGAGTTAAGGAAGATGGCATAACGGCCTTGCGCCATGTTAATGCCTTTGTTCATCGCATCGTAGATGCCTTTATCTTTCTCGCTAACGAAGCGTAAGTTGAACTCACCGTTGAGTTTTTCCAGAAACTCCGCCGTGCCATCGTTCGAGCCGCCATCGACCACGATCCACTCAAAGCTGAGGCTCGGATCGCGCGCCAGGTTGCGCAGCGAGCGCCAGGTTTTTACCACCCCTTCGTAATTACGAAAAGCGACAGTAATGACGCTAAGAAACATAAGACCACCTCGTCATGAATTCGTAATATTAAGCGCTTTACGCAAAATAAACGGACAAACAATTAAGAACGCATATTCCGGGCTAAATATTGACCCCGTAAAAAACAGCGACACGGGCGTAAACAGATAAAGCTGCACGCGAAAGTTCTGGTTATCCCCAAACGCGTGAATCATCATTTTGAAAACTTTAAACAGATACCAGAGCGTCAACAGTACGGCGAACCACGAAAAATAAATAATTAACAGATACAGGCCATTGTCTATGGTTTTACCGACATCCGCACCGTTAAAGATTCCGAATGATGCAACATATTCGTAAAGTGAGCCGAATCTTACTACACCGTCGATATGGGTTAAGGAATAACCCACCATCACCAGCGGCCCGATAATGCGATAATAGGACGATGAACCTTCCGTTCCCAAATCCCCCAGACGCTCTGAGATATACGGGAATGCAAATATCACGCCTACTAAAAATACCGTCAGGGAGATGATCGCCAGCGGCAGTTTTTTCTTAATCGCATCTTTGTTCAGGTACTGGAATGCCCACTCCAGGAGGTAAAACAGGATAAATGTCATGACCCCTGAGAACGAACCAGACAGAACGATTCCTGCAAGAATCATAGCATCGGTCTTAGGGGTTTTGATACCAAACTGTTTGATGCTGAGCCAAATTGAGATTAACGCCAGAGCGAAAAACGCCGGTTCAAAATAGAGGGCTGTCGTACGCTTACCGCCAAACTTAATGAAGTTCAGTACATAGCTGTTACTGTAAATGAGATATTTCGAAATTATCTCCATCAGGCTGCTACCACCGGTGAGAATAATTTGCGCCATTTCCAGTGCAGCAAGCATAACAATTAACGCAACGGCAATATAAAAGAGCCTGAGGATTTTCCGATAATTGTGCGGAGAAATAGTTTTAAAACGAATACTCCACACCATGCCAATAATAATGACAATATAAACAAACAGCATGGTAGAGGTGACGTACTTACTGGGATCCAGCGACTGGCCAAAGATGTAGTTAAACAGCGTCAGGCCAAAGCCCATCCCTAAGGCAATCATCAGCTTCTTGAGGTTGATTTTATCGACGTACAATAGAAGCAGAGCAGGCAAGAAGGTCACAATGGTTATCGGGAAGCTTTCGCCGAGCTGGGCAATTTTGACGTTGACCAGCAGATAGATCAGCGGCAGCAGCAGATAACTACAGACTCTGATAGAACGAGACATATTCCTCCAGCATCTGTTGTCCACTGTAGGCCTTGCGGCTGCGGTTGCGGAACGATTCCAGGTCAGTGCCAAAAACGGCGTGCGCAATCTGCGGCTTCGGCAGTTGCACCAGCGGCAGCACCTCCTGTTCCGCGAACGTTTTCCCGCCCGATTTTTCCAGCACTTCACGCGCCGCATCGCTGTGGGTGGCGATCACCGGCACGCCAATCGAGAGCGCTTCGCAGAGGATCAGCGGGTAGTTATCGACGCGCGAGCTGAACACCAGCGCATCCATCCCGTTGAGGGCGCTCATCAGCTTGCGCTTATCCGTTTCAAACCCGTGATTCACCACGTTAGCGCCATCGAACGGCGAGAATTTGCCGAAGGTATGCAGTTCAATTTTGTCACCCAGCGCCATCATGTCGCGCACCAGCTGCTGGTTGGTTTTGCCGTCGTAACGCAGGTCATGCGCGACGATTGCGATTTTCGGTTTGCCTGCGGTTTCCGCAACCGGGGTCAACTCGGCCAGAATCGCTTCCGTCGCCACGTCGATCCCGTTGTTGATGATCTGACACCGCCCTGCCCCATACAGACTGTTGAAGGCATCGGCCACATGCTGGCTGGGGGAGATAAACGTGCAGCCGAGCGACAGCATATCGCGGAACTGCTGACGTTTTCCGTCCACCAGCTGGTGAGCGCGATCCACTTTCACCGGCGGGTAATTGGTTAATGTCGGACACTTCTGGCAGGCGTTTTTCCAGCCTTCGCAGCCGTCGGTGAACGCGCAGCGCCCGGTTACGCTCCAGTGGTCGTGCAGCGTCCAGATGAAGCGGGTATCCGGCTTGTGAGCCTGTACCTTCTGGCAAAACGTCACCACCTCTTGCAGGTTCAGCCAGTAGCTGTGCAGCACGTGAAAATGGAGCACAACCGGGCCGGAAGTGCGCGTGACCGTGCGATAGAGGTTGTTCAGGTTGCCAAACAGATCGCGGTTAAACAGACGGAACAGCGCAATATTGGCGACAGACGTCAGACGTGGCGTCTGCTTGTGCACCTGCGGATAGATATCGTGGCTGACGCTTTTCTTACCGCCTTTGCCATAGCCGTAGATAAAACGAGACTGAAGCCCTTTTTGCAGCGCACGCTGGTGCAGATCCAGCGCCACGCCAGCCGCCCCGCCCTCGGCGAGACGGACGTTAAATTGCAGAATGTTCATTTGATCACCTTCACGCGGGCTTTTTCGCCCACTACCAGCGCGTTATCCGGAATGCTGTCCAGCACCACGCTGCCTGCACCAATCGTGACGTTGTTACCAATGGTAATGTCGCCAATGATCACCACGTTCGCCCCCAGCTCGACGTTGTTGCCGATGACCGGGCAGGCCAGGCTCTCCGGCCCCCGGTTGCCGATGGTGACCGCATGACGAATAGTGAAATCATCCCCGGCGACCACGAACTTATTGATAACCACCGCATAGCCATGGTGAATGGTAAAGCGGCGGCCGATGGTGGCCGCAGCCTGAATTTCATAGCCAAAAATGCATTCGGTGATAATCCGGTACAGCACAAGAACCGGTGCCGCCCAGAGGTTGTTCAGAACATTTTTCTTACGCCACACCGAGCAGAAATGCGCGATGCGGTACGCCAGAACCATGCAGCACGGGCGCAGGCTCCAGCTGTTAGCGCGGCAATCTTCCAGAAACATTATTTCCCCCGCAGTCCATCAGCCAGTCGCTTGCCGTTGCGCACGGAAAACAGCGTCAGCAAGGTACGCCAGGTCATCCGCTTATTGCGGATCTGATAGAGGGTAAAGAGCTGGTACTTCCGGCTGGCACGGTCAAACTTATCCTTGTGCTTGCGGTAGAAATGGAAGTAACCCGAGAATTTTTTTGGTGAGGAGGTGATTTGCATCTCCCCGTGGTTGATGTGCAGGATCTGCGTGGCCTCTTCCACCTTCCACGGCTCGCCATACTCCACCACCATCCGCAGGAAGATGTCGTAATCCTGCGCGGCCTTCAGTTCGGTATCGAACAGGCACTCTTTAAAGCGCCACGCCCAGGTGAACACCTGATTGCCAATGATGTTGCGCTTGTAGAAGAGGCGGCGAGAGTATGGTGATTTCGGGTACAGCGGCAGGCTGGCAGGCTGCGAGTAAACCTCGCCCTGACAGACATAGTCGTTGGCATACAGGAAAGCGTGCGTGACCAGTTGTTCCTTGTGCGACAGGAAAATGGACAGACGGTTTGGTGTCCACTCGTCATCGTCGTCGATGCCGGTCAGATACTGCCCTTTGGCCTGCATAATTGCCTGATTACGCACCGCACACGCCCCGGAGTTGATCGCGTTATGGGTATAGCTGACACGCGGGTCATTGAGGTCAGTGACAAACTTTTGCAGCTGCTCATACGAAGAGGAACAGTCATCAACAATGATCAGCTCCCAGTTATCGTAATCCTGGCGCAGCACCGATTTGATTGCACGGATCGCCAGCTGCTGACGATTCCATGTCGGCATATAAATAGAAACTAAAGGGCGTTGTGTGGTCATAGTCTTCCCCTGATCCCTCACCCCGCCTCTCTCCCAAAGGGAGAGGGAGAATAGCTGCACCGGGCAGTTCCCTCTCCCCTCGGGAGAGGGTTAGGGTGAGGGAGATTGTTATTTGCTGTCAGACTTATATTCGTACTCGTAATACCCGTAATCCTGGTACCCGGTCGCACGGCGGAAGATGGAGTTCAGGATCACCCCTTTCACCTCAATGCCATTCTGCTCGAAGCGGCTCAGGCTGGTTTCCACTTCCTTCAGGGTGTTCACCGCATAGCGCGCCACCATCAGCGTGGTTCCCGCCAGGCGACCGACCACGGCCGCATCGGTCACGGCCAGAATTGGTGGTGTATCGATCAGCACCAGGTCATAGTTTTTGCTCGCCCACTCCACCAGCTCGGCAAAGCGGTCGCTCATCAACAGTTCGGATGGGTTTGGCGGCACCTGACCACGTGGGATGAGGTCAAATTTCGGGATGCTGGTCGGTTTTGCGCTCTGGCTAATCTCACCCTTGCCAAGCAGGATTTCCGACAGACCGTTGACGTTATTGGTCCCCAGCAGCTCGTGGGTATAGCCCTTACGCATATCGCAGTCGATCAGCAGCACCCGTTTATTGGTCTGGCTGACCACCGCCGCCAGGTTGGCACAGACAAAGGTCTTACCTATCGACGGGCTGACACCGGTTAACATCAGTACGTTGTTTTTGGCCTGCATCATGGCGAAGTGGAGACTGGTACGCAGGCTGCGCACCGCTTCAATTGCCAGGTCCGTCGGGTTACCCACTGCCAGCAGCTGGCTCTGTTTGTAACGCTTGACGCCTTTGACGCTTTTGACACGGTCATGGGACTTCTGCCATTCGGAGAGCGGGATACTGGCGTAAACGTTGATACCGTTCTCTTCCAGCACCTGCGGGCTTTCGATACCGCGGTTGAACAGCGAACGCAGCAGCACACCAACAATGGAGAGCATCAGGCCGAGGATAATGCTGCCGAGGATAATCAGCGCTTTCTTCGGCTTCAGTACGCCAGGCTGGGTAATGGCCGGGTCAACAATACGCACGTCGCCGACGGTACTGGCTTCGGTAATCTTCAGCTCCTGCTGTTTGTTCAGCAGCTGCATATAGACCTGCTGGCCGGATTCCACGTCGCGGGTCAGACGCACAATTTCCTGCTGCGTTTTTGGCATTGCGGTGACGCGGTCATTAAGCTTCGCTTTCTCCTCTTCGAGGGTGCGACGTTTTTCCAGCAGCGTGCGATAGGCCGGGTGACGTTTGGTGTAGAGCTTAGAAATTTCCGCCTCTTTGAAGGTCAACTCATTAAGCTGCGCATCAATGTTGACCATCGAATCGAGCACAGATTTCGCTTCCAGCGGCAGATCGACGGAATCTTTATCCTGACGAAACGCGTTCAGTTTGTTCTCTGCATCATCCAGACGTGCGCGTACTTCCGGGAGCTGTTTGGCGAGGAAGGCCAGGCTTTTCGCCGCTTCAGCCGACTTGCGTTCGACGTTCTGCTCAAGGTAGTTGCGGGTAATGCTGTTGAGAATTTCGCGGATTTGATCCTTATCTTCACCGGTAAAGGTCATGCTCAGGACACCCGTGTCCTTGCCATTTTCGGTGACCGTCAGGTTGTTTTGCAGATTGTTGATCATCCCCAGGGTGGAGAATTTGGTGACGGTAAACTCGCTGCCTTCCTGCGCCTGAATAGCGCTCACCTTCATGCTGACGCCATCTTTTGTCAGCATCTGCCCCACTTCACCGCGCGCGCTGAAGCCGGCGTCGCTGGTCAGCTGATACTGCTTCGGCCCTAGCACGGTCAGGGTAAAGGTTTGATCCGCGCTCCCTTTCGGCAGCACAAAGTCGGTAACTTTTACCGTGTCGTTGCTGTGCCCGGTCAGGCGATCCCAGCCGGCACCAAATATCGGGAAGGTATTTTTGGTGACGGAGATATCAAGCCCCAGATCGTGAACCGTTTTACCCAGCACCAGACGCGACTGGATCAGCTGAATTTCGGCCTCGGAGGCAGGCGGTTTGTTCGCCAGGGCAGAGCCAATATCCTGCACCAGCGAGTTGCCGGTGTTCTGCTCAATCTGCACCAGCGCATCGGCGCTGTAGATGGGTGTCGCAAACAGCGTATAGACGATCGCCGCGGCGGCAAACACGGCGGTGATCCCAAGTACCCACCACTTCGCCTCTATGACGGTGCCGACCAGGCGACCAATATCGATTTCATCACTGCCCGAAATCGGGGCGGCAGAAGGTTTTGTTTTTTCTGTCATTGTTATCCCTGCTGAGCTTTCAGTGCCTGCGCCCACTGACGGGCAGACTGGTCAAGTAAGGTATACACCGCCTCAAAGGCCTCACGGCTTTTGCGATAGGGATCGGGGATTTCGCGTTCGTTTTCCCAGTGACCAAACAGCATCACTTTGCCGCGCATCTCCGGTGCGATTTCGCATAGCGAGTGAATATGGCGTTTTTCCATCGTCAGGATCAGGTCATACTCCCGGCACATGCGGCCGGTGACCTGGCGGGCGCAGTGCCCGTCAAGAGAAAGGTTATGATCGCGGGCCACGCTCGCGGCGCTTTCATCGGCACCTTTACCGACCAGCGCGCCCAGCCCTGCAGATTCGACGGTGAGCTCGGGCTGGTAGTGTTTCAGCAACCGCTCAGCCGTTGGGGAACGGCAAATGTTCCCCACGCATACCACCAGAATTTTATTAAACATCGCGGATTACCAGGTATGAATGTCGCGCGCCGTATCCGTCATGTAGCGAACGCCACTGATGGTTGGCAGCAACTGGTTGATCAGACGGTTCCAGCGGGCAACCGGTGCGGTGGTGACATACACCACGTCATAAGGCTGGAGGCGGAACTCCGTTGCCATTACCAGAGAAGTCGCATCGGACATATCCAGCTGGTAAATATTGGCAATCTTGCCTTTCGCACTGCCCTCGCCTTTCAGCGGACGGATCACGAAGATACCGGTGGCATTAGAGGTGGTGAGATCGATACCCTCTGCATTACCCAGTGCTTCGGTCAGGGTCATGCCGCTGAAGTCCATTTTGAGGGTGCTCTGTTTCTTCACTTCACCCATCACGAAGACTTTCAGGTCGTCATTACGCGGTACATACAGAATGTCGCCCGGATAGAGCAGACGGTTCTGCGTCAGGTCGCCGTTTTGCATCAGCGCCTGCAGAGAAATGCGTTGTTCTTTACCGTTGTGGGTCAGAACGACGTTGCGCCAGTCGGCACCGTCGGTTAAGCCGCCCGCGGCGTTAATGGCGTCCAGCACGGTCAGCGGCACGTTGGTGATGGCCTGCTGGCCAGATTTGTTCACCTGTCCGGAGATATAGGCTTTTTGCGAACGGAATGCGGCGATATTAACGTCCACCTGCGGATCGGCGATGTACTGCGCTAAGCGGCCGGTAATATCACTACGGATTTCGGCAAGGGTTTTCCCGGCAACGTGTACTTTGCCGATATAGGGATAGAACATGGTGCCATCAGACTGCACCCAGTTACCGGTGTCGCTTGAGCTGCGGTATTGGCCCGCTGGCGTGGTCAATTCCGGATGGTCCCACACGGTAACGTTAATGACGTCACCCGGACCTACGCGGTACTGGTAGGAGGCAATTTCCTGGTCCAGAGACATATTCGGCTGCGCAACATTTGGACGTGGACGTAATTGTTCGACCAGACGTGGTGTCAGTGGATAAACATTCACCATTTTGTCGAGATCAAAATCAGCATCCTGTTGTTTGATCACATCCTTACCCATTGTTGACATATTGCTGCCGGGAAAGACTGTACAACCACTCATCAAGGTCACAGACACCAATAATGGCATCAATTTCATTTTGGATTTCATCATTGATTATTTATCACTTTGGCAGAGTAATTATCCTGTGCAATTAAATAAGCCGGGTCGATTTGGCTTTCAGCATGCAGTTGTTCAAATAGAAATATAACTGGCATCAGTCCTAAAAAAAGCTTATTCATCCATTGGCTATTGACAGAATAATCGAGGCTGATTCACACGCTTTCAGGCACGCTACCGCCCTTGGCTTTCAGTTACCAATCCACTGACTAAACAATGCGTTATGGATAGACACCCTCTTTGATAAGGCCTTCTGGAAATATATCAGCCGCTTGCGATACACGGCAGATAATGAATAACCATCACTGAAGACCGGAACAATAATAGCAACAAGGAGATTTAACATTTGATGCTGGGAGAATTGTTGCAGCTAACCTAATAGCAGGCAAGGAGACAACTGTCCTAATAACGGTTTTTAAGATTAATATTAAGAGCAAAGTTTTGACGTTTTAGGATTTTCTTTATATTGACAAAATTAAAATAAAAACCATTTATTGCGATATATCCTAAAATGCTTTCGCCGTAATTAAATCTACGTATTTAGCTTATTTACAGATTCCGCATTGTTCTTCCTTTTTGCCGGATCGTATTAAGAGAAATCTCAGCCCGGCATTGCAATTTCCCCTGGCTTTATCCATGATCGAAGTGTGACATTGCTCATATAACAGAAGGTATTGCGATTACTATGGAATGGATTGCCGATCCATCAATCTGGGCCGGGCTGGTTACGCTGGTCGTCATCGAATTAGTGCTCGGTATTGATAACCTGGTCTTTATCGCCATCCTCGCCGAAAAACTCCCCCCGGCGCAGCGCGACCGTGCGCGGGTAACGGGCCTGCTGCTGGCGATGGTGATGCGACTGCTGCTGCTGGCCTCAATCTCCTGGCTGGTGACCCTGACAAAGCCCCTTTTCTCCGTTCACGGCCTGAGCTTTAGCGCGCGTGAATTGATCATGCTCTTCGGCGGGTTATTCCTGCTGTTTAAAGCCACGGTAGAACTGAACGAGCGGCTCGAAGGCAAAGACAGCGAAAACCCCACCCAGCGGCGTGGGGCTAAATTCTGGCCGGTGGTGGCGCAAATTGTGGTGCTCGATGCGGTCTTCTCCCTGGACTCCGTCATTACCGCCGTCGGGATGGTCGACCATCTGGCGGTGATGATGGCTGCGGTGATCATTGCCATTACGCTGATGGTGATGGCAAGTAAAGCGCTGACCCGGTTTGTGAACAGCCACCCGACCATTGTGATTCTCTGTCTGAGTTTCCTGTTAATGATTGGCTTTAGCCTGGTGGCAGACGGCTTTGGGTTCCACATTCCGAAAGGCTATCTCTACGCCGCCATTGGTTTCTCCGTCATGATTGAGGCGCTTAACCAGCTGGCGATTTTCAACCGCCGCCGCTTCCTCTCGGCAAATCAGACATTACGTCAACGCACCGCCGACACGGTGATGCGCCTGCTCAGCGGGAAGAAAGAAGATGCGGAACTGGATGCCAAATCCTCCGCGATGCTGGCCGATCACAGTGACGGGCAGATCTTCAACCCGCAGGAGCGGCTGATGATTGAGCGGGTGCTCAATCTTAACCAGCGCACGGTCAGCAGCATCATGACGTCGCGCCATGACATCGAACATATCGACCTCACCGCCCCGGAAGAGCAGATCCGCGCCCTGCTGGACAGAAACCAGCATACCCGGGTGGTCGTGACGGGGGGTGACGAGGAAGAGGAGCTGCTGGGCGTGGTGCACGTCATTGACCTGCTGCAACAGCAGTTGCACGGTGAGGCACTCAATTTGCGCGCCCTGGTGCGCCAGCCGCTGGTGTTCCCGGAGGGGCTGCAGCTGCTCTCTGCCCTTGAGCAATTCCGTAACGCGCGTACGCACTTTGCCTTTGTGGTGGATGAGTTTGGTTCGGTTGAGGGGCTGGTCACGCTCAGCGACGTGATGGAAACCATCGCCGGTAATTTGCCAAACGAAGTGGATGAAATCGATGCGCGCCACGACATTCAGAAAAACGCGGACGGTTCATGGACGGCCAACGGCCATATGCCGCTTGAAGACCTGGTCCAGTATGTTCCCCTGCCGCTGGATGAAAAGCGCGAGTATCACACCATTGCGGGTCTGCTGATGGAATATCTGCAGCGCATTCCCCAGCCGGGTGAAGAAGTTCAGGTAGGCGACTATATGCTCAAGACGCTGCAGATTGAAAACCATCGCGTGCAGAAGGTGCAACTGATACCGCTGCGCGACGAAGACGAGATGGATTTTGAGGTGTAGGAAAAACACGTTGCTCCCTCTCCCGTGGGAGAGGGATGGGGTGAGGGCATCAGGCCGCACTGGCAGCCACCACCCGGCACAACAGGCATCACAGCTTATCGAGCAGCTTCTTCACGTCCTTCCCGTTTTGGGTATCTTTATTACGATCCGCCCAGTCGTTCAACCGACGTTTGGCTTCATCCTGCAGATGCTTGCGCAGGATCTGATCCACCTGCAGGCTGTAGTTCAGCGACTGCCATTGGCCATATACGCTCAGCGGTACCGGCGTCTCTTTCAGGAAGTCGATCAGCTTACCTTCACCCTGCCAGCCGGACAGCACCTGAACGTTGAAGTGGGTATCTGCCGTCTCTTTTACCAGATCGAGCTTGCCCTCGCCGGTTAATGACAACAGTGAGGAGGTCCCCTGCATGCCGTTCAGAGAGAGCTGCCCATTGTCGAGCGTCAGGTCACTGCTAAAGCTGTCGAGACGCGTGGCGCTGTCGTAATTTTCCTGCGCTTTAACATCGCTGCTGCGCTCCACCGCCTGCTGTACCAGCTGCTGGAAGTTGAGCCCTTCCATGCGGGCATCTTTCAGTTCAAGGTGAGCCTGCCCCTGCCAGTCGCGGCGGAAAGCATCAGCATCGATCTTCGTGCCCGAGAAATCCCCCGCCAGCGTCAGTTGACCCGTCATGGAGATGGGGTAGTCAAAGGCTTTCAGAATGGTGCCAATCTCAACGTTGTCGAGACGCGGCTGAAATTCCGCAGTCGAGGCCTCTTTACGCACATCCAGCGTGCCCGGCAGGGAAAGGTGCCCGGCGCCCATTTTGCCGCTCAGTTCGGAGATCACCAGCAAACCGTTCTGGTTGAACATCTGGCTGCTCACGTCGGTGAAATCGATACCGCGCCAGCGCAGGCTGTTGGCCTTCAGCAGAATGTCCGCCGTGAAGCCCCGCAGACCGTTATAGTCCGGCTGATCGAGATTAGACGAGATAACCGGACGCGTCTGTTTCCCCTGGTTTTGCCCGAGCTGCGCGGGATCGTTGTCCGTAGCGCTCGCCGGAGGCGGAGGAAGCAGGTTTTCCAGGTTGAGCTTGTCAAACTGCAGATTGAGCACCCATTTCGGCTTCGCCTCCAGAATGACGCTCGCCTGCCCTTTCAGGCTGCTGTCGTTCGCCTGCAGGTTGAGATTATTCATCTCAAGCTGTTTTAACTCTTCACGCCAGACGGCCTGCATCGTTCCCTGACCGGCAATACCCTGGGCAGGGAGATCGGCTCCTGTCAGTTGCCAGTTCAGCTGCTGAATGTCGGCGGTAAGCTGGTGCGGATAATCCGACGCATTGACGCTGGCATTCAGAGACAAAGTGAGATCGCGCTGATCGCGGTTGACCCGTCCGCTAAACTCCAGCGAAGCAAGATGGTGCTCATCCTGCTCCATCTTGAGGTTGATATTCCGTACGGTGACCTGCTCATCGTCTTCATGCTGGAAAACCAGCACGCTATCGGCCACCTTCAGTTTGCCGATATCGAATGACCAGCCCGTATCTGACGGTTCATCAGGTAAGGTATTTTCCCGCGGCGCAACAGGCGCATCCGCGTTACGCACGGCTTCAGTTTGCTGGGTAAGCTGAATCACCGCCCCTTTTAACATCACCTGGTTGACCTGCAACTGATGCGAAAAGAGCGGAACTAACGCCACATCAAGGCGCATGTTATCGGCAGACACCAGGGGCTGAACAGCCCCCGGCGCGGTTAACGACATGCGGCCAGAGAGAATGCTGAGCTGGGGCCAGACGTGCCAGCGCAGCGGCCCATCCAGCTTCAGTTGATAACCACTGCGGGCTTCGACCTGCCGCACCATATAGGCGCGGAAATCATTCGGGTTAACCAGCAGAACCAACGCTGAAAGGCCAGCAACCAGCACCACCAGCAAAATCATCAGCGTTGTCAGAACTCTTCTCATGGCATCCTCAATGGACTAACGATCAGTCTTTATCAATACGGCTGGCAACCGCACCCTGCTGGTCGCGGTATTTTGCGTCCTGACGGCGGTTGTAAGGACGATCGGCCGGACCCGTCAGCGGTTCAAAGCTCAGCGCACCAATCATCATGCCCGGGCGCAGCGCCAGCGGCAGTTTACCGGCGTTGAAAAACTCCAGCACGATTCGGCCCGACCAGCCTGGATCGATACGGTGCGCGGTCACGTGTACCATCAACCCCAGACGCGCCAGAGAGGAACGGCCATCGAGCCAGCCCACCAGATCCGCGGGCAGCGTCACCGATTCAAAGGTCACCGCCAGCGCCAGCTCGCCCGGATGCAGATAAAAGGCCTCGCCTTCGTCGATAACGATTTCGTCACTCATCACGCGATCAAGCGCGGCGCTGACTTCATCCTTCGGCCCGCTAAGGTCGATGAACGGTGCGGTATGGCCGCTGAAGGTGCGGAATTTATTCCCCAGTCGCACATCAACGGTGACACCATTGATACGCTCCACGGGTGGACGTGGGGTAATAGACAGGCGGCCTTCATCCAGCCAGGCTTCTATATCGCGATCACAAAGACGCATGGCACTCTCTCCTTTCGTGCATCGTGCCCTGAGGATAACGACTCAGGGCAAAGCAGGTTATCTCTGAACGGTACACAATTCGCGCGGCTTATTCAAAAAACTGGCTGATTTTCGCTTTTAAGATATCAATGGCAATGCGGTTTTTGCCTCCGCGCGGCACGATAATATCGGCGTATTGTTTGGATGGTTCAATAAATTGCAGGAACATTGGGCGAACGGTTTTCTGGTACTGCGCCATGACGGAGTCCATTGAACGGCCACGTTCGTTCACGTCACGCTTGATGCGGCGCATCAGGCAGATGTCCAGCGGGGTATCAACAAAGATGGAGAAGTTCATTGACTCGCGCAGACGCGCGTCGGTCAGAAGCAGGATGCCTTCAAGGATAATCACCTTCTTTGGCTCAATGCGAATCGTTTCCTGCGTGCGGGTATGTTCCACGTAACTATAAACAGGCAGTTCAATCGCCTGGCCGCTCTTGAGCGCTTCTAAATGCTGGAACAGCAAGCTGTGATCCATGGCATTAGGATGGTCATAGTTCGTTTTTACGCGCTCTTCCATCGACAGATGGGATTGGTCTTTGTAATAGCTGTCTTCGGGAATGACGCCGATGTGCTCATCACCAACTTGTTCACGCAGTTCGCGGTAAAGCGTACTGGCAATAAGACTTTTACCTGAAGCCGATGCGCCGGCAATGCCTATAATGACGCACTGATGAGACTTATCAGTCATAAATTTAGCGACCTGATTAACCTGGATGTTAAGGAAGGACGACGCCGGAGCGTCAAACGCGGCAATTATAGGGATTTCACGGGCGTGATACCAGTCGAAAGCGCAGGTTATGCGAGACAAGCTGAAAAGTGACGTCATGTTCCCTGAGTGAAATTTTTACGCGCGTTTTTTCAGCGTTTAACAGGATTTTTTTAAACACTAACTATTTAATAAATCTATGATGTCAAATTATGAGCAGTCGCCATATGAATTGTAAATTGTTTGTACTAGCATAAACCAAATTAGCACATTCACTCGTCCGGACCTTCACTCCTGACGGCATGGCGTCTCTGGATAAAGCGGTAATGAATAAACAACACCAGCGGGTTTTGGTTACCACCCCACATCCTCTTATGCGACTTGTCTGTCTGGGCCTGGTCACCTTTATCTTTACCCTTTTTTCGCTGGAGTTGACCCGCTTCGGCGCGCTGCTGGCTCCGCTCTGGTTTCCCACCGCCATTATGATGGTGGCGTTTTATCGCCACGCCGGAAAAATGTGGCCCGGTATTGCTCTGGCCTGTTCGTTTGGCAATATTCTGGCCTCGTGGATGCTCTTTTCCTGGTCGTCGATTAATCCGACCTATACCGCCATTAACGTGGTGGAAGCGGTAGTTGGTGCATTATTACTGCGCAAACTGCTCCCCTGGTACAACCCGCTGCAGAATCTGAATGACTGGATCCGCCTGGCCATCGGCAGCGCGCTGATCCCCCCGCTGGTGGGCGGTGTGCTGGTGCATTTACTGATACCCAGCCCGGAGCCGCTGCGTAATTTCCTCGTGTGGGTCTTGTCTGAAGCGGTTGGCGCACTGGCCCTGGTGCCATTGGGGTTACTGTTTAAGCCGCACTATCTCCTGCGCCATCGAGACCCGAAGCTGCTGCTGGAAACGCTGGTAACCATGGCCGTGACGCTGGTCCTCAGCTGGGCGGCCATCGTCTGGCTGCCGTGGCCTTTTACCTGCGTCATTGTTCTGCTGATGTGGAGCGCTGTGCGCCTGCCGCGCATGGAAGCCTTTATGGTGTTTCTGGTCACCGTGATGGTGGTTTCGCTGATGATTGCCCATAACCCGGAGGCACTGACCACGCAGCACACCGGCGCGATGCTGAACGCCCCCTGGCTGCCGTTCCTGATGCTGCTTCTGCCAGCCAACGTCATGACCATGGTGATGTATGCCTTTCGCGCAGAGCGAAAACACATCACTGAAAGTGAAGAGCGTTTTCGTAATGCGATGGAGTATTCCGCCATTGGCATGGCGCTGGTCAGCATTGACGGCCAGTGGCTGCAGGCCAATAAAGCGCTGTGTAACTTTCTCGGCTATAGCCAGACGGAGCTGCAGTCGCTCACCTTCCAGCAGCTAACCTGGCCGGAAGACCTGCACACCGATCTCGAACAGCTTGAACAACTGGTCAACGGGGATATTAACACCTACACCCTTGAGAAACGCTACTACACCCGCAGCGGCGAAGTGGTCTGGGCGCTGCTTGCGGTCTCGGTTGTACGTCATGCCGACGGTTCACCGCTCTATTTCATTGCCCAGATTGAAGATATTAACGATCTTAAGCAGACCGAATGGGTCAATAAACGGCTGATGGAGCGCATTACCCTTGCCAATGAAGCGGGCGGCATTGGCATCTGGGAGTGGGATCTTGAGCCGGACATCATCAGCTGGGATAAGCGGATGTTTGAGCTGTATGAAATCCCGCCGCACATCAAACCTACATGGCAGCTTTGGCACGATACGATGCTGCCTGAAGATCGCGCCCATGCGGAAAAAGTGCTTCGGGAATCACTCATTTCACGGCTGCCGTTTAAGCTTGAATTCCGTATTCGCGTGAAAGAGGGGGTACGCCATATTCGCTCCCTGGCGAACCGGGTCCTGAACAAACAGGGGGAAGTCGAACGCTTGCTCGGTATCAATATGGACATGACCGAAGTGAAGCAGCTCAATGAGGCCCTGTTCCAGGAAAAAGAGCGTTTGCATATTACCCTCGACTCCATCGGCGAAGCAGTGCTGTGTACCGATGTCGACATGAATGTCACCTTTATGAACCCGGTCGCAGAGAAAATGAGCGGCTGGTTGCAAACCGAGGCCATCGGCCAGCCGGTGCTGAAGGTTCTGCATATCACCTTCGGCGAAAAAGGGCCGCTGATGGAGAATATTCACAGCGGCGATATGTCCCGTTCAGATATCGAGCAGGATGTGGTGCTGAACTGCCGTACCGGCGGCGTTTTTGATATCCATTACAGCATCACCCCACTCAGCACGCTGGACGGGCAGAATATCGGCTCGGTGCTGGTTATTCAGGACGTCACCGAATCGCGCAAAATGTTGCGTCAGCTCAGTTATAGCGCTTCTCACGATGCCCTCACCCATCTGGCAAACCGGGTCAGTTTCGAAAATCACCTCAAGCGGCTGCTGCAAACCGTGCAGGAGACGCGCCAGCGACATGCGCTGGTGTTTATCGATCTCGATCGCTTCAAAGCCGTCAACGATACCGCAGGCCACGCGGCGGGCGACGCCCTGTTGCGGGAGCTTGCGTCCTTGATGCTGACCATGCTGCGCTCCAGCGACGTGCTGGCGCGTCTGGGCGGGGATGAATTCGGGCTGCTGCTGCCGGACTGCAATATTGAAAGTGCCCGCTATATTGCGGGTCGGCTGGTCCATACCATCAACGACTATCACTTTATGTGGGAGGGCCGCCTGCACCGGATCGGCGCCAGCGCGGGGATCACGCTGATTGATGAAAATAATCATCAGGCCTCGGAAGTCATGTCCCAGGCCGACATTGCCTGCTACGCCTCGAAAAACAACGGTCGCGGCGTGGTGACAGTGTACGAGCCGCAGCAGGAGCGGGCCCACAGCGCGCGCAGCATGATGTCGCTTGATGAACAGTGGCATATGATCAAAGACAACCATCTGATGATGATCGCCCGCAGCGTGGCCTCCCCGCGCATCCCGGAAAGCTGCAACTTCTGGCTGATTTCGCTGCGCCTGTGGACCAGCCAGGGAGAAGTGCTGGAAGAGCACGCCTTCCGTTCCGGCCTGGCGGAGCCTGAGCTTTTACATGCGCTGGACCGCCGTATATTTAGCGAATTCTTCCGCGCGTATGCCGCTCCGGTTGCCAAAAAAGGCCTCGGGGTCGCCCTTCCCCTGTCCGCCGCGGGTTTAGCCAGCACCACGCTGATCGACGAATTGCTCGACCTGCTGGATAAAGGGCCTTTACCGGGCCGTCTGCTGCATCTGGTCATCGCGATCGACGTTGTGGCAAACCCGGATCCAAACGTCCAGACGGGGCTACAAAAGCTCCGCCACGCTGGCTGCCGCGTGGTGCTCAGCCAGGCGGGACGCAACATGGAGCTCTTTAGCCACCTTGGTGCCAACGTGGCTGATTATCTGATGCTGGACGCCGAAGTGGTGACCAATGTGCACGGCAACCTGATGGATGAGATGATGGTCACCATTATTCAGGGCCATGCCCAGCGTCTGGGGATGCGTACCATCGCCGGTCCGTGTAACCAACCCATCATGATGGATACGCTCTCCGGCATCGGCGTTGATTTTATTTTCGGTGACACCATCGGCGAGCCGCAGCCGCTGGATCTACTGCTGAACACCAGCTATTTCGCCATCAACTGATGGCGTCCAGCCGTCGGTATACCAGATGTGCAACAGGGCGTAAGAGCGCCACGGCTGCCAGCGCTGGGCGTAGCGGCGAATTTGCGCGGGCGTCATGCCGGCAAAGCGTTGCTTAATCAGGTAGTCATCCGGCAGGAACACATCTTTCGCCTGCCAGCCGCGCAGGGCAAGGTAATTTGCCGTCCAGCGCCCTATCCCCGGCCGCTGCTGTAAGGCTTTCATCCCGGCCTCAATATCCGCAGGCGGGAACAGCGGAAACGTGCCGTCGACCACGGAGCGGGCCAGATGTATCAACGACTCCGCCCGTTTGACCGGCATGCCGAGGGCCTTCAGCGCCAGCGGATCCACCGCAGCCAGCACCTCAGGTGTGGGAAAGCACAGATAGCCCGGCGCATCTTTTACAGGTTCGCCGCACAGGGCTACCACCCGTGAGGCCAGCTTCGCCGCCATCGCCACGCTGACCAGTTGCCCCAGGATCGCCCGCACGCCCTGCTCGTAGGCATCCATCGCCCCCGGTAAGCGCAACCCTGGTCGCGCAGCGCCAAGGTCGCCCAGCGCCTGCTGAATTTGCTGCGGATCGCAGGCAAGATCGAACAGACCTGCGATGCGTTCAAGACAGGTCTGCGCAACCGGGATTAACCCCGGGCTAAGCGTGACGTTAAGCGTATGGGTGTTCAGATCCGGGGTGACGCGAAAGATCCCCTGGTGCCGCTGGCAGGTGAAACTGCGCTCGTAGTAGCGTTCGGTAACCGTCTCGATCCCCTCCACCGCACGCGCGCCAAGAAAGCCAAACATCCATTGCCAGTCGTAAGGGGGTTGCCAGGTCAGGGTATACATTGTCACTCCTTTTTTGTTCACCTCAGCATAAACCGAAAGGCCTTGTTTCGCCTTGCTTTCATATTCCTGTTGTCGCCGGTCGGGCATTCCGCTAAAGTCTCGCCCCTTCTCACTGGCATGGGGATTAATCGTGTTTATTGGATTCGACTACGGTACGGCGAACTGTTCGGTTGCGATTATGCAAAACGGACAACCATTGCTCCTGAAAATGGAAAACGAGAGTACGCTGCTGCCGTCAATGCTCTGCGCACCAACCCGCGAAGCGGTCAGCGAATGGCTGTTCCGCCACCATCAGGTTCCGGCCACGGCGGCGGAATCACAAGCGTTGCTGCGCCGGGCCGTCAGTTTTAACCGCGAAGAAGATATCGACGTCACACCGTCGAGCGTCCAGTTCGGCCTCTCGTCGCTCGGACACTACATTGACGACCCGGAAGAGGTCTACTTCGTTAAATCGCCAAAATCGTTTCTCGGCGCCAGCGGGCTGAAGCCGCAGCAGGTGGCGATGTTTGAGGATCTGGTCTGCGCCATGATGCTGCACATTCGCAATCAGGCGCAAACCCAGGTACCGGAGGCGATCGATCAGGCAGTAATTGGCCGTCCGATCAACTTCCAGGGGCTGGGTGGCGACGAGGCTAACCAGCAGGCGCAGGGGATCCTTGAGCGTGCCGCGCACCGCGCGGGCTTTCGCGACGTGGTATTCCAGTATGAGCCGGTGGCGGCGGGGCTGGATTTTGAAGCCACGCTGACAGAAGAGAAGCGCGTGCTGGTCGTCGACATCGGCGGGGGCACAACCGACTGCTCGCTGCTGCTGATGGGGCCGCAGTGGCATAACCGTCGTGACCGCGAAAACAGCCTGCTGGGGCACAGCGGCTGCCGCGTGGGCGGTAACGATCTGGATATCGCGCTCGCCTTTAAGAGCCTGATGCCACTGCTGGGCATGGGTGGGCAAACGGAAAAAGGGATCGCTCTGCCGATCCTGCCCTGGTGGAACGCTATCGCCATCAACGACGTCCCCGCGCAGAGCGATTTTTACAGCAGCGCGAATGGCCGCTTCCTGAACGATATGGTGCGCGATGCCCGGGAGGCCGACAAGGTCGCCCTGCTCTACAAAGTCTGGCGTCAGCGTCTGAGTTATCGCGTAGTGCGTACTGCCGAAGAGAGCAAAATCGCCCTCTCCGATCGCCAGGAGCACGCGGTTTCCTTGCCGTTTATCAGTGAAGATCTGGCAACCGCCATTTCTCAGGAAGGACTGGAAACCGCGCTCGCCCAGCCGCTGCAGCGCATTCTGGAACAGGTGCAACTGGCGCTGGAGAACGGCAAAGAGAAGCCGGACGTGATTTACCTGACCGGCGGTAGCGCCCGTTCGCCGCTGATCAAGAAAGCGCTGGCAGAACAGCTGCCGGGCATTCCAGTTGCCGGCGGCGATGACTTTGGCTCCGTCACGGCGGGGCTGGCGCGCTGGGCGCAGGTGATGTTTAGCTAGCGTTAGTGCGGTCTGGTGCCCTCACCCCAACCCTCTCCCACGGGGAGAGGGGGAAAACCGCGGCACCACACTCAGACAATTCCCGACAGTCTTCCATATTTCCTCCATTTTTCCGCTGTGTTAGCTGACTAAACTAGTATCATTCCCCGAAGTGTTTCAGGATGAGAACGTATAACGATGAAAGGCAGTCATAAATCCCGCTGGGCAATCGCCGCTGGCATCATTGTGGTGGTCCTTGCCGCCGCCTGGTACTGGCACACTCAATCCGCCGAGCCTTCTACTCCGGCAGGGGCCAGCAGTCAGTCAAAACGCCCTGCGGGCGGGGGTCGTCACGGTATGCGCGGCGGCGCGCTGGCACCGGTTCAGGCGGCCACTGCGGTGAATAAAGCCGTGCCTCGCTATCTCACAGGCCTCGGGACCATTACCGCCGCCAACACCGTCACGGTACGCAGCCGCGTCGACGGTCAGCTCATGGCGATCCACTTCCAGGAAGGTCAGCAGGTGAAAGCTGGCGATTTACTGGCCGAGATCGACCCAAGCCAGTTCAAAGTCGCCCTTGCCCAGGCTCAGGGGCAGCTTGCCAAAGACAAAGCCACGCTCGCTAACGCCCGGCGCGATCTGGCGCGCTATCAGCAGCTGGTGAAAACCAATCTGGTCTCTCGTCAGGAGCTGGACACGCAGCAATCGCTGGTCAGCGAAACCCAGGGCACCATCAAAGCTGACGAAGCCGCGGTGGCCAGCGCACAGCTGCAGCTTGACTGGAGCCGCATCACCGCGCCAATTGACGGACGCGTTGGCCTCAAGCAGGTCGATATCGGCAACCAGATCTCAAGCGGAGATACCACGGGCATCGTGGTCATAACCCAGACCCACCCGATTGATTTAGTCTTCACCCTGCCGGAAAGCGAAATTGCGACGGTGGTGCAGGCGCAGAAAGCCGGAAAGGGGCTGGTGGTGGAAGCCTGGGACCGTACCAACAAGCAGAAATTGAGCGAAGGTTCTTTGCTTAGCCTGGATAACCAGATCGACACCACCACCGGCACCATCAAGCTGAAAGCGCGCTTTAACAACCAGGACGACGCCCTCTTCCCGAATCAGTTTGTAAACGCACGCATGCTGGTGGCGACCGAAGAAAACGCGGTGGTAATCCCCACCGCCGCGCTGCAGATGGGCAACGAAGGTAACTTCGTCTGGGTGCTGAACAGCGACAATAAAGTCAGCAAGCACCTGGTGAAAACCGGGATTCAGGACAGCCAGACGGTTGTGATCAGCGCCGGACTCTCTGCGGGCGACCGAGTGGTGACGGACGGTATCGATCGTCTGACCGAAGGCGCCAAAGTCGAAGTGGTCGAACCCGCAAAACAGGGAGCGAACTCCTGATGCAGGTCATGCCGCCAGGCGCAACAGGTGGGCCATCACGCCTGTTTATTCTGCGCCCTGTTGCCACCACGCTGCTGATGGTGGCGATCCTGCTCGCCGGGATTATTGGCTATCGCTTCCTGCCCGTCTCGGCGCTGCCGGAAGTGGATTACCCCACCATTCAGGTCGGTACCCTCTATCCTGGCGCCAGCCCGGATGTGGTGACCTCCGCCATTACCGCTCCGCTGGAACGCCAGTTTGGTCAGATGTCGGGCCTGAAACAGATGTCATCGCAAAGCTCCGGTGGGGCATCGGTGGTAACGCTGCAGTTCCAGCTCTCGCTGTCACTGGACGTGGCCGAGCAGGAGGTGCAGGCTGCGATCAACGCCGCCACCAACCTGCTGCCGTCAGACCTGCCTAACCCGCCGGTCTACAGCAAAGTAAACCCGGCGGATCCGCCGATCATGACCCTTGCTGTCACCTCTTCCGCCATGCCAATGACCCAGGTGGAAGACATGGTCGAAACCCGCGTGGCGCAGAAAATTTCCCAGGTCTCCGGCGTCGGGCTGGTAACGCTGGCGGGCGGACAACGCCCGGCGGTGCGCGTGAAGCTTAACGCGCAGGCCATCGCTGCGCTGGGGCTGACCAGCGAAACCATCCGCACCGCCATCAGCAACGCCAACGTCAACTCGGCGAAAGGCTCGCTGGACGGCCCCACCCGCGCCGTGACGCTCTCGGCTAACGATCAGATGCAGTCTGCCGATGAGTACCGTCAGCTGATTATTGCCTACCAGAACGGTGCGCCGGTACGTCTGGGTGACGTCGCCACCGTTGAACAAGGCGCGGAAAACAGCTGGCTGGGTGCGTGGGCCAACAAACAGCAGGCGATTGTGATGAACGTGCAGCGCCAGCCGGGCGCTAACATCATTGAAACCGCCGACAGCATTCGCACCATGCTCCCGCAGCTTATTGAAAGCCTGCCCAAATCGGTCACTGTGAAGGTGCTTTCCGACCGCACCACCAACATTCGCGCGTCGGTTACCGATACCCAGTTTGAGCTGATGCTGGCGATTGCGCTGGTGGTGATGATCATCTATCTGTTCCTGCGCAACGTACCGGCAACCATCATTCCCGCCGTTGCCGTGCCGCTCTCGCTGGTGGGAACATTTGCCGTGATGGTGTTCCTCGATTTTTCGATCAACAACCTGACGCTGATGGCGCTCACCATCGCCACCGGCTTCGTGGTGGATGATGCCATCGTTGTGATCGAGAACATCTCGCGCTATATCGAGAAAGGCGAAAAACCACTGGCCGCTGCGCTGAAAGGAGCGGGCGAGATCGGCTTTACCATTATCTCGCTGACCTTCTCGCTGATTGCGGTGCTGATCCCGCTGCTGTTTATGGGCGATATCGTCGGGCGACTGTTCCGAGAGTTTGCCGTCACGCTGGCGGTCGCCATTCTGATCTCTGCCGTGGTGTCGCTAACCCTGACGCCGATGATGTGCGCCCGCATGCTGAGCCATGAATCCCTGCGCAAGCAAAACCGTTTCTCTCGCGCCTCTGAGCGGATGTTCGAACGGATCATTGCCGCTTACGGCCGGGTGCTGGCAAAAGTGCTTAACCACCCGTGGGCGACGCTCGGCGTGGCGCTCGGCACGCTGGCACTCAGCGTCATGCTGTGGATCGTTATCCCGAAAGGCTTCTTCCCGATTCAGGACAACGGCATTATTCAGGGCACGCTTCAGGCGCCCCAGTCGGTCTCCTTCGCCAGCATGGCGCAGCGTCAGCAGCAGGTCTCTGACATCATCATGAAAGATCCGGCGGTGGAAAGCCTGACCGCGTATGTGGGCGTCGATGGCACCAACCCGTCGCTGAACAGTGCGCGTCTGCAAATCAACCTCAAGCCGCTGGATGACCGCGACGATCGGGTCAACGCCGTCATTGAGCGGCTGCAAACTGCCGTGGCGCGCGTGCCGGGGATTGAACTTTACCTGCAGCCAATTCAGGATTTGACCATCGATACCCAGGTCAGCCGCACGCAGTACCAGTTCACGCTTCAGGCCACCAGCCTTGATGCGCTGAGCACGTGGGTACCGCAACTGGTCAACAAACTCAAGGCGCTGCCGCAGCTTTCTGACGTCAGCAGCGACTGGCAGGACAAAGGGCTGGCGGCATATGTGAATGTCAATCGCGATACTGCCAGCCGGCTGGGCATCACGATGTCCGACGTGGACAACGCGCTCTATAACGCCTTTGGTCAGCGCCTCATCTCCACCATTTATACCCAGGCGAATCAGTATCGCGTGGTGCTGGAACACAACACCGATAACACGCCCGGCCTGGCAGCGCTGGACTCGGTGCGCCTGACCAGCAAAGACGGTGGTATTGTGCCGTTAAGCGCCATAGCCAGCGTGGAGGAGCGTTATACGCCGCTGTCGATTAACCATCTCGATCAGTTCCCGTCCACCACCATCTCGTTCAACGTACCGGACAACTATTCGCTGGGTGAAGCGGTCGAGGCCATTCTGGGCGCGGAGAAAGAACTCAACTTCCCGTCTGATATTCAGACCCAGTTCCAGGGCAGCACCCTGGCGTTCCAGGCTGCGCTGGGCAATACCATCTGGCTGATCGTGGCTGCCGTGGTGGCGATGTACATCGTCCTTGGGGTGCTGTACGAAAGCTTTATCCACCCAATCACCATCCTCTCTACCCTGCCGACCGCCGGGGTGGGTGCGCTACTGGCCCTGATGCTGGCGGGCAGCGAACTGGACGTCATCGCCATTATCGGCATCATTCTGCTTATCGGGATCGTGAAGAAAAACGCCATCATGATGATCGACTTCGCCCTTGCCGCCGAGCGCGAGCAGGGCATGTCGCCGCGAGACGCCATCTTCCAGGCCTGTCTGTTGCGTTTTCGTCCGATCCTGATGACCACGCTCGCCGCCCTGCTGGGCGCGCTGCCGCTGATGCTCAGCACCGGCGTCGGTGCGGAGCTGCGTCGTCCGCTGGGTATCGGCATGGTCGGTGGTCTGCTGGTGAGCCAGGTGCTGACGCTGTTCACCACGCCGGTGATTTACCTGCTGTTTGACCAACTGGCCCTGTGGACCAAAAGCCGCTTCCCGAAACGTGAAGAGGAGGCGTAAGTGAAGTTTTTCGCCCTCTTCATTTACCGCCCGGTGGCGACGATTTTAATCTCGCTCGCCATTACGCTGTGCGGCGTGCTGGGCTTCCGCCTGCTGCCGGTGGCCCCCCTGCCGCAGGTGGATTTTCCGGTGATCATGGTCAGCGCATCGCTGCCGGGCGCGTCGCCGGAGACCATGGCCTCGTCGGTTGCCACACCACTGGAACGCTCGCTCGGGCGAATTGCGGGGGTCAACGAGATGACCTCCAGCAGCTCGCTCGGCAGCACGCGCATCATTCTGGAGTTCAGCTTCGACCGGGATATTAACGGTGCGGCGCGCGACGTGCAGGCCGCCATCAACGCCGCGCAAAGCCTGCTGCCGAGCGGAATGCCAAGCCGCCCGACCTACCGTAAAGCCAACCCGTCCGACGCGCCGATCATGATCCTGACGCTGACCTCGGACACCTATTCCCAGGGGCAGCTCTACGACTTTGCGTCGACCCAACTGGCGCAGACGATCTCACAAATAAACGGCGTGGGTGACGTGAGCGTTGGCGGTAGCTCGCTGCCCGCCGTGCGCGTCGGCCTGAACCCGCAGGCGCTGTTTAACCAGGGCGTGTCGCTGGATGACGTGCGCTCCGCCATCAGCAGCGCCAACGTGCGCAGGCCGCAGGGGGCGATAGAGAGCAACAGCCACCGCTGGCAGATCCAGACCAACGACGAGCTCAAAACCGCCGCCGAATATCAGCCGCTCATCATCCACTACAATAACGGCGCGGCGGTACGTTTAAGCGACGTAGCCAGCGTCACCGACTCGGTGCAGGACGTGCGCAACGCCGGGATGACCAACGCCAAACCGGCCATCTTGCTGATGATCCGCAAGCTGCCGGAAGCCAATATTATTGAAACGGTAAACAGCATTCGCGCGCGTCTGCCGGAGTTACAGAAGACCATTCCGGCCGCTATTGATCTGCAGATTGCCCAGGATCGTTCGCCGACCATTCGCGCCTCGCTTGAAGAGGTGGAACAGACGCTGGTGATCTCCGTCGGGCTGGTGATCCTGGTGGTGTTCCTGTTTCTGCGCTCGGGCCGCGCAACGCTTATTCCCGCCGTTGCGGTACCGGTGTCGCTGATTGGTACCTTCGCCGCCATGTACCTGTGCGGTTTTAGCCTGAACAACCTGTCGCTGATGGCGCTGACCATCGCCACCGGCTTTGTGGTGGATGACGCCATCGTGGTGCTGGAGAATATTTCCCGCCATCTGGAAGCCGGGGTAAAACCGCTGCAGGCCGCCCTGCAGGGCACGCGCGAAGTGGGCTTTACGGTGCTCTCCATGAGCCTGTCGCTGGTGGCGGTATTCCTGCCGCTGCTGCTGATGGGCGGGCTGCCGGGGCGACTGCTGCGCGAATTTGCCGTCACCCTTTCGGTGGCTATCGGCATCTCGCTGATTATCTCGCTAACGCTCACGCCAATGATGTGCGGCTGGATGCTTAAGCGCAGCAAACCGCACTCGCAGCCGCGTCGTAAAGGGTTTGGTCGTTTCCTGTTGGCAATGCAGGAAGGGTACGGAAAATCACTGAAGTGGGTGCTCAACCACACGCGGCTGGTTGGTCTGGTGCTTGTCGGCACCATCGCGCTCAACGTCTGGCTGTATATCTCCATCCCGAAAACCTTCTTCCCTGAGCAGGACACCGGCGTGCTGATGGGCGGCATCCAGGCTGACCAGAGTATTTCCTTCCAGGCGATGCGCGGCAAGCTGCAGGATTTTATGAAGATCATCCGCGAAGACAAGGCGGTGGATAACGTCACCGGCTTTACCGGCGGGTCACGCGTTAACAGCGGGATGATGTTTATCACCCTTAAGCCGCGCGGCGAGCGCAATGAAACGGCGCAGCAGGTAATAGACCGGCTGCGAATGAAGCTCGCCAAAGAGCCAGGCGCCAACCTGTTTTTGATGGCCGTTCAGGATATCCGCGTGGGCGGACGTCAGGCGAACGCCAGCTACCAGTACACCCTGCTCTCTGACGATCTGGCCGCGCTGCGCGAGTGGGAGCCCAAAATCCGTAAAGCGCTGGCCGCCCTGCCGCAGCTGGCGGACGTGAACTCCGATCAGCAGGACAACGGGGCAGAAATGGCGTTGACCTACGATCGTGAAACCATGTCGCGGCTGGGCATTAACGTTGAAGCCGCCAACAGTCTGCTGAACAACGCTTTTGGCCAGCGCGAGATTTCCACCATCTATCAGCCAATGAACCAGTACAAGGTGGTGATGGAAGTGGACCCGCGCTATACCCAGGACATCAGCGCGCTGGATAAAATGTTTGTCATTAACAACGACGGTAAAGCGATCCCGCTCTCTTACTTCGCCAGCTGGCGGCCCGCTAACGCGCCGCTCTCTGTGAACCATCAGGGGCTGTCGGCAGCGTCCACGATCTCCTTTAACCTGCCCACCGGCTCGTCGCTTTCCGAGGCCAGCGAGGCCATCGACCGTGCCATGACCCAGCTCGGCATGCCCTCGACCGTGCGCGGCAGTTTTGCCGGGACCGCACAGGTCTTCCAGGAGACGATGAATTCGCAGGTGATTTTGATTCTGGCGGCCATTGCCACGGTCTATATCGTGCTTGGCGTGCTGTATGAGAGCTATGTTCATCCGCTGACCATTCTCTCAACGCTGCCATCGGCAGGCGTGGGGGCGTTGCTGGCGCTGGAGCTGTTTGGCGCGCCCTTTAGCCTCATCGCCTTAATCGGGATCATGCTGTTAATTGGTATTGTGAAGAAAAACGCCATCATGATGGTGGACTTTGCGCTGGAGGCTCAGCGTAACGGCAACCTGACGCCAGAAGAGGCGATTTTCCAGGCCTGCCTGCTGCGTTTTCGTCCGATCATGATGACCACGCTGGCGGCGCTGTTTGGCGCGCTGCCGCTGGTGATCTCCGGTGGCGATGGTTCAGAGCTGCGCCAGCCGCTGGGGATCACTATTGTCGGTGGGCTGGTGATGAGTCAGCTCCTGACGCTCTACACCACGCCGGTGGTCTATCTGTTCTTTGACCGCCTGCGTCTGCGTTTTTCACGTAAAAACAGAACCACGGTGACCGGGTAAATGACTGATCTTCCCAGTAACGTTCGCTGGCAATTATGGATAGTGGCCTTCGGCTTTTTTATGCAGTCGCTGGATACCACCATCGTCAATACCGCCCTCCCCTCAATGGCAAAAAGCCTGGGGGAGAGCCCGCTGCACATGCATATGGTGATTGTCTCCTACGTGCTGACCGTTGCCGTGATGCTCCCTGCCAGCGGCTGGCTGGCGGACAAAGTGGGGGTGCGCAATATCTTCTTCACCGCTATCGTGCTGTTTACCGCGGGGTCGCTGTGTTGCGCGATGGCGAATACGCTGGATCAGCTGGTGATGGCACGCGTTCTGCAGGGCGTTGGCGGAGCCATGATGGTGCCAGTCGGGCGACTGACGGTGATGAAGATCGTCCCACGCGAGCAGTATATGGCGGCAATGACTTTTGTGACCTTACCAGGCCAGGTGGGTCCGCTGCTTGGTCCGGCGCTGGGCGGCATACTCGTGGAATATGCCTCCTGGCACTGGATTTTCCTCATCAACCTGCCGGTGGGCATTATTGGTGCTATCGCCACCCTGGCGTTGATGCCCAACTACACCCTGCAGACGCGGCGCTTTGATGTAATCGGTTTTCTGTTGCTCGCCACCGGTATGGCGACGCTGACCCTCGCTCTCGACGGGCAAAAAGGGCTGGGTATCTCCTCACTGACGCTCGCCATTCTGATCGTTATCGGGATTAGCGCCATTTTGTGGTATCTGTGGCATGCCAGAGGAAACGACCGGGCGCTGTTCAGCCTGACGCTGTTTAAAAACCCTACCTACCGGCTTGGCCTGTTCGGAAGTTTTGCGGGGCGCGTGGGCAGCGGCATGCTGCCGTTTATGACACCCGTGTTCCTGCAAATCGGTATGGGCTTTTCACCGTTTCACGCGGGGCTGATGATGATCCCGATGGTGCTGGGCAGCATGGGAATGAAGCGCATTGTGGTGCAGGTGGTTAACCGCTTTGGCTATCGCCACGTGCTGGTCACCGCCACGCTGGGGCTGGCACTGGTCAGCCTGCTGTTTATGGCCGTAGCGCTGATGGGCTGGTACTACGCCCTGCCGCTGGTGCTGTTCTGCCAGGGCATTATTAACTCCATGCGCTTCTCGTCGATGAACACCCTGACGCTGAAGGATCTGCCGGACGAACTGGCAAGCAGCGGCAACAGTTTGCTGTCGATGATCATGCAGCTCTCCATGAGCGTGGGGGTCACCATTGCCGGTTTACTGCTCGGCATGTACGGTCAGCACCATCTCAGCGTCGACACGCCGGTGGCGCATCAGGTCTTTTTATACACGTATCTCAGCATGGCGGTTATCATCGCCCTGCCCGCTTTCATCTTCGCCCGTGTGCCGGATGATACCCGTAAGAACGTCGTTATCCGGCGCAGTAAAAGGAGTGGATCATGAAATTCTGGCGTCCGGGCATTACCGGTAAGCTCTTTCTGGCAATTTTTGCCACCTGTATTGTCCTGCTAATCACCATGCACTGGGCCGTACGGCTCAGCTTTGAGCGCGGTTTTATCGATTACATTAAGCATGGTAATGAGCAGCGCCTGCAGGGTTTGAGCGATGCACTGAGCGAGCAGTATGCCCAGCACGGGAACTGGCGTTTTTTACGTAACAATGACCGTTTTATCTTCCAGATCCTGCGCTCGCTGGAGCACGATAGCGGCGATGACCGCCCCGGCCCGGGCATGCCGCCCCACGGCTGGCGCACCCAGTTCTGGGTGATCGACCAGGATATGCGCACGCTGGTTGGCCCACGTGCGCCCATCCCCCCGGACGGCACCCGGCGGGCAATCAAAGTGAATAACGCTACCGTCGGCTGGGTTATCGCCTCGCCAGTGGAGCGCCTGACGCGTAACACCGATATCAACTTCGATCGTCAGCAGCGCCGGGCCAGTTGGCTGATCGTCATCCTCTCCACGCTGCTGGCCGCGCTTGCCACCTTCCCGCTGGCGCGGGGCCTGCTCGCCCCGGTGAAAAGGCTGGTGGAAGGCACGCATAAACTGGCCGCCGGGGATTTCTCCACCCGCGTGGACACGCGCAGCCAGGATGAGCTGGGCAAGCTGGCGCAGGATTTTAACCAGCTCGCCAGTACGCTGGAGAAAAACCAGCAGATGCGGCGCGATTTTATGGCCGATATTTCGCACGAGCTGCGCACCCCGCTGGCAGTGCTGCGCGGCGAACTGGAGGCCATTCAGGATGGCGTGCGCAAGTTCACGCCCGAATCCGTGGCTTCGCTGCAGGCGGAAGTGGGTACGCTGACCAAACTGGTAGACGATCTGCACCAGCTCTCCATGTCAGACGAAGGGGCGCTGGCCTACCAGAAAGCACCGGTGGACGTGATCAACATTCTGGAGGTTATCAGTGGGGCTTTCCGCGAACGTTTTGCCAGCCGCAACCTGACCATTGACCTCTCCCTGCCGGACAGCGCGGTGGTGTTTGGCGATAAAGATCGTCTGATGCAGCTTTTCAACAACCTGCTTGAAAACAGCCTGCGCTACACCGACAGCGGTGGCGGACTCCACATCTCCGGCAGACAGGAAAACGGCCGCTTCGCCCTCACCTTTGCCGACTCCGCTCCCGGCGTGCAGGATGCGCAGCTGGAAAAACTGTTTGAACGTTTTTATCGCACCGAAGGCTCCCGCAACCGTGCCAGCGGCGGCTCCGGGCTGGGACTGGCGATTTGCGTTAATATCGTCGAGGCGCACAATGGCACCCTGCATGCCGCCCATTCGCCTTTTGGCGGGGTTAGCATTACAGTAGAGTTACCGCTGGAACGGGATTTATCGAGAGAAGCATGACCGAATTACCGATTGACGAAAACACGCCACGCATTTTGATTGTGGAAGACGAGCCTAAGCTTGGGCAGTTACTGATCGACTATTTACGTGCGGCCAGCTACGCCCCGTCGCTTATCAGCCATGGCGATCAGGTGTTACCGTACGTGCGCCAGACGCCGCCGGATCTGATCCTGCTGGATCTGATGCTCCCCGGCACGGATGGCCTGACCCTGTGCCGGGAAATTCGTCGCTTCTCCGACGTGCCGATCGTCATGGTGACGGCAAAAATCGAAGAGATCGACCGACTGCTGGGACTCGAAATTGGCGCGGACGATTACATTTGCAAACCCTACAGCCCGCGTGAAGTGGTCGCCCGCGTGAAAACCATTCTGCGTCGCTGTAAGCCGCAGCGCGAGCTTCAGGTGCTGGACGCCGAAAGCCCGCTGATTGTCGATGAGAGCCGCTTCCAGGCCAGCTGGCGCAGCAAGCTTCTCGATCTCACGCCTGCTGAGTTCCGCCTGCTGAAAACCCTTTCCCACGAGCCGGGAAAAGTGTTCTCTCGCGAGCAGCTGCTCAACCACCTGTATGACGATTACCGCGTGGTGACAGACCGCACCATCGACAGCCACATCAAAAACCTGCGCCGTAAGCTGGAGGCGCTCGACGCCGAACAGTCATTTATTCGCGCGGTGTATGGCGTGGGATACCGCTGGGAAGCGGATGCGTGCAGGATTGCATAGCTAAACGCCCCCTCACCCTAACCCTCTCCACAAAGGGGTGAGGGGCAAAGCTTTACCTCCCTGCCCCGCGGCGCTACAATGCCCGCCCTTAAAGTGGGGGATCTCCCCTTACCGCTGCACCTGGTGCACGCGGATCTGACCTGTCATCAGAACGAGAATAAACATGTTTAAACCGGAACTCCTTTCCCCGGCGGGAACGCTGCAAAATATGCGTTACGCTTTCGCCTATGGTGCCGACGCCGTCTACGCGGGCCAGCCGCGCTACTCGCTGCGCGTGCGCAACAACGAATTCAACCACGAGAATCTGCAGCTCGGCATCAACGAAGCGCATGCCCTGGGCAAAAAATTCTACGTGGTGGTCAACATCGCGCCGCACAACGCCAAGCTGAAGACGTTCATCCGTGACCTGAAGCCGGTGGTGGATATGGGGCCGGACGCGCTGATCATGTCGGATCCGGGTTTAATCATGCTGGTTCGGGAGAACTTCCCGGAGATGGATATTCACCTCTCCGTGCAGGCTAACGCCGTGAACTGGGCGACGGTCAAATTCTGGAAACAGATGGGGCTGACCCGCGTCATTCTGTCGCGTGAACTTTCCCTCGACGAGATTGAAGAGATCCGCACCCAGGTGCCGGATATGGAAATCGAAATTTTCGTTCACGGTGCGCTGTGCATGGCCTACTCCGGGCGTTGCCTGCTCTCCGGTTACATCAACAAGCGCGACCCGAACCAGGGCACCTGCACCAACGCCTGCCGCTGGGAATATAATGTCCAGGAAGGCAAAGAGGACGATATCGGTAATATCGTCCACAAGCATGAGCCAATCCCGGTTACGAACGTTGAGCCTACGCTGGGCATCGGCGCGCCAACCGACAGCGTGTTTATGATTGAAGAGGCCAAACGTCCGGGCGAATACATGACCGCCTTTGAAGACGAGCATGGCACGTACATTATGAACTCAAAAGATCTGCGCGCCGTCGCCCACGTTGAACGTCTGACCCAGATGGGCGTGCACTCCCTGAAAATTGAGGGCCGCACCAAATCCTATTACTACTGCGCGCGTACCGCACAGGTGTACCGCAAAGCGATTGACGACGCGGCAGCCGGTAAACCGTTCGACACCAGCCTGCTGGAAACTCTGGAAGGTCTGGCGCACCGCGGCTATACCGAAGGTTTCCTGCGTCGTCATACCCATGACGATTATCAGAACTACGAGCACGGCTATTCTGTGTCCGAGCGTCAGCAGTTTGTCGGCGATTTTACCGGCGAGCGCAAAGGTGCGCTGGCCGCCGTGGCGGTGAAAAACAAGTTCACCAAAGGCGACAGCCTGGAGCTGATGACCCCGCAGGGCAACATGAACTTCACGCTGGAACACCTGGAGAACGGCAAAGGCGAAGCGATTGAGGTTGCGCCGGGCAATGGTCATACCGTCTGGCTGCCGGTACCGGAAGAGGTGGAGCTGGAGTTTGCCCTGCTGATGCGCAATTTCAACGGTGAAAGCACCCGAAATCCGCATAGTAAATAGTCAACCAGGGAAATTTTTTCGCGCCGGGAAAATTCTTAGAATCGGATCACATACCGCTTCGTTCAATACGGGTATTATCCCCAGCGCTGAAAAACATAACCCATAAATGCTAGCTGTACCAGGAACCACCTCCTTAGCCCGCGTAATCTCCCTTACGTGGGCTTATTTTTTTGCTTTAGTAAAACGATTTTTTCTTAATCATGCTCATATATTGACCACCTCATTATATATCCCGCATCTGCGCTGAAGGATCCCCTCAAACTCAGCGCTCCCTACTTCGTCAAATACTAGATAACGGGTCGCTATTGCTGCCTGGGCATCAGGAGACCCAAACCGAGATATGCGCGACTTAAACACGGGAAAATTGCGAAAAAGGACATAAAAAAACCGGCATATTGAGTGCCGGTTTTATGGATTCATTCAGGCGTCAATTCTGCCATGAAATGATGTCGTCCAGACCTGAGAGTAGGTCTGGAAAATAGCTTTCATCAATATCGAAGGAATCCTCAAGCGTAATACTGTCAGCATGGTTCTCAGGCTTCAGTACCAGGCTGACGCCAACAGCCCCGGCAAAATGTGCCTGATGAAACTTAAGCATAACCTGCTCGAATGCCGAGGTTAAATTAATATCCTTAAATTTCGCCCCTGTTTTTAAGGCCTCATGGAAGCCATGGAGATCATGCCTGAACTGCTCTAACTGACCGACAAAAAACTCTGCAGCAAACGCCGTTTTTAAGGCAGGGATTGAGAATTCAACCCATACCATAATACGGCTATAAGCTGGCTCCTCGGGCTCAGTCAGTCTTTCATAAGGCGTTAATTTAAGGTGTCTGTCACCGCTTGTGATGTCTATCATGATCCCCCCTTACGGCATGTACTGAAAATGCATGATAGTCCAGTCAGTTTCTCTGACCAAAACCTCAAGACGATAAGACTTATAAATATAAGTGCCTTTCTTTTGCCTGTCTTCCACAAGCTTATACATACGCGCTTCGTACCGGAAAAGCCCAGGCTTTTTTAGTGGGTCTGGCGTTCTGGTACCATAACGAATGGCCTTTTCCTGAATCTGTAACGGCACATAACGACCTGGGGTCAGCATGTGTTTTGCCGATGACTCGCTCATCCTGAGGGCGCGCGCTGATAAGCCTAATTTAAGGCGGCCCCGCAAGAGACTGATGGTAGCCTCACTGAGCCTCACCGTTACGGCGGTTTTGACACCACTCTCCAGTAACGCCTTACCTGCCCGAAAAAGACGAAATGCACCAAAGGCAATTAAAGCGAGGTCTGTTGGGTCAATCAGTGGGGCTTCTAATGGCGCTTCTTCCAGCCTGACAAACATGCCGTCGGCATCGTAAATCTGCCATAAACCGGGAGCCTGTGCGACAGAATAACCAATACACATCCCGCTTTCGTCATCAACAATGGGTTTTGAGTTCAGTGGAGGGTTGCGGGGGCGAAATTCGAAATATTCACCGGCGGGCAATGTTGACTGGAAGGTGTAGAAACGTCCTGGCGCGTCTGTAATTAATCCAACGCTCATTGTCATGATTTCCTTTTGGGCTAACCTGTGGGGTCATCATAATGGACGTTTTTACTTCAATCTACCTTGTCTGGCAGTGATGAGCACGATGTTTATGACGACACGGGGTTCTTTGTCTGGATATAAACTGCATATTTTTGTCATTACGCTGACAGGCTTGATGAGCATCGTTTATTTCCTCTCGACATGGATTTCGCTTTTATTCGGCCCCGTTGACAATTACACGCCGCAAATAACCTCTTTATTGGGTCTGGGATTTTTCTGTCTGAACATCATGTGGATGAATACATCGATTTTTTACCGTTCCATTGCGCTAACGCTACATAACCGTGTCTGGCGTAAGCAGTTGAAAATTGAGGCAAAGCAAATGTCAGGGCTCAAACGATAACCGCAATTGACAGGAGCATGCTATGTAAGCGCTACGGGCTTCGTTTGGCGGTATAAAGGCCCCGCTTACGCGGCCTTATTTTTCCCTTTCATCCTGTTCTTACCCGCTTTTTTCCGCACTGCTATACACTCTTACTAACGCTAAAAAAGGGAGCAGCGAGGATGGCAACCTATCCAGACAGTTTATTGATTCTCAATGGTAAAAGTGCAGGCAACGATCTGCTGCGTCAGGCAATCACTGATTTGCGGGAAGACGGGGCGCGGATCCATGTACGGGTCACGTGGGAAAAAGGCGACGCGGCACGGTATATCCATGAAGGCCTGACGTTGGGTGTCGAAACCATTATCTCCGGCGGCGGCGACGGCACCATCAATGAGATCGCCTCTGCGCTTGTCGACCTGCCCACCGAAGACCGTCCGGTGATGGGCATTTTACCGCTCGGTACCGCCAATGATTTTGCCACCAGCGCTGGCATTCCGGAGGAGTTAAGTAAAGCCCTGCAACTGGCGATCCTCGGTAAAGCTACCGCCGTGGACATTGCGCAGGTGAATGACAAAACCTGCTTTATCAACATGGCGACGGGCGGGTTCGGCACGCGGATCACCAGCGAAACGCCGGAAAAACTCAAAGCGGCACTGGGCGGTGTCTCTTATCTGATCCACGGCCTGATGCGCATGGACACCCTCAAGCCGGACCGCTGTGAAATTCGCGGCGAGGATTTCCAGTGGCAGGGAGACGCGCTGGTGATTGGCATTGGCAACGGACGTCAGGCTGGCGGCGGGCAGCAGCTGTGCCCGGAGGCGCTAATTAATGACGGTCAGCTTCAGCTGCGTATTTTCACCGGCGACGGCCTGCTGCCCGCGCTATTTACCACGCTGACGCAGCCGGAAGAGAGCCCAAACATTATTGCCGGAAAATCCGCGTGGTTCGAAGTAAATGCCCCGCACGGGATGACGTTTAATCTGGATGGGGAACCGTTGAGCGGGGAGCATTTCCGCATAGAGGTATTGCCCGGCGCGCTGCAGTGCCGGTTGCCGCCGGATTGTGTGCTTCTGCGCTGATCCCTCAGCCCAGTTCTCTTCCACTGGGCTGAGGGTTCCCCAGTAATTCATAACCAGAAGCGATAACACTGCTCTCAGAATGACGGAGAACATTCAGCGATGCCCTGGTCCGGCTGTAAATCGCTGAGGCGTTTCCTGCAGGCCGGGGCGAGGCGCAGGGATGCGCCGAGAGGGCGGCTTTACAGGGACGTTACATCCGCCCGTCCCCGATAAGCCGGAAGGAATAAGCCGAAGGCACCGCGAAGCGGCGATTTACCGCCGGGAGCCCGGGTCGCCAGGGTGGTGGCGATTGAGCCACCCTGGCACGTTCACGGGTCATGTTGTTACAGAGTAGCAAGGAACATAAAGTGAACGGAATGACCTCCACAGCCGTATGTTCCCCCTCACCCCAGCCCTCTCCCAAAGGGAGAGGGGGCCGTCTGTGCAGGCATTATGCCCACCGAGAGGGAGTACTCAGGCGATCGTCACTTTGCTGTCCAGATAGACATCCTGAACTGCATTGATCAGCTTCACGCCGTCCGCCATCGATTTCTTAAACGCTTTACGGCCAAGTATCAGCCCCATACCGCCTGCGCGTTTGTTGATAACCGCCGTGCGTACCGCGTCAGACAGGTCAGTATCTCCACCCGCCGCACCGCCGGAGTTAATCAGCCCGGCGCGTCCCATGTAGCAGTTCGCCAGCTGGTAGCGCACCAGGTCGATCGGGTTATCGCTGGTCAGCTTGCTGTAGACACGGTCATCGGTATAACCGAAGTTCACCGCCTTATAGCCGCCGTTATTCTCGGCCATTTTCTGCTTCACGATGTCAGCACCAATGGTTGCGGCCAGGTGGTTTGCCTGACCGGTCAGGTCAGCTGAGACGTGGTAATCCACCCCGTCTTTTTTAAACGCGGAGTTACGCAGATACGCCCACAGCACGGTCACCATCCCGAGCTCATGGGCGCGTTCAAAGGCGGCGGAAATCTCTTCAATCTGACGACGGGACTGCTCAGAGCCGAAGTAGATCGTTGCCCCAACCGCTACTGCGCCCATATTGAACGCCTGCTCCACGCTGGCGTAGAGGGTCTGGTCATATTCGGTTGGGTAGCTGAGCGTCTCGTTGTGGTTCAGTTTGACGAGGAAAGGAATGCGGTGGGCATAACGCCGTGAAACAGACGCCAGCACGCCATAGGTAGAGGCCACACAGTTACAGCCCGCTTCAATCGCCAGCTCAACAATGTTCTTCGGATCAAAGTAGAGCGGATTGGCTGCAAAGGAGGCGCCTGCCGAATGCTCAACGCCCTGGTCAACCGGCAGAATCGAGAGATACCCGGTACCGCCCAGCCGCCCGGTATTATAGAGCGTCTGCATATTTCGCAGCACGGCCGGTGGACGGTTGTTATCCACCATCACGCGGTCAACGTAGTCGTGGCCGGGCAGATAAAGCTGGTCGGCTGGAATGGTCATACAACGATGCTGTAAAAGGCTGTCGGCGTCTTTGCCAAGCAACTGCGCAATATCAGTCATAGCGATGCTCCCGTAATTCCGACGTCATGTCGGTGAGTGTTTATCCAGACCCACATTTTTATGGGCAGACTAAGCCTGGTACCGACTTAACAGATTTTCCAGCATTTGCATTTTTTTTCAGCACAATCTGCTGGCTCGATTCGTGTACAACAAAACTGTTACATTGATCAAACAATCACCACAAAGGTATTTCAAAGGTATTATTGAATGGTATGTTAAAGGCGTACTCTCACTGACATGCAGGATTAAACAATGAAAACGAAAGTCCAACTGTCATTCATGATGTTTGTTGAATGGTTTATCTGGGGAGCGTGGTTTGTGCCGCTGTGGCTATGGCTGAGCAAAAGCGGCTTTACCGCCGGGGAGATTGGCTGGTCCTACGCCTGTACGGCCATTGCGGCGATCCTGTCGCCTATTCTCGTCGGCTCGCTGACCGACCGCTTCTTTGCCGCCCAGAAAGTGCTGGCGGTTCTGATGTTTGCCGGTGCCATTCTGATGTACTTCGCCGCACAGCAAACCCAGTTCAGCACCTTCTTCCCGCTGCTGCTGGCCTACTCTCTTACCTATATGCCCACCATTGCGCTGACCAACAGTATTGCCTTCGCCAACGTCGATGACGTGGAAGCCGATTTCCCGCGTATACGCGTGATGGGCACCATCGGCTGGATCGCCTCCGGTCTGGCATGCGGGTTCCTGCCGCAGATGCTGGGCTATAGCGATATCTCTGATACCAATATTCCGCTGCTGATGACCGCAGCCAGCTCCGCCCTGCTGGGCGTGTTTGCCCTGTTCCTGCCGAATACGCCGCCGAAAAGTACCGGCAAGCTGGATTTCAAAGTGATGCTCGGTCTGGACGCGCTGATCCTGCTGCGCGACAAAAACTTCCTGGTATTCTTCTTCTGCTCTTTCCTGTTCGCGATGCCGCTGGCCTTCTATTACATCTTCGCCAACGGCTATCTCACCGAAGTGGGGATGAAAAACGCCACCGGCTGGATGACGCTCGGCCAGTTCTCTGAAATCTTCTTTATGCTGGCGCTGCCATTCTTCACTAAACGCTTTGGTATTAAGAAGGTCTTACTGCTGGGCCTGCTCACGGCCGCCATCCGCTACGGTTTCTTTGTTTACGGCGGCGCAGAACAATACTTCACCTATGCGTTGCTGTTCCTCGGCATTCTGCTGCACGGGGTGAGCTACGACTTCTACTATGTAACCGCGTATATCTACGTGGATAAAAAAGCGCCGGCGCATATGCGTACGGCTGCGCAAGGCCTGATTACGCTGTGCTGTCAGGGCTTTGGTAGCCTGCTGGGTTACCGCCTGGGCGGCGTGATGATGGAAAAAATGTTCGCTTACAAAGAGCCGGTGAATGGGCTGACCTTCAACTGGGCCGGAATGTGGACATTCGGTGCGATCATGATTGCCGTGATTGCCGTGCTGTTTATGCTGTTTTTCCGCGAATCGGACAAAGAGATCACCGCAATTGAGGTGGTTGATGGCGATGCTGCGCTGACACAAGGGGAAGTTAAATGAAACAAGAACGTATTCTCGGTGCCCTTTACGGGCAGGCGTTAGGGGATGCGATGGGTATGCCCTCCGAGCTATGGCCAAGAAAGCGCGTAAAAGCGCACTTCGGCTGGATCGACCGCTTCTTACCCGGCCCGGCAGAGAATAACGCGGCCTGCTATTTTAAGCGCGCGGAGTTTACCGATGATACTTCGATGGCGCTGTGCCTGGCCGATGCGATTATCGAATGCGACGGGGAGATTGACGCGGATATCATCGGCAAACACATCCTGAACTGGGCGCTGGATTTCGATGCCTTTAATAAAAACGTGCTGGGTCCCACCTCAAAAATCGCGCTTAACGCCATCCGCGACGGCAAACCCGTCAGTGAACTGGACAACAACGGTGTGACCAACGGGGCGGCGATGCGGGCTTCCCCGCTGGGCTGCCTGCTACCGGCGACGCGGCTGGAACATTTTGTCGGGCAGGTCGCGCTGGCCTCCAGCCCGACGCATAAATCGGACCTCGCCATCGCCGGGGCCGTGGTGATTGCCTGGGCGGTTTCGCGCGCCATCGACGGCGAGCGCTGGCAGAACATCGTCGATGCCCTGCCCGGCATTGCCCGCTACGCACAGGAGGCGAATACCACCACCTTCAGCGCCTCGCTGGCGGCACGTATTGAACTGGCGCTTAAGACCGTGCGGGAAGCCCACGGCATCGACTCCGCCAGCGAGCAGGTTTACCAGCTTATTGGTGCGGGCACCAGCACCATTGAGTCCGTTCCGGCGGCGATTGCGATGGTGGAGCTGGCCGGCACGGACCCAAACCGCTGCGCGATTTTGTGCGCCAACCTCGGTGGAGATACAGACACCATCGGGGCGATGGCAACGGCCATCTGCGGGGCACTGCACGGCGTGCAGGCGATTGACCCGGCGCTGAAGGATGAGCTCGACACCGTAAACCGGCTCAATTTTGACCACTACTGCGAAAAACTGCTGCACTACCGGGAGCAAAGGGAGGGCGTATGAGTACGTTAGCCCAGCGTCTTGAAACATTACAGGCCACACGCCCGGTCACGGTGCTGGGCGCGGCGGTCATCGACGTGATCGCCGACGCGTACGCCCTGCCCTGGCGCGGATGCGATATCGAGCTGAAACAACAAGGGGTGAATATCGGCGGCTGTGCGCTGAATATTGCCATCGCCCTGAAGCGGCTCGGCATTGCGGCGCAAAACGCCCTGCCCGTTGGCCACGGCGTATGGGCGGAGATCATCCGTAACGCCATGGCTAGGCAGGATCTGCACAGCGCCGTGGAGGCCGAAGCGGGCGATAACGGCTGGTGTCTGGCGCTGGTAGAGCCTGACGGCGAACGCACCTTTATGTCGTTTAGCGGCGTGGAGAACCAGTGGCAGCCGCACTGGCTGGATGGGCTGAACGTCCCACCGGGTAGCCTGGTGTATCTGTCCGGCTATCAGCTGGCATCGCCATCGGGCGAACTGCTTACACGCTGGCTGGAGTCGCTGGAAAACGTCACCGCGTTTATCGATTTTGGCCCCCGCATTGCTGATATTCCCGACGCGCTGATGGCGCGGATCATGGCTCTGAAACCTATCGTGTCGCTCAATCGTCAGGAGGCGCAGATTGCCGCGGAGCGCGCTGGCATGGACGTTGATACTTTAGGCGTGCAGTGGCAGCACCGTTATGGCGCCGCGCTGATTATTCGTCACGACAAAGATGGCGCAGCCTGGTATGAAGGCGACGCATCGGGTTATGTTCCTGCGTTTCCCGCCACCGTCGTCGACACCATTGGCGCAGGCGACAGCCATGCGGGCGGTACGCTTGCCGGTCTGGCGGCAGGATGGCGTCTGGCGGATGCCGTGACGCTGGGAAATGCCGTGGCGGCCTGGGTGGTCAGCCACCGCGGCGGGGATTGCGCGCCGACGCGCGAGGCCTTACTCCTCGCACACAAAGACGTATAGGTCGCTGCGACAGTAGCTGATGCTGTACTCAATCGGCCGGTGCTGCTGGTCAAGCGCAACCTGCTTGATCACCAGTACCGGTATTTTGTCATCCATACTGATATGCGCCTGAAACTCGCTGTCCGGCATCCGGGCGCTGACCCGGGAGCGGGTGCGTTGCGGAAAGATATTCTGGCTACGGAAGTAGTCGTACAGCGAGATGCCAATTGCGTCCGGGTCATGAATTAACTCAACCGGAACCCAGGACTCCTCAATCGACACCGCGTCATCGTCAACGTAACGAATGCGCTTAAGCAAGAATACCTCGCTGTCCGGGGGTACCGACAGCTGGCTGGCGACCTCTTCCGGACACTTCACCACCCGTTTATTCACCCATAGCGTGTTAGGTTTTTTACCGCGCAGCACCACCTGCTGGGAAAACCCGCGCGCTTCCTTGAGCGAATATTCAAAGATGTTGTTGATCTGTGTCCCGTAACCCCGGGCGCGCGTTACCACGCCCTCTTCTTCCAGCGCCTGCATCGCTTTGCGCACGGTAATGCGCGACACCCCGGTTAACTGGCTCAGATCGCGCTCGCCGGGCAGAATATTCCCGTGCTCCAGCACTCCGCTGCGTACCGCGTTTTTTACCGTTTCGGCAAATTTCAGATACAGCGGCATGTTGTCGGGCGCGGCGATCCGTTCATTCAGTTGAGCGATTAACCGGGTATGCGCTTGTTCCATCTCTGTTTTCTCAGGCCTGGTGTTTCCTGCCAGTATACTGGCTTACCACCATGCATGAAAATGATGAACCGGCCCAATACCGTGACCCACTTCCAGAGTATCGGCTTTTGCCAGCGCGGCGGAGAGCCACGTTTTGGCCTCGCGTACCGTATCGCCCCAGCTGTTGTGCCGTGGACGCAGCGCCGCCAGCGCGGCAGAGAGCGTGCACCCCGTACCGTGGGTATTTTTGGTGTGCACACGCGGGGCCGTGAAACGCAGTTCACCGTCACGGGTAAAGAGCCAGTCCGGGCTTTCATCGTCATCAAGATGGCCGCCTTTCATTAGCACCGCGCCACACCCCATCGCCAGCAGGGCGTTCCCCTGCTCTTTCATCTCACGTTCGTTCTGCGCGTGCGGCGCGTCTAACAGTGCGGCCGCTTCCGGCAGATTTGGCGTAATCAGCGCCACCTGCGGCAGCAGTTTCTTGCGCAATGTCTCAACAGCAGAGGCAGAGAGCAGCGGGTCGCCGCTTTTAGCCAGCATCACCGTATCCAGCACCACATTTTGCACCTGATAACGTTGCAGCCGCTCGGCCACCGCTTCGACGATATCCGTTTCTGCCAGCATCCCGATTTTGGTGGTGTCGATGCGCACATCGCTGAATACCGTGTCCAGCTGTGCACCGACAAAATCAGGTTCGATACGGTAGACCGACTGCACGCCACGGGTGTTTTGCGCCACCAGGGCGGTGATCACCGAGCAGCCGTAAGCGCCAAGAGCGGAGAACGTTTTCAGGTCGGCCTGGATACCGGCACCGCCGCTTGGATCGGTACCGGCAATCGTCAGAGCATTAATTCGTTTCATGCCTGTGCCTCCAGGTTGTGCAGCGCATCAAGGAACGCGCTGGCAAAGCTGCCCGGCCCGTGAGACTGCGCAACGGCGATCGTTCCGGCACGCTTCATCCATCCGCAGGCAGCGGCAACATTATCCAGCCGATCGCCCGGCAGCGAGCAGCTCGCCGCCACCACCGCCGAGAGCGCACACCCGGTGCCCACCACGCGGGTCATTAACGGATCGCCGCCCGCAACCTTTCGGGTGCGCTGGCCGTCGGTAACGTAATCCACCTCCCCCGTCACTGCCACAATGGCATTGGACTGGCGAGCCAGCGCCTGTGCGGCGGGCAGCGCGGCAGCGGCGGTGTCGGTGGTATCGACACCGCGTCCCCCTGCGCTCATCCCCGCAAGGGCGAGAATTTCCGACGCATTGCCGCGAATGGCGGCTGGTTTCAGTGCAAGGATCTGATGACAAAAGCGGGTACGGAACGCCAGAGCGCCCGCGGCAACCGGATCAAGCGTCCAGGGCTTGCCTGCCGCCACCGCGCTCTCAATAGCCCGACGCATCGACTGGGCGCGGGGCGTGGTGAGGGTACCGACGTTAATCAGCAGCGCATCGGCCATCCCGGCAAACTGCTCGGCCTCTTCGGCTTCAATCACCATTGCCGGAGAAGCACCAAGCGCCAGCAGAACGTTGGCCGTAAAGGTTTGCACGACATCATTGGTCATACAGTGCGTGAGCGGCGAACGGGTTCGGAAGTGATGTAAAACGTGTAAATCGAGCAGGTCAGGCTGCATGGGTTCGCTCCTGCCTTGCGTGAAGAAGCGATGACCAGAGGAGGCATCTGACTTCCCTACGCTGGCATTATCCAGATCAGGTAATACGGGTATTTCTCAGCCTTCACAAAGAAGGGCACCCCGAGTCAAATAAATAAAAATCAAAAGCTTGCGATTAACGTCCCGTTAATCCCTGTTCTGGATCATGCCAGCGGAAAGCCAAAGACTCAACCCTAAAAAATGCTCTGTGTCCCAGCTTGTATCACAAGCTGTATCCCACATCCAAACGACAAAAAGGCCGGATTGCTCGAGCCTCTTTTAGTTGTGATCTTTCGCTGTTTTCGAAACCGATCTGACGTGTGACGGTCTCAGCCAAATTTAAAGAGGCCAGGGATATGCTCGCTCTTCACATTGCAGCCCACAGCCCACGCAAGAACCTTCGCTATCACGTTCTGAAACGTGGGGGAAGCCTGCCAATACTCAAAAAAATATTAGAACCTTACCTGCCAGTAAGCTTGTTCTCTTCAATCCTTTCGACTGCAGTTTATAAGGTATAGAAAATGAAGAGTACGTTACTCGCTCGCAGTCCTGCCCGTACTCCAGGACGTTTGAAACGTCGGAGAATAAAAGTAGAGAATTGCGGCATGGAGTCTCAAAGTTTGATCATGTGTTCTTTCCGCTAAAATAAGACGTTGGGAATGTATTTCCTTTTGTCTTCGACCTTATTGCACGTAAAATGACCAGACACATTTTGGGAAGGAGTCTTTAATGGATATCGCGCTGCTCAACAGAGGCTGGAACAGAACATGGTCAGATACCATGGTGAATCTGGAAGCCCGGAAACTCGTCGAAACAGCAAACCGGTTGTCAGCATTCTATTTGCAAGATGGTCTAACACGTATCAAGTTTGTCGAAGAGATAAAACAGGTCGTAGAAAAGGAGTTCGAGGCAGCACGGCGAGCTAAAACAGACGAAGAATGCATTATATGCATCAAAAATCTGCGTGCCGAAACGGATAATCTGCACGAACAAGAACGCCTGTTAAAAACCAGAGCCGCACAACTTTATGCACAGGTCGAGTTTGTTCGGGAAAATAATAAAATCGTCGGATATATGATTTCGGCTGTGAATATCGTTATATCAGGGATGGTTTTCTATGGTGGGATGATCATGATCTCGACGATGAACCCTATTGGAGTCCTCGCTGGTGCAATCTTAGTTGCTGATGGCACTAACGGTATAACTAAAGAAGTGAATAAATTTTTATCTCAAGGGGAATCTAACTCTGAAGGTGTGGTCGCTGACAAAGTGATTAATATTGCTCAGTTTATGGGGTTTAAGGCTGAATCTGGTCTGGCTTTGTATAACACTCTGACATTAAGCGCAAACATCTACAGCATTTTTGGATTAGCGCGAAAAGCAGGTGCCTGGCGATTGTTCCGTTGGCTTCCCCACGATTACTATCGTAAAGTCAACATAATGAGTCGCCCCAAGTTAACTATGAAAATAGTAGGCTACGGTATCAAGGCTAAAGTTATTTTTGACCTGCTTTCCACCGAAGCACCGAATCATTAACCTCTGTATTTTCTCCAGAACCGCCAGGATTTGTAAGAAAGGACTGGCGGTTGAACAAAAACAGCAATCAACATTGCTATAGATAAACCGATCCCTGTGGATATGATGTATTGTATTTCATTTGAAATAATTACCCAGAGAAACATTGCCATGAAAGCGGAAAAGATCCAAATAACTATCCTGAATCGATTTGCCAGATCCTGAATCGCTTCTCCCAACGTACCACCATAGCTTTCAACATTGTTTTTTATCTTCTGCAAATCCGATGGTGTAAAACCAGAACGTAACAAAGCTTCATCAGTAACTTTCATATTGTATCGTCCTTTATCTTTCAAAGATGTTTCCCCAACCCCAGATTGTACAAGCAATCATACTGATGAACGTTATAGCAATCCAGCCGAAACTTTTCGCAGACTCTATCCCCTTTCTTATCGTCTGGGTGGTACCAGGGCGTTTCAACCATTTAAGGTTAACGATCACATAATGTTTATACAATTTATCAGATTTTAGACAATACAAGCCTTAATGCCCGTTAGTGAACCACTCAGGACTCCCAATCAGCCCCCATCAATCACAGAAGAAACTGAGGATATCCACACCGGCGGGAACAATCCGCAGCCGATCCAAGTTCCGCAGACACTGAAGGACAGCATCGATAAGAACCAGATGCCCGCAAAAGCCAAACCGCGACAAGCCAGCATAACGGCGGACACTTACCGGCAGTTATTCGCCTAACTGCCGCACACCGTCGCAGGTAACGCGCTTCGGTTTATTATGGTAACTGGCCGTCGTAAAAACGAAGTTGTTGAAATGGTGCGACAGGAGATACGGCGCGATGTATGGTTCATTTCTGGAAACCGTTCAAAGAATAGCAGCGTTCGCGACGTGCTGGGGCTTTCGCCTACAGACGCAGGCAAATGCTGGCCTGTCGGCGGAACAACTTTAAACGACGTTTTAGCGCGGCTGGGCGTGATGGCTGGTTACACCGACGAGCAGACCGGCGAACCGGTAGAAGTGACATGCGCCGTTCACAATTTGCGCCGTTCCTGGGCTAACATTCTGCGCATTGAGGTTAGACGCGATCAGGAAAAAACCGATCTAATGCTGGCGCACACATCACAGAACTATGATCAGACGTCAAAGACCTACCAGAAAATTGCGGAAATCCACACCGCAAACGTTGCGGATGGGTGGCGGCGCTGGAATAGCTACTGGCGACAAGCTATTGAACAGTCAGCGGCGAACCATTAATGGATAAAGCCCGCTTCATTCGGGCGTAAATTTTATAACTTATTGGAGTATTTATGGCTGTTCATCCGTTTCTTCGGATATGACCTCCACAATTTCCCCGCACTCCCCGCACACCACGTGAAGTTGGCTATCTTCTTCGGATTCGTATATTTCACTCTTTAAGCTGTGACAGTTAGGACATTTTATTTCATTATCAAACCCAATAAATTTAAGGAATAGGTTTTGAATTAATGAAACAGCAGTGCAAGTAAGTAAAAGACAAATCTTTGCATCAGGTAAATTTTTATTTGAAGAATGCACTGTTTCTGCAGATAGATCCCACGCAGATTCAACAGTTGAACGGCAATATTTCCTTAAGCCAGAATTATGCTTTCCTGCCGCATATAACCCAATGACTATTCTGCAGATATTCTTAAAATCAGCAGCTTTAATGTTATCTTTCTTTAAAATATCCTCATGAGTTTTATAAAGATGGGCAGCGAGTTCAACCATACTCTCTCTACATGTTAACCCAATACTTTAAATGTCTTCAGGGGCACTTATATCATTCAGAGCAACAGCAGAGGCATTAAGCCTACGACTGATTGAGCATAGCATATCGATATCTAAGGGCAATTCATCAATAACATGTTTGAACTCACTATGATGTCTTGCCTGTAGTCTCTGCGTTATACCTAAATGAAAAGAGTATGCTTCGTCAGCAGAAAAGAAATATTCACCCTGAGTATAAAGATTTAAAGGGACGAGTTCTCCCTCAGCAACCCACCAGTTACCATCATTTTTTGTTCTAACATTCCAAATATTTACTTCGTACCCTAAATCGTTAAACGTCTTTTCAACCTGCATATTTTTTATATTTTCAAGATTCTGAGATCTTAAGTATTCAGTAATTCTTTTCTCGGCATCAATAGTGAAAACGCATGATAATATATAACTAAAATCATCATTATACATACTACTACAACACATAATTCAATGACACATATTACCATACTATACGCCCGACAGCGGTATGCCCTTATGCACTCTTCACCAAATTAAAATCAACTATTCCATATAGGTAAATCTTATTTATTTTGAAAACATGATTAGCAACCAATTGAGTCTGTACGCAATTGCAGGACGCGAATGGTGAATGTAACGTGAAGCCAGCTAAACAGAACAGCAGCGTTAAACAACTTATCAATGAAACTGATTACGTTATGAACCAGCCAATCTCGAATGCTGCAGAACATCTTCTCTCAAAAGGCTGGAAACCAAACGACGGTACATAGAACAAAGGTGGCTATTATCTTCAATTGGTTGAAGAGAATGAGAAATTCATGAACACTCAACTCTCTAAAGATTAAAAAGAATCATCATTAATGACTCTGTATTTAAGTCGCCCCATCAAGATGGGGCAATACCTTAAATTAAACTGACCTGATGCCCGTCGTCGCCAGGTCAATGTTTACTCCAGTTGCCAGGCCCCACCATGGATAAGTGACGCTCGCCCCATCCAGGCAAACAGCGCCAGATCACGGCAATCTTCATCAGGATAAATTCGGCTGCTTAAACACGCGTCGCCTTCATTGACAAAAACTTCCACGGATGAACTGTCGAAGAACAGACGCAGATTAAGCGTATTATCCAGGTTCAGCGCGACGCTTCGTGTCCCGCACAGGCCATACTGCGGATAGTTTCGCTCAAGAACCAGACGCTGCATTTGAGCATCCACGTAGACGCGCAGCCCCTCTCCCAGACTCATGCCGTACTGCTCGGCACTGCTATTGGCACAATCCCACTGCAGAATAACCTCCATCGCGTCGCAGCGTTCCACCAGAGCCATCTGCTGATGAGTCAACGTGCTGACCGGCCAGGGGAACCACGCTCGCCGCAGGCCTTCGACCTCTCTGGCTGGCCGCATTTGCAGACGGTGATCCGCGCCAAGCGTCAGTTCGCGCGGTAAAGAGAGCATCCCTGCCCAGCCGTCCTCCTGTTCCGGCTGGGAGGATTCCCACATGTCCAGCCAGCCGATAACGATGCGGCGACCATCAGGCGTGAGGAAACTTTGTGGCGCATAGAAATCATGCCCGCGATCCATCTCCACAAACTCACCTTCCCGCACAAAAGGCTGCCCGGGCTGCCATTCGCCCAACAGATAGCCGCTCTGGAAAAGATTACGGTTTTTGAATCCTTCAGCGGCCATCCCCTGAGGCGAAAACATCAGCACGCGTTTGCCATTGAGCATGAAAAAGTCCGGGCATTCCCACATGTAGCCCATCTTTTTTTCAGCCACTGCCAGCACGCCCATATCCTGCCACTCACGCAGATCGGCAGAACGATAAACGCGCACCTGGCCCGTCTCACCGTCCCGTGCACCGACAACCATGTACCAGCTCTCCCCTTCACGCCACACTTTCGGGTCGCGGAAGTGATGCAGACCTGGCGGGGTATCAACGATCATTCCCTGCCGGACAAAATGAATGCCGTCACGGCTGGTCGCCAGACATTGCACCTGGTAGAGATTCGCCTCGTCATCAGGATCGCCGTGGAATTTATGTCCGGTGTAAATCAGCGCCAGCGTATCGCCATCCACCACCGCCGATCCGGAAAAACAGCCATCCTTGTCTTCAGGCCCTTCTGGCGCCAGCGCAACGGGGAGATGCTCCCAGTGAACTAAATCCTTGCTGCGCGCATGGCCCCAGTGCATAGGCCCCCACTGGGTGGAGTACGGATGATGCTGGTAAAAAGCGTGATACCAGCCGTCAAACCAGATCAGGCCATTTGGGTCGTTCATCCAGCCAGCGCGTGCAGCGAGGTGGTAACGTGGATACCAGCGCAGGTTGAGCCCTTCGCGTCTGGACTGAAGTTCCTGCTCTGCTTTAGTAATTGAATACGTCATTTTTCTACTCTTTCGATCAGATGGTGGAAGGTTGCGGCATGAGCGGGTCAGAAGAGGATTTACCCGAGCGCAACAGGAAGATGGAGATAAACGTGGTGCTGAAAACTAACAGCCCCATAATGAGATAGGACTGGGCGAAGCCGTATTTCTCATAGCTGTAACCCGCCAGCGGCGACAGGACCGAGGCGATCACTGAGCTGGTACAGGCAAAGCCCACCAGATAGAGGGTGGAAGAGAGCCGTTTATCAAAATGTAAGCTGTTGTATTTAAAAATTGAGACCAGCAAAACGGGCAGTTCGACCGCGTGCAATAGCTTGGTAATGGAGATCAGTACCGGCCCCTCAACCAGCCCCGAAGCCACCATACGCATCGCCATCACCATTCCCGCAAAAATCAGGCCATTCTTTGCGCCAAGGCGATTCACCAGCCATGGCGCGCAGAACATGCCCGCCGCCTCAAGGAAAACCTGGAAGGAGTTGAGATAGCCATACATGGCGTTTCCTTCCTGTAACGTCGGGAACTGGGAGGAGAAATAGACCGGGAACTGCTGGTCGTAAACGCCATAAATACAGGTGCCGATAACAAAAAATACCAGCGCCCAGAACCGCGGCAGCGTCAGCAGACGCAATGCATCTTCCAGCGTGACTTTACCGCCTGACACCGCTTCCTGCATGGCGTGCGGGGCGGAAGAGACCCTGAGACGCGCCAGCAAAACAAAAAACAGCAGTCCTGCAGAGCTTGCGACAGCGAAGTTCAGCTTCGGATTAATGTTAAACAGAAGTCCCGCGAAAAAGGTTGCCACCGCCCAGCCAAGCGATCCCCACATCCTCGCCTTGCCGAACTCAAACTGGCTCTGGCGGGCGACACGCTCGGTATAGGACTCCAGTACCCCTATCCCACCGTTAAACGTCAGGCCGATATAAATCCCGCCGAAAATACTGCCGAGTAAGACGTTAATCTGCAGCAGATAACCAAACAGCAAAAAGGCCGGACCAGAAAGAATGAGCAGGCTGGTCAGAAACCAGAGCAGGTTCTTGCGCAGACCAAGTTTGTCCTGAATGAATCCATAGCAGATTTGAGCGAAAAGCGCGGAGACAGAAAGCACGGCATAGATAATGCCGGTGTCGCCCGCTTTTAAGCCCACCTCCTGGTGGAGCCAGATGGAAAGCAAAGAGCCGGAAGAAGACCAGGTGACAAAAAAGAAAAACAGTAATGCGCTCAATAAAGGGTAGCTGTGAGAGTGATGCGTTTTCATCATGACATTCTCATGTTGGAGTAATGACAAAATGGTAACGTTAACATTGAGCGCTATTCATGCGGTTTGGATCAGATTCATGATGTTAATCACGAAAGTTAACGTTAACATTACAGAAGTGAGATCGCGATCAATTATTCATCAATGACGCCTGTCTGGCTCCACTCACATAACCCCTTTCCTTTTACATCAGTAACTTAGTTGTATACTCTTTAACACGTGACATTAACGGAGTAAGAAAATGGCTTCCCTGAAGGACGTCGCAAAGCTGGCTAACGTATCGCTGATGACCGTCTCACGCGCGCTTAACAACCCGGAGCGCCTTAAACCGGAAACGTTGGCACGCGTACAGCAGGCTATTGAGCAGACCAGCTACGTACCCGATCTTTCCGCCAAGAAAGTACGCGGCGCGCATGCCTCGCCAAAAACCATAGGCGTGCTGGCACTCGATACGGTGACGACACCTTTCTCGGTGGAGATTACGCTGTCCATTGAAGAGACGGCCAGGATGCACGGCTGGAACAGCTTCGTCATGAATATGTTTACCGATGACAACCCGGAGGCAATCGTCGATCTGCTGCTCTCTCACCGCCCGGACGGCATTATTTACACCACCATGGGATTACGTCAGGTTCCTCTCCCGGCCAAGCTCCTTACCCTCCCCTGCGTGCTGGCCAACTGCGAAAGTATCGATGAAAAGGTCGCCAGCTATATTCCTGATGATGAACAGGGGCAGTACACCGCCGTACAGGCGTTACTCGCCGCAGGCTATCGACAGCCCCTGTGCCTGCATTTACCCGCCGACCATCTGGCCACAACCCGACGCCGTCACGGGCTGGAACGTGCATGCCGTGAAGCGGGGCTCGACCCGGACCGTCTGGATCATAGTTATATGGCGTTTGGGGACGAGCACTATCGCGACATTCCGTCAGTTCTGCAGGCGCACATTCAGAATGGCCTTCCCCAGTTCGACTCGGTTATCTGCGGCAACGATCGTATCGCATTGATGGTTTACCAGACCCTGCTGGCGCAAGGAATTCGCATCCCTGAAGATATCGCGGTTATCGGCTATGACAATATGGTGGGCATTGGAGAACTCTTTCTTCCGCCTCTTTCAACGGTTCAACTGCCGCATTATGAAATTGGTCGCCTCAGTGCTCTGCATATTATTAACGGTGAAACCCATCGGGAAACCACGCGCGTTGAAAGTCCATTTTTAATGCGGAATTCCATTACGCATCTATGATGACCACCGCTTTTTAGCCCTGTCGCAGTAATAAGCAGGCTAAGGAGGCGGTCAACCTCCCTTTCAGGGAAAAATGGCACGATTTGTCACACTCTTTTTTATGATTTTACCCTCCGGGCAGTTAGCACGTAACCGGCTGTTTTTATTTGCCATAACGCGTAATTTTCTTTCTCAAAACGGGGATATTCCGTCCCCTGTGCCCCATGTCACAAAACAGTAAACAAATTAACCATTGAGCCCCGTGGCAAAAGGCTCTATATTGGCGGCGTTTTTTTCAGGCCCCCATCTGTTTTTTAACTTTTTATTCAATCGTGGCTCATAACGAAGCGGCGGTTGTAGGAGTGATATGATGACGGATAAAGTCCGTATTGACACCGTAGATGCCCACAAAAGCAACGAAACCTATCTGGCCCGTCAGGCCGAGTTTGAATCTAACGTCAGGAGTTATCCGCGCAAACTGCCTTTAGCCATCACTAAAGCAGAAGGCGTGTGGATCACCGATGCAGATAATAAAGAATACCTTGACTGTTTAGCAGGCGCAGGCACCCTCGCGCTTGGCCATAACCACCCTGATGTGCTGAAAAGCATCCAAAATGTCATTACCAGCGGCTTGCCGTTACATACTCTGGATCTGACTACGCCTCTGAAAGACGCGTTTTCCGAATACCTGCTCTCTCTGCTGCCTGGTCAGGGCAAAGAGTACTGCCTGCAGTTCACCGGTCCATCCGGTGCTGACGCCGTGGAAGCGGCGCTGAAGCTGGCGAAAAAAGTCACCGGCCGTAGCGGTATTATCAGCTTCTCTGGTGGTTACCACGGTATGACTCACGGCGCACTATCCGTGACCGGTAACCTGTCTCCGAAAGAAGCGGTAGACGGTATGATGCCAGAAGTGCAGTTCATGCCTTATCCACACCAGTACCGTTGCCCACTGGGTATCGGCGGTGAGGCTGGCGTGAAAGCGCTGACCTACTATTTCGAAAACCTGATCAACGACGTCGAAAGCGGCGTGCGCAAACCTGCTGCGGTCATTCTGGAAGCCGTTCAGGGTGAAGGCGGCGTGAACCCGGCTCCGGTTGAGTGGCTGCAGCGCATCCGTAAAGTGACTCAGGAACACGGCATTCTGCTGATCCTGGACGAAGTTCAGGCTGGCTTTGCCCGTACCGGTAAATTCTTCGCCTTCGAACACGCTGGCATTGAGCCAGACATCATCGTGATGTCCAAAGCCGTTGGCGGCGGTCTGCCACTGGCTGTGCTGGGTATCAAAAAGCAGTTCGATGCATGGGCACCAGGTCACCACACCGGCACCTTCCGCGGCAACCAGCTGGCGATGGCAACCGGTCTGACGACGCTGAAGATCCTGAAAGACCAGAACATCGCTGGCAAAGTGGCTGCACAGGGCGAATGGCTGAAAGGCCAGCTGAACGAGATGGCGAAACGCTATCCGGTTATCGGCCACGTTCGCGGTCTGGGCATGATGATCGGTATTGAGATCGTTAAACCACACGAAGCCGCTGACCACATGGGTTGCTTCCCGGGTGATGGCGAGCTGTCTGCACTGATTCAGAAGAAGTGCTTCGAAGCCGGTCTGATTCTGGAGCGCGGTGGTCGTAACGGTATCGTTCTGCGTCTGCTGCCTTCTCTGCTGATCAGCGATGATGAGCTGAAAGTCTTCCTGGATAAATTCGAGCAGGCACTGCTTGCTGCGGGCGTTCGCCCGGCGTAACCGGAGTTGTTGATTACGATGTCTGATTCAAACCCAATTTTGTTCTCCTCTGCGCAGAGCATTGAAGCTTACCAGCAGGCGATTGAACAAAGCACTCAGGCTGTGATGCAGTGGCTGAAACAGCCTGAGATGTATCAGGGCAAAACGGTCGCGGAACTGCGCGACCGCATTAAGCTGGATTTCAACCCGAAAGGGCTGGGCAACGAAGCGGCGATTGAACGCGCCGTGGAGTTCTTCCTGAAAGACAGTTTGTCCGTTCATCACCCGCAGTGTGTGGCGCACCTGCACTGCCCAAGCCTGGTCGTTAGCCAGGCGGCGGAAGTGCTGATTAACGCCACTAACCAGAGCATGGACTCCTGGGATCAAAGCCCGTCCGCAACCATTATTGAGATCAAACTGATCGAATGGCTGCGTACCCGCGTGGGTTATCAGGCTGGCGACGCGGGTGTCTTCACCAGCGGCGGCACCCAGAGCAACCTGATGGGTCTGATGCTGGCACGTGATGCGTTCTTCGCACGTCAGGGCCACTCTGTCCAGCAGGATGGTCTGACGGGCGATCTGCGTAAGATCCGCGTACTGTGCTCCGAAAACGCGCACTTCTCCGTGCAGAAAAACATGGCGCTCATGGGTCTGGGTTATCAGTCCGTCGTGCAGGTGAAAACTGACGAATTCTCTCGCATGGATCTGACCGATCTGGCGGCGAAAATCGAGCAGTGCAACGCCAACGGCGAACAGATCCTGGCGATTGTCGCGACAGCCGGGACCACCGATGCCGGTGCTATTGACCCGCTGCGTGCCATTGCTGAACTGGCGGCGAAGCAGAACATCTGGGTACACGTTGATGCGGCCTGGGGCGGCGCACTGCTGATGTCTGAGCAGTATCGCCACTACCTGGACGGCATTGAACTGGTGGATTCCGTTACTCTGGACTTCCACAAACAGTTCTTCCAGACCATCAGCTGCGGTGCATTCCTGCTGAAGGAAGCGCGCCACTATGAGCTGATGCGCTATCAGGCGGCTTACCTGAACTCTGAGTTCGACGAAGAAGCCGGCGTGCCGAACCTGGTTTCCAAATCGCTGCAGACCACACGCCGTTTCGACGCGCTGAAGCTGTGGATGAGCCTGGAAGCGCTGGGTCAGGAGCAATACGCGGCGATCATCGATCACGGCGTGACGCTGGCACAGCAGGTTGCAGCTTATGTGAAAGAGCAGCCCGCTCTGGAACTGGTTATGCAGCCACAGCTGGCAAGCGTGCTGTTCCGCTTCCGTGGCGAGGTGCAGGCAGATGATGCAGGTATCGCCCTGCTGAACCAGAAAATTGGTGATGCGCTGCTGGAGTCCGGCCGTGCAAACGTCGGCGTGACCGAGCATAACGGCGTGACCTGTCTGAAGCTGACGCTGCTGAACCCAACCGTGACGCTGGAGGATATCAAAACCCTGCTGTCTCTGGTTGAGCGTACTGCGCAGGAAGTTCTGGCGAAGTAATACACAGCCCCTCTTCCACCGGAAGAGGGGCTATTTTTATAACCCTGCCCACCACATCCTGACTTTTAATCCCCAGTAGCTTGTCCAGCCCGTTGTTGTACTGACGACATTGCCTTTAGAGACCAGCACCAGCGTCGGCGTTACGCTAACCTGCCATTGCTGTGACAGCGCACCGTTTTCGTCATTAATCACCGGCATTTTCAGCTGCTTTTTTTCGACCCAGCGCGCAAGCTTAGCGTCATCACCAGAGCGCATGGCAATACTCACCACGTTCCCGCCCTCTTCTGCCAGCCTATTGACCGCAGGCGTGGTATAACGGCAGATGCTGCACCAGGTCGCCCAGACGTAAATCAACAGCGGCCGATCCTGACTGAGTGCGGCAATGTCATGTAATGAGCCATCAATGCCCTGCATCGGAGTAGCGCTAAACGTGGCGGGTAATGTCGGCTTGCGGTACTGATCCACACCCCACATCACGGCCAGCGCCAGCAGTACGAGTATGATCCCTTCCCGCGCCCAGCGGCGCAGTTGGCTGAATTTGCGGTTTTCCATTGTGACCTCGTGATTTAACGAAGGTCATCTTAGCGAGCTGCGCGCCGTTTCGCTGTAAAGAAGTGTCGCCCTACCTGGTGCGTAAGGTATCAACCATCAGGGTAAAGCAGGACTCAATGAGCGCAGGCAGCGCCTGCGGGGCACGCATCAGCGCCACCGTGCGCGCCAGGGCCGGTTGCTGAAGGTGGACCACCTTAAGCTGCGGGTCCTGCAGGTGGGTGGTATAAAGCTGAGGCAATATCCCCACGGCAAGCTTCGAGCGCACCAGCCCGTATAATGTCTCGATATAGTCCACCTGATAACGGGTCTGCAGGGACAGACGGTGGCTTTCGGCAAGCGCATTGACCAGCCGCTGAATATTGCCTTTTGAGAAAACGGCAATATCCCGGCCCACCAGCTGTTTCCAGGGAACATGTGCCGACGCGGCGAGCGGATCGTCGCAATGCAGCACGGCCACAAACGGATCCTCCTGCAACGGGAACACGTCCAGCTGTTCGGGTACCGAGTTGTCCAGTGCCCCGATGCCAAAATCAATCTGCCCTTTCAGCAGTTGCGCCACCAGCGCATCGTTGGTCTGGTCGTGAAACTCCACCCGCAGACGTGGAAAGGCCTGCGCCAGCGTCTGCGGCAGCAGCGGAAACAGTAGCGAACTGACTGAAGGCACCAGACCGATCCGCACCGTACCGTCGCCGCCGGCCTGCACAATCTGCTGCATATCATCAAACGCCAGCTGCGCCACGCTGAGCACCCGCTGGGCGTGTGGCAGAATGGCGTGCCCCAGCTCGGTCAGCGTGACCGCCGACGCGGTACGGTTGACCAGTTTACCGCCGAGCACGGTTTCGATTTGCCGCAGGGCGCTGCTGAGCGCCGGCTGGCTGATGGCCAGTTTACTGGCGGTATCCGTAAAATGACGCAGCTGCGCCAGAGTGACAAAATACTGTAGCTGCCGAAGGGAGAGCGCAGGCAAGCGCTGCCAGGGTTCCGTCATCATTATCCATTACACGCGTCACAGAATAACCCGGGGTTATCGGGCGATAAATTTTATCAGCTGGGCAAACGTTTGCCGGGTGCATAGAGTAACGTCAATATTTCAATGCTGGAACTGTTAATTGCATGACTGCCGAAACCCGACGCCGCGCCGTGAAGGCTGCACGAGGCGAAACGCCGTTTGACCTGTTGCTTACGCATACCCGGGTTGTTGATATGGCAACCGGTGAGATCCGCGACGCGGATGTGGGCATCGTCGGCTCGCTTATCGCCAGCGTCCATCCACGCGGCAGCCGCAACGATGCGCTTGAGACGCATGACCTGAATAACCAGTTTCTCTCTCCGGGGCTAATGGACACGCATGTTCACCTTGAAAGCTCGCACCTGCTGCCCGCCCGCTACGCAGAGATCGTACTGGCGCAGGGCACCACCGCGGTGTTCTGGGATCCGCACGAACTGGCAAACGTGCTGGGCATTGAGGGCGTCCGCTTTGCCATTGAGGCGAGCCGCAACCTGCCACTGCAGGTAATGGTCGCGGCGCCATCGAGCGTCCCTTCCACACCGGGGCTGGAGATGTCCGGCGCAGACTTTGCGGGCGAAGAGATGAATACCCTGCTTGGCTGGCCCGAAGTGCGCGGCGTGGCGGAAGTGATGGACATGCACGGGGTGCTGAATGGCAGTCAGCGTATGCTGGAGATCCTGCAGGCCGGGCTGGAAAGTGGGAAGCTGATTGAAGGCCACGCGCGTGGTCTGAGCGGCGCGGATTTACAGGCGTACCTGGCGGCGGGCGTCACCTCCGATCATGAACTCACCTCCGCCGACGATGCGCTGGAAAAATTACGCGCCGGGCTGACGCTGGAGATCCGCGGCTCGCATCCTTATCTGCTGCCTGATATCGTCAGCGCGCTGAAAACGCTGCCGCATCTGTCGTCACAAATCACGGTCTGCACTGATGATGTCCCAGCGGACATCCTGATGGAAAAAGGCGGCATCATCGCCCTGCTCAACCTGCTGATTGAACATGGCCTTCCGGCGACGGACGCGCTGCGGTTTGCCACCCTGAATGCTTCCCTGCGCCTGCAGCGTAACGATCTCGGGCTGATTGCCGCGGGTCGTCGTGCGGATCTGGTGGTGTTCGATTCACTGGATAAACTGACGGCTCGCCGGGTGTACGTCGCCGGAAAATGCATTGCCCGTAACGGAGCGATGATCGAGCCGATTGTTGATACGCCCCTGACGCTGCCCCGGGATACCGTGCGCCTGTCGTCGCTGACCGCCACAGATTTTTACATGCGCATCGACAACGCAAACCACGGTGTGGCGCGCCTGCGTCATATCAGCGGCGCACGTTTTACCCGCTGGGGAGAAACCGACGCCCGGGTACGTGACGGACGCGTTGAGATACCGGCTGGTTTTAGCCTGATTTGGGTTCAGCACCGCCACGCGCGCCATGCGGCAAAACCGCAAATCGCCCTGCTGGAAGGCTGGGGAGAGCTGCGGGGGGCCATTGCCACCAGCTACTCCCACGATTCACACAACCTGGTGGTACTGGGACGCAATCCTGATGACATGGCACTGGCCGCCAACACGCTGATCCAAAGCGGTGGCGGGATGGCGCTGGTCCAGAACGGGGACGTGATCGCCCATGTGGCGATGCCCATTGCGGGGATGTTGTCAGAACTCGCCCCTGCGGAACTGGCGCGCCAGTTTCGTGAACTGCGTGAACGCAGCAGCCAGATTGCCGACTGGGAGCCGCCATACAGAGTATTTAAAGCCATTGAAGGGACGTGCCTTGCCTGCAACGCCGGGCCGCATTTAACCGATCTTGGACTGACCGATGGCAGCACGCGCCAGATTGTCGATCCGCTGATTTCTTACCGGGAAACCCCGGACACCATACAATAATACCGAAGGAGAGCCGGATAATGGCCGACAATACCGTTAATTCGCCAGCACCAGGGAACTGGCTTGAACGTCGTTTTGCACTGCATACGCGCGGCAGTACCGTGCGCACAGAGTGCCTGGCCGGTCTCACCGGTTTTCTCGCCGCCGCCTATTTGCTGGTGGTCATCCCGGGGCTGTTGGCCGTGGGCGGGATGGATAAAGGCGCGGCGACCACCGGCACCATTTTGGTGTTTGTGGCCGGTACGCTGCTGATGGCGTTTTACGCCAACCTGCCGTTTATTGTCGGGCCCGGCATTGGTGGCTCGGTGCTGGTTGGGGTAACGCTGGCGGGCAGTGAAGGCATCGGCTGGCAAATTGGTCTGGGCATTGCCTGCTGGTCGGGAATTTTGTTCTTCCTGCTCACCCGTTTTGGCCTGCGAGAGGTTGTGACCCGCTCCGTACCGCAGTCCATCAAACTGGGACTGACGGCCTCTATCGGTCTTTTTGTCGCCGTACTGGGCTTTCGCAATGCCGGGCTGGTGCTGGCTAACGCAAAAACGAACGCGCTGATGCTGGGTGATTTTCTCTCCCCAGGCGCGCTGGTGGCGCTCAGCGGTTTGTTCCTCGCCATTGCCCTGCAGGCGCGTCGCATTCCGGGCGCCATTTTGTGGGCCATTTTGTTTGCCACCCTCGTAGGCATTCCGATGGGGGTTACCCACCTTCCAGCCAGCTTTATTGACATGCCTCATTCACTGACGCCGGTGCTGGGCCATATCGACATGCTGGGCGCGCTGAATATTGCCTTCCTGCCGTTCCTGTTTGTCTTTTTCGCATCGGAGTTTTTCTCCACCATGGGCACCACGCTGGCGGTGGGAGGTGAAGCCGGGCTGCTGGATGAAGAGGGCAATATGGCAAACATCAATCGCCCGTTTATGGTGGACTCGATAGCCGCCGCGATTGGCCCGTGGGTGGGTATTCCTGCTGCCACGGCGCTGATCGAATCCTCCGCGGCCGCAGAAGCGGGGGGGAAAACCGGCATGACGGCGCTGGCCGCTGCGGTCATGTTCCTGCTGATGCTGCTGTTTACGCCCGTTGCGCTCATGATCCCCAAAGAAGCCACCGCCCCTGCCCTGATCCTGATCGGCCTGAATATGTTCAGCGGCCTGCGTAAGGTGGATCTGGCAAATTTCACCGACGGGCTGCCGGTGCTGATGATGGTAATGATTACGCTGATTGCCAACAGCTTCGGGACAGGGATTGCGGGAGGGCTGCTGTTTTACATCGTCATCAAAGCGATTGCAGGAAAATGGCGAGAAATCCCTGTTGGTCTTTGGATCCTCGCCATTCCGCTGGTGTATTACTTTGCCACGCTGGTGAAGCACTAATCCTTGCGCGGTTGCCGTGCCGGGCGTTGGCCATACTCGTAATGGCCATAGCCTGCACGGTAATACAGCGCTGCTGATTTCACCACATCGTTCAGCACGGTGCCGTTGATATGCGCCCCCGTTTGCTGCAAACGCTTAATGCTGTTCTCCATCTCTTTAAGGCTGGTTTTACCATAGCGGGCCACCAGCAGCGAGGTGGCGGCCACCGGAGCAGCCACTGAGGCGTCGGTTACGGCCAGCACCGGCGGGGTATCGAGGATCACAAGATCATAATGCTCATCTGCCCAGGTCATTAACGCCCTGAAGCGTTCGCTCATCAGCAGTTCAGAGGGGCGTAACGGAACCGGCCCGCAGGTCAGTACATCAATGTTGCCTTTCTCATAGCGCTGAATCGCCGCCTGGAAATGACATTTTCCGTCAAGCACGTCGGAAAGCCCGGTATGGTTTTTCAGATCGAAGATGTTGTGTACATAGCCTTCGCGCATATCCGCATCAATGAATAACACCCTGAGCCCGGCCTGCGCCTCAATCGCGGCCAGCGAGGTGCTGACAAGGGTTTTACCGCAGTCCTGCGTTGGGCCAGAAATCATCACGATCCGGTTAGCGGCATCCTGCAAGGTGAAATGCAGGCTGGTGCGAAGCCCCCGCACGGCCTCGACAAAAACATCCGCAGGCCGATCAACCGGCAGGAAAGGGACATCGACAATCTTGTGTCTCCAGCGTGAGCCAAATACGCGTTTTTTACGCAGATTGGTTTTTTTCCACAGCCACAGGGAACGGGGCAAGGTGGCCATCACCTGTACGCCAAGCCCTTCCAGTTGCTCGGAGGTGTTGATGCCGCGTCTGAGCGCCAAGCGGACCAGGACCAGCCCCATTGAGCATATCAGCCCCAACAGGATGCCTAAGACGATGATCACCAGCTTTCGCGGTTTGATGGGATCGGGTTGCGTCACCGCACTGTCGATAATTCGCACGTTACCAATGGCGCTGGAGCGCGAAATGTTCAGCTCCTGCTGACGGGTGAGGAGCTGCAAGTAGATGGTGCGGCCTGACTCCACATCCCGGCTAAGGCGCAAAATGTCCTGCTGAGTTGATGGCATGGCGGCGACACGCTGATTAAGGCGGACCTTCTCCTGCTCAAGCGTCTGACGCTTTTCACGCAAGGCGCGGTAGTTCGGGTGATCTTTCTTGAACAGCTGAGAAATCTCCGCCTCACGAAACGTCAGCTCGTTGAGCTGGTTTTCGATATTCACAATCTGCTCGAGAACCGATTTCGCTTCCAGGGAGAGATCCACCGAGTCACGCTGTTTGCGATACTGATTCAGCCGCTCTTCAGCCAGATCCAGTTCGCTTCTGATTTTAGGCAATTGCTTCTGCAAAAATGCAAGACTGCGGGCATCCTGTGCTTCCTGGCGCGCAATGTTTTGCTGCAGATAGTTGTTGGCAATCCGGTCAAGCACATGCGCAATGCGCTCAGGATCGTTGCCGGTCAGCGTGAGCGTCAGCACCCCACTCTGCTTTGCCGATTCAACGACGCTAAATTGGGTGCTGAGCGTATTGATAGCTTCCAGACGGGTGCTGTTTTGCACCGTGAATTGCGTGCCCGTTGGCGCATTCATTTTCACCACCAACAGTGAAACGCCGGCTTTTTCCAGCGGTTTCCCTTCCCTGCCCTCGGCATAAAAGTTATCCCCCTCCAGCTGGTATGCCCCTTTTTCCAGCACAGTGAGCACAAGGGTGCGAGGTTTGCCTTCGACAGGGGGAAGTTGCAGCCAGCCAAGGGCAACCGTCGCCGGTTTACGGCCCTGCAACCGTGCCCACAGACGTCCCACTACCGGGAACGTACGCTGCGTCACGTGCTGCGTTAGGCCTAATTCATCGACGGTTGCGCCCAGGATCATGCGCGATTTAAGCAGAAGAATTTCAGGTTCGACATCGGGAGACATCTCACTCCCAAACTGCCTTAAATTTTTGAGCAGGCTGTTATCCTGCTTTCCTTCTACCTGGATTAAGGCATCTGCGCGATAAACGGGCGTGGCCAGAAAGGCATACAGCCCCGCCAGCAGGGTGAACAGGAAAGTTATCGATAAAATGACTGCACGGTGATCGATCACCTCGCCGAGCAGGCTAATGAGATCGATTTCATGATTCTCCGGTGCTGCCGCACCGTAACTGTCTGTTGTGTAAGACGACATTAACGCTTCATTCCTTGTTGACTCAAACGATGAGCCCATTCCTGACTGGCTTTGCCCAGCAGACCGAAAACATAATCGAACGCTTCACGACTTTTACAATAGGGATCGGGGATGTCCTGCGGCCCCAGCCATTGCCCAAAAAGCAGCGATTTGCCGCGAATTTCCGGGGCCATGTCAGAGATAAAGCGAAGATGGGCAGGTTCCATCACCAGAATCAGATCCGATTCCCGCATGATCTGCGGGGTCAGTTTGCGCGCGCGATGACCCTCAAGAGAGATCCCATGTCGCCTGGCCACGTCCTGAGCGCTGACATCCGCCGGGCTGCCCTCCAGCCCATAGATACCTGCCGAGGTTATCCGTTTTCCCGGTAGCAACTGACGCAACAGCCGCTCGCCAATCGGCGAGCGACAAATATTGCCGGTGCAGACCACTAAGATGGAATCAAACATTATTGCGGCCACGATCTGATGTAACGGACCGTTTCGGTCAGGTCATGAACGCCACTGATGGTCGGCACGAGCTGCGTAATGACGCGATTCCAGCGTGACAGCGGTGCCGTTGTGACGTAGACAATGTCGTATGGCTCAAGCTGGAATTCAGTGCCCAACACCATCGCGGAGGCATCCTGCGCGTTAAGCTGATAAATGTTGGCAATTTTTCCCGCATCGTTGCCTTTGGCAATGGATCGAATGACAAAAATGCCCGTCGCATCGGCCATATCCTGATTCAGGCCGCCCGCATTGCTCAGCGCTTCAGCAAGGGTCATCCCGCTCCTGTCCATCTTGAGCGTGCTCTGCTTGATCACCTCCCCCATCACGAAGACTTTCAGGGCGTCATTACGAGGCACAAAAAGGATATCGCCCGGATAGAGCAGCTTATTTTGCGTCAGGTCGCCGTGCTGCATCAGCGCATACAGAGAGAGGCGCGAATCTTTCCCCTCGTGAGTGAGAACCACATTGCGCCAGTCCGCATCGGCAGAAAGCCCGCCTGCCGCGTTGACGGCATCCATGACCGTCAGGGGAATATTGGTGATTGCCTGCTGACCAGATTTGACGACTTCGCCAGTGACATAGGCCTTTTGCGAGCGGAAGGCAGCCACGCTGACGTCAACCTGCGGGCTTTCGATCACACTATCCAGCCGTTTGGCGATCTCTTCCCTGACTTCAGAGACCGTTTTTCCCGCCACCGGGAGTTTGCCGACATAGGGATAAAAGAGCGTACCGTCGGCGTTGACCCAGTTGCCGGTGTCGCTGGCACTGCGATACTGTCCGGCCGGTGTTGTCAGTTCAGGGTGATCCCAGACGGTTACGGTCAAAATATCACCGGATCCAATGCGGTACTCCCAGTTTCTGACCTGCTCATCGAGCTTAGGATTAGACTGAGATTTGGTGACGGCAGAGCGCAATTTCTCAATCAATGAAGGGGTAACAGGATAGAGATCCACGCGCTTATCTAAATTATTATTTTCATCACCCGACGTAATGACGTTTTTTCCCGCTGAGCTTAATGTTTGCCCGGGAGAAAATACGCAGCCCGTCAACTGACTTATCGCTAAGAATATTACAGATAGTGTGGTTGTGTTTTTCATTAGAATTAATATTTCATTCATGAGCGCAAAAAACGCATAACAGGCCATTCCGGAAGAATCGCCTACTTTTTCAACATGCTGTTTTTCAAGCAATTACGTAAAATCACACATCACTGAATGATGTGTAGAATGAACTGAAGGACCGGAACCACGTAGAATTGAGAATTAAACCGCTCCGCTTTTAGAAGTTTAAATCGTCTTCAAATGAAATGCATGCATTTCAGGTCACAAATTTAGAGTAAACTTATATTTTCAGAATTAATTAAAAAAAACATTTCTGCTCTGAATTAGTCCTAGGAAATAATATTCATAAACAAAATAGTATTAACCGTTTGATCTACACAAAACCGTCCACTTTTGTTACATTTTTTTTCTAACAGGCTCTGCTGGGATACTTAAAATAGGCTGTCTGCCATATCGTCAACACAGCAGGCTGAGCGTATCAGTAACGGTATAACTGGAGAAAAAATGGCTAAGCGTACATGGCTGCTTCTGGGTGTAGTAATGTCTCTTGCGAGCGCGGCTTCGGCAGCCCCGCAAACGGCGTCAGCATCTGGCGGCATCAAAGCTTATGAAGAACAAGAGTTCATTGCTGATTTCACGAAGTTCAAAATTGGCGACACGGCTCCGGCGCTGTATCAAACCCCTGAATACACCATCAAACAGTATCAACTGCGTAACCTCCCGGCGCCGGATGCGGGTACGCACTGGACCTATATGGGCGAGAACTATGTCCTGATCGGCGATGCCGACGGTAAGATCTATAAAGCCTATAACGGAGATATCTTCTATCATCGCTGATACCGTCCATATTCGGCCGTGGCAGGAGAGCGATCGTCCTTTCCTGCGCACCCTTTACCTGCATGCCCGCCGCGAGGCGTGGCCGTGGCTGAACGGTGCAGAATGGCAACTCGAAGATTTTGACGAGGCAACCCGAGACGAAGTGATTTGGGTTGCCGTACAGAACGGCCATCGTGTGGGCTTTGCGTCAGTCTGGACGAATGATAACTTTCTGCACAATCTGTTCGTTGATCCGCAGTATCAGAGCCTGGGTGTTGGCCGTTTGCTGCTGGAACAGGTACAAAAAACGTTTACCAGTACGGGGGCGTTAAAGTGTCTGGTGAGAAACGAACGGGCTATCGCGTTTTATCAGCGTCATGGCTGGCACATCGAGGCAACGGGGGATTCTCCGGAGGGAGAGTACTATCTGATGCATTACCGATTGCGTTAATGTCGGGTGGCGGCTTCGCCTTACCCGACCTACATGATGGTGCCATTTGTAGGCCGGGTAAGCGAAGCGCCACCCGGCACTCAAGCGCAGAAGAATTACACCGCGCGGAAGGCGATTTCGCCAGGAATGACTTCACCCTGCCAGTAAAGCTGCGCCGCAACGCGCCCCGCCAGCTGACGGTACAACTCCGCAAACTCACTGTCCGGGCGGTTGATGACCGTCGGTTTCCCGCTATCCAGATCTTCACGCAGCGTGATGTGCAGCGGCATCTGTCCCAGCAGCTGGGTGTGGTACTGCGCCGCCAGTTTTTCTGCACCGCCGGTGCCGAAGATAGGCTCGTGATGACCACAGTTGCTGCAGATGTGCATGCTCATGTTCTCGACGATACCGAGCACAGGCACCTCGACTTTCTCAAACATCACGATGCCTTTTTTGGCGTCGATCAGCGCGATATCCTGCGGCGTAGTGACGACAACTGCCCCGGTGACGGGGATGTTCTGCGCCAGCGTCAGCTGGATATCACCAGTACCCGGCGGCATATCCAGCACCAGATAATCCAGATCCGGCCACAGGGTCTCCTGCAGCATCTGCATCAGCGCTTTGCTGGCCATTGGACCACGCCAGACCATCGCATTGTCATCAGTCACCAGATAACCGATGGAATTCGTTGCCAGACCGTGCGCCATGATTGGCGCCATGTGGGTTCCATCTGGCGAGGTTGGACGCTGGTTTTCTGCGCCCAGCATGTTGGGAATTGACGGCCCGTAGATATCCGCATCCAGAATACCAACCTTCGCCCCTTCGGCCGCCAGCGCGAGCGCCAGGTTGACGGCGGTAGACGATTTCCCCACCCCGCCCTTGCCGGAGCTGACGGCGATGATGTTTTTCACACCGTTAACGCCGGGCTGGTTTTTCACCCGCTTGAGGGTGGCGATACTGTGGCTCAGCTTCCAGTCAATCGCTTTTGCACCGGTAATGCGCAGCAGCTCCGAGCTGGTTTGCTCTTTCAGCGCGTCGAAGGCGCTGGTCCAGACGAACGGCATCTGCAGCTCGATGTGCAGCGTATCGTCCAGCCATGCGACATGGTGCAACGCTTTCAGCGTAGTGAGATTGTGCTTCAGGGTTGGATGCTGAAAGTTAGCCAGCGTCCCGGCGACCATTGCTCGTAAGGCTTCCGGTGATTTGGCCTGGGATTGCGAACTCATCCCGACTCCTTTGTTCTTGTGAATAAGACCTTAGATGAACAAGTTTACCTGAAAGGCCGTGGTTTGTGCTTACTTAATAATGCCCCTTTTGGTAATATCAAAAACCCTTTTCACAGTTAAAAGAAGTAATGCCTACTATGACTCAAGTCGCGAAAAAAATTCTGGTAACGTGCGCACTGCCGTACGCCAACGGCTCAATCCACCTCGGCCACATGCTGGAGCATATCCAGGCTGATGTCTGGGTCCGTTACCAGCGAATGCGCGGCCACGAGGTTAACTTCATCTGCGCGGACGATGCCCACGGCACGCCGATCATGCTGAAAGCCCAGCAGCTGGGAGTTTCCCCGGAGCAGATGATTGCCGAAATGAGTCAGGAGCATCAGACCGATTTTGCTGGCTTTGACATCAGCTATGACAACTACCACTCCACGCACAGCGAGGAGAACCGAGAGCTGTCAACGCTTATCTACACCCGTCTGAAAGAGAACGGTTTTATTAAAAACCGCACTATCTCTCAGCTGTACGATCCGGAAAAAGGCATGTTCCTGCCGGACCGTTTCGTCAAAGGCACCTGCCCGAAATGTAAATCACCGGATCAGTACGGCGATAACTGCGAAGTGTGCGGCGCTACCTATAGCCCGACAGAGCTGATCGACCCGAAATCGGTGGTCTCCGGCGCCACGCCTGTGATGCGTGACTCCGAGCACTTCTTCTTCGACCTGCCATCCTTTAGCGAAATGCTGCAGGCGTGGACCCGCAGCGGCGCGTTGCAGGAGCAGGTAGCGAACAAAATGCAGGAGTGGTTCGAATCCGGCCTGCAGCAGTGGGATATTTCCCGCGATGCGCCCTACTTTGGTTTCGAAATTCCAAATGCACCGGGCAAATATTTCTACGTCTGGCTGGACGCGCCAATCGGCTACATGGGCTCCTTCAAGAACCTGTGCGACAAGCGTGGCGACACCGTCAGCTTCGAGGAATACTGGAAGAAAGATTCCACCGCCGAGCTGTATCACTTCATCGGCAAAGACATCGTTTACTTCCACAGCCTGTTCTGGCCGGCAATGCTGGAAGGCAGCAACTTCCGCAAGCCAACCAACCTGTTTGTTCACGGCTACGTGACGGTGAACGGCGCGAAGATGTCCAAATCGCGTGGGACGTTTATCAAAGCCAGCACCTGGCTGAACCACTTTGATGCGGACAGCCTGCGTTATTATTACGCGGCGAAGCTCTCTTCCCGCATCGACGATATCGACCTGAACCTGGAAGATTTCGTGCAGCGCGTGAACGCGGACATCGTGAACAAGGTGGTGAACCTGGCGTCCCGAAACGCGGGCTTTATCGCCAAGCGTTTTGACGGCGTGCTTTCTGCCGAGCTGGCCGATCCTGAGCTGTATAAAACCTTCACCGATGCCGCCGCTGCGATTGGCGAAGCCTGGGAAAGCCGTGAATTCGGTAAAGCAATTCGTGAAATCATGGCGCTGGCCGATGTTGCCAACCGCTATGTGGACGAGCAGGCCCCGTGGGTTGTCGCGAAACAGGAAGGCCGCGACGCTGACCTGCAGGCGATCTGCACCATGGGTCTGAACATGTTCCGCGTGCTGATGACCTGGCTGAAGCCTGTACTGCCGCAGCTGGCAGCGCGTGCAGAAGCATTCCTGAACACCGAACTAAGCTGGGATGCAATCCAGCAACCGCTGCTCGGCCACAAGGTGAATACCTTCAAGGCGCTCTACAATCGCATCGAAATGAAACAGGTTGAAGCCCTGGTGGAAGCCTCGAAAGAAGAGGTGAAAGCAGCTGCCGCACCGGTGACCGGCCCGCTGGCAGACGATCCGATTCAGGAGACCATCACCTTTGACGATTTCGCTAAAGTTGACCTGCGCGTGGCGCTGATTGAAAACGCGGAATTCGTGGAAGGCTCTGACAAGCTGCTGCGCCTGACGCTGGATCTGGGCGGTGAGAAGCGTAACGTCTTCTCCGGCATCCGTTCTGCCTATCCTGATCCGCAGGTACTGATTGGCCGTCAGACCGTCATGGTCGCAAACCTGGCACCGCGTAAAATGCGCTTCGGCATCTCTGAGGGGATGGTGATGGCCGCAGGCCCTGGCGGGAAAGATATCTTCCTGTTAAGCCCTGACGAAGGCGCGAAGCCGGGTCAGCAGGTGAAATAACAAAAAAAGCCGGAGATTATCTCCGGCTTTTTTTGTTCTCCCTCTCCCACAGGGAGAGGGCCGGGATGAGGGCATCAGGCCGCACCCATTCCGCAATCACGCCTTCGTATTATGCACCCGGTGGGTTAGCCCGCGCAGGAAGTTACGCAGAAACTGGTCGCCGCACTCGCGGTAATTTTTGTGGCCCGGCGCACGCATCATGGCGGTCACTTCTGGCACGGATACACGGTATTTTTGCTCCGTCATGAGCGCCACAATATCATCCGTTTTCAGCGAGAACGCGATACGCAGCTTTTTCAGCACCGTGTTGTTGTCCACCCGACGCTCCAGCGCCAGTTCAGGTGCAGAATCATCTTTGCCACGCTTATCGTAGATCAGGCCGTTCAGGAAGCCTGACAGGATAATGTCAGGGCAGCGAACAAACCCCTCTTCGTCCTCTTTGGTCATCCAGGTGTCAAAACCAGCAGAGGTGGATTCCATGGCAGACAGCGCAAGAATGCGCACCATGTCGTTGTTGTTTGCTTTCAGGGTGTAGCGCAGGCTACGAAGAATATCATTACTAAGCATGAGTGCCTTTAACTGTCGATGATGCAATGGCGCGCAGTGTACCAGTTTTACAGCCCAATCGCCTCTTTCAAACTTTTCAGGTAGCGACGACTGACGGGTACCGTTTGACCGGCCCGCAGTACCAGCTCTGCCTGACCGTTATCTTCCAGACGGATCTCTTTCAGGTGCGCCATGTTAACCAGATACTGCCGATGGCAGCGGACAAGCGGCGTGCGGCTTTCCAGCGTGCGCAGCGTCAGCTCGGTGAAGCCTTCATTGCCCTCGGCGCTGGTGACAAACACCCCGCTCAGGCGACTGCTGACAAATGCCACATCATCCATTTGCAGCAGGTAAATCCGGCTATGCCCGGTACACGGGATAAACTTCAGCGGCTGCTGGTTTTCCGGCAGCAGCGTGACGTCCTGTACCGTACGCTCCTGGCGTAAACGCGTCAGGGTCTTTTCGAGCCGCTTCTCTTCAATCGGCTTCAGCAGGTAATCGAACGCGTGTTCTTCAAAGGCCTTCACGGCATATTCGTCAAACGCCGTCAGAAACACGATATACGGGCGATGCTCCGGGTCAAGCATGCCGACCATCTCCAGCCCGCTGATACGGGGCATCTGGATGTCGAGGAACAGCACATCCGGACGCAGTTTATGCACAGCACCAATGGCTTCAATGGCATTGGCGCACTCTCCCACAATCTCAATGTCACTCTGCTCCTGCAACAGCACGCGCAGGTTTTCCCGTGCCAACGGTTCATCATCGACTATCAGCACTCTTAACATGCGGTCTCCTCCAGCGGCAATCGTAACGTAATACGGGTAAATCGGTCCGGCTCACAGGCCACGGTGATGCCACATCCATCCCCAAAGTGAGCGCGCAGGCGTTTATCCACCAGGCTCATCCCCAGCCCGCCTGAAGCGGACGGGACGTAAAGCCCGGCATTGTCTTCAATATTCAGCACCAGATGATGATTAAAACGGCTGGCAGAAATAGTGATCTCCCCGGTGCCCAGAAGCTGCGATGTCCCGTGTTTAATGGCATTTTCCACAATAGGCTGCAGCGTAAAGGCCGGGAGATGCTGATACGCCAGCTCATCCGGCACGGATAACGATACCTGCAGACGAGACTGGAAGCGCGCCTGCTCAATCTGCAGATAGGCGTTAACATGTTCAATCTCATCGGCCAGGGTCACAATCTCAGACGGCCGTTTCAGGTTCTTGCGGAAAAACGTCGACAGAAACTGCACCAGCTGCGCGGCCTGGTCGCTGTCGCGGCGGATCACCGCTTTCAGGGTGTTGAGGGCATTAAACAGGAAATGCGGGTTCACCTGAGCGTGCAGGAGCTTAATCTCCGACTGCGTTAACAGGGCTTTTTGCCGCTCATATTGCCCCGCCAGGATCTGCGCGGAAAGCAGCTGCGCAATCCCCTCCCCCAACGTCCGGTTGATCGAGCTGAACAAGCGGTTCTTCGCTTCGTAGAGCTTAATGGTTCCCATCACCCGCTGGTTTTCCCCCCGCAGCGGAATGACCAGCGTAGAGCCGAGCTTACACTGCGGATGCAGCGAACAGCGGTAAGGCACTTCGTTACCGTCGGCATAGACTACCTCACCGGTCTCTATCGCACGAAGCGTATACGCGGACGAAATCGGTCTGCCAGGAAGGTGGTGATCGTCGCCGGTACCGGTAAAGGCCAGCAGCTTTTCACGATCGGTAATCGCAACGGCACCGATATCCAGCTCCTGATAGAGCACCTGCGCCACCTTCATGCTGTTTTCTTCGTTAAAGCCCTGACGCAGGATCCCCTCGGTTGAAGCGGCGACTTTCAGTGCCGTGGCAGAGAACGCCGAGGTGTATTTCTCAAACATGGCGCGCTTGTCGAGCAGAATGCGCATAAACAGCGCCGCGCCCACGGTGTTGGTGACCATCATCGGGGCGGCAATACTGTTCACCAGATGCAGTGCGTCCTCAAAAGGTCGGGCGATAAGCAGAATGATCGCCATTTGCGCCATTTCGGCCACAAAGGTGATCGCGCCAGCGGTAAGCGGGCTGAAGACTTTATCCGGGCGGCCTCGTTTGATCATGTAGCTGTGCACCAGGCCACCAAGCAGCCCTTCCACGATGGTCGAGATCATGCAGCTCAGCGCCGTCATCCCGCCCATGGAATAGCGGTGCAGCCCACCGGTTAAACCGACAAGGCCACCCACAACCGGGCCGCCCAGCAGCCCGCCCATCACCGCGCCGATGGCGCGCGTATTGGCAATCGAGTCTTCGATATGGAGGCCAAAATAGGTCCCCATGATGCAGAAAATGGAGAAGGTCACATAACAGAGGAGCTTGTGCGGCAGGCGGACGGTGACTTGCATCAGCGGGATAAACAGACGCGTCTTACTCATCAACCAGGCGATGACAAGAAACACGCACATCTGCTGAAGCAACAGCAGCACCAGATTAAACTCGTACATACTCAGGAACCGCACCTTCTGAAAACGCGTAACATACACTGAAGGCGCCGAAGTTTCTTTGAAGCAGTCCAAAAAAGCGGTAAATCGTGTCCGTCATCACATCTTTTGCCGAACATAACGGCTGCTTCGCATTATTTGTACAAAAAAAAGGCAATTCTTCCTGGTTCGACAAACTGGGTCTACAGTTAAGCTGGGGACGCGTTAGCCAGGGGGCGAATATGGCGCTTTACACGATCGGTGAAGTGGCACTCCTTTGTGATATCAATCCCGTCACGCTACGGGCTTGGCAGCGACGGTATGGTTTACTCAAACCGCAGCGCACGGACGGTGGTCACCGCCTTTTCAATGATGCCGACATCGATCGGATCCGCGAGATCAAAAGCTGGATAGATAACGGTGTGCAGGTGAGCAAGGTAAAGTCGCTGCTCTGCCATGACGATCCCGATACGCAACACCGCTGGCGCGAACAGCAGGAAACCCTGCTCCGGCTCCTGCAGGCGGGCAACGTTCAACGTCTGCGCGCGTGGATAAAAGAGCAAGGCCGCGATTATCCGGCGCAAACCTTAATCAACCATCTTTTCATCCCGCTTCGTCGACGGCTGCAATGCCAGCACTCTACCCTGCAGGCGCTGCTGAGTATGCTCGACGGGGTGCTGATCAATTATATCGCCGTCTGTCTGGCCTCGGCGCGAAACAAGGGCGGAAAAGACGCGCTGGTTGTTGGCTGGAACGTGCACGATACCACGCGGCTGTGGCTCGAAGCCTGGATCGCCACCCAGCAGGGCTGGCGCGTGGAGGTGCTGGCGCATTCGCTGGCTCAGCTACGGCCCGAATTCTTCGACGGCCAGACTCTGCTGGTCTGGTGCGGGGAAGTGCCCACCGCCTCGCAGCAACAGCGGCTGACGGAATGGCGGGAGCACGGTTATCCGGTTTACGCCCTGGGCCCCGATGAAACGTAACGGCATTTAATGGTTCATTAACAGCTGCGCTTCACCGTATAATTGTTCCGTTAACAACAGGAGCAGATGATGAAGGCAACCAAACTGGCCGTAATTACCCTTTTTGTACTGATGGCCGTAAGCGGCATCGGCGGCGTGATGCTGGCCGGGTACTCATTTATTGTTCGTGGCGGTGTCGGCTGAGAAGCCGGGCCAGTCGTTCAAACAGGCGATCGATAACGATGGCCGCCAGCGCGACCAGTACCGCACCCTGAACGATATAGGCCGTATTGAACCCGCTTAAGCCGATGATGATCGGCGTTCCCAGCGTATTGGCCCCCACCGTAGACGCGATGGTCGCCGTGCCGATGTTAATAATCACCGACGTACGGATCCCCGCGATAATCACCGGTGCCGCAAGCGGCAGCTCAACCTTGCACAGCCGCTGACCGCTGCTCATGCCCATCCCTTCGGCCACGCTCAGTACCGATGCCGGTACCGACGCAATGCCCGCCAGCGTTCCCTGAAGAACAGGCAACACGCCGTAAAGGATCAGCGCAATGATAGCCGGTTGCTGACCAAACCCGATCACCGGCACCGCAATCGCCAGTACCGCCACCGGCGGAAATGTCTGTCCGATAGCCGCAATCGTCTCTACCAGCGGGCGAAACTCTCTCCCCCAGGGCCGGGTGACCACAATCCCCGCCCCCACGCCCAGCACCACGGCAATCGCGCTGGAGAGCGCCACCAGCCACAGGTGCGCCAGGGCAAGATTGATAAAGCTCTCCTGCTGATAGACGGGGCGCGGCAGGCCGGGAAAAAGCGAGCTGAACAGCGCCCCACTGTGCGGCATCAAAAACAGCAGGGCAATAAAAAGCCCCGTCAGCCAGAGGAGCGGATCACGCATGACCTTCACGCGTCACCTCCCCGGCCAGCAGATCGCGAAAATGCAGGGTGCCACACGGTGCACCAGCGGCATCCGTAACCGGCAGTACCTCGCACTGGCGCGCCACAAACGCGGAGAGCGCGTCCCGCAGGCTCATCTGTTCCTGTAACGGTTCACCGCCCATCGCCACATCCTGTCGACGCATATAATCGCTGACGGTTCGCAGGGAGAGCAGTCTGACGCCCAGTTCGCTGCGCCCAAAAAACTCGCGCACAAAATCGTTCTGCGGATGGGTCAGCAGTTCAAGCGGCGTACCCTGCTGGATCACTTCCCCGTGGTCCATCAACACCAGATGATCGGCCAGCCGCAGCGCCTCATCAATATCGTGGGTCACGAGGACGATCGTCCGGCCAAGGATGCGGTGAATGCGGGTCATCTCGGTCTGCAGTGCCCCGCGCGTAACGGGATCGAGCGCGCCAAAGGGCTCATCCATCAGCAATACCTGCGGGTTCGCCGCCAGCGCGCGCGCCACTCCCACACGCTGCTGTTGTCCACCTGAAAGCTGATGCGGATAGCGGCCACGCAGCCCAGGCTCTAACCCCAGCAGCGACATAAGCTCGTCCACCCTCTCGTCACTCTTTGCCCGCGACCATTTTTCCAGCTGCAGCACGGTGGCAATATTCTGCGCGACCGTCCAGTGGGGAAACAGGCCAATGGACTGGATGGCGTAACCCATGCGACGACGCAGCTCCAGCACCGGCAGACTGCGGATCTCTTCCCCGGCAAAACGTATTACACCGCTGTCGTGCTCCACCAGGCGGTTGATCATCTTCAGCGTGGTGGACTTCCCCGACCCCGAGGTGCCAATCAGTACCGAAAACGCCCCCTCGGCAAAATTCAGGTTCAGGTGACTTGCTGCCGGACGACCGGCAAATGTTTTACTGACATCGTGAAATTCAATCATTGGCTCTTCTCCCGAGCAACGCGAGCCATAAGGCAAACAGCGCATCGATGACGACCGCCAGTGCAATCGTGGGCACCACGCCCAGTAACACCAAATCCAGCGCGCTGCTCAGCAGCCCCTGGAACACCAGCGCGCCAAAACCGCCTGCGCCAATCAGCGCGGCGATAACCGCCATCCCGACGGTCTGGACTGCCACCACCCGCAGGCTGCGCAGCAGCAGGGGCAAGGCGAGCGGCAGCTGGATCTGCCAGAAGCACTGTCGCCGGCTCATCCCCATCGCGTGGGCGCTCTCCAGTACATCCGGCGCGACCTGGCTTAAGCCCGCCACCACGCCGCGGACCAGCGGCAGCAGCGCGTACAGCACCAGGGCAATAAGTGCGGGGGTTAATCCGGTTCCGGCGATACCGACCGAGGCTAACGCCGGAAATGACTTCACCAGCCCCGCCAGCGGCGCAATCAGCAGGCCAAACAGGGCCACGGAAGGGATAGTCTGGATCACGTTGAGCACGGCAAAAACCCCGCCCTGGCGGGAGGGATGACGATAACACCACATGCCCAGCGGTACCCCCAGCAGTAACGCCGGGAACAGCGTGCCGAAGAGGATCGTCAGGTGTTGCGCCAGCGCATCATCAAACACCTCCTGACGGTTGGCGTACTCTTTTAACAGCGAGAGATTATTCAGCTCACCGCTGAACAGCAGCAGCAACGGAATACACCAGATCTGGGCATTGAGCACCCAGCGCCAGGCAGATGACGGGATCAGGCGGCGGATCGCATCGCTGCAGGCCAGCAGACACAGCGCCAGCCACAGCCACAGCCCACTGCCCACGGTGGTTCGCGCCAGTGGACTTTCCGCCGAGGTCATGTGCGTGGCGGCAAGCCCGGCACTCCAGAACAAGGTGATGAAGAGGCCTTCACTGAGGAGTAGCGTCAGCCACTGTGCAACCCGCCCACGGCTGAGCGAGAGCACAACCAGTGCACCCAGCGCCACAAGCAGCAGCAGCGGCGTAAACGGCCAGACCTGCCAGAGCGCGCGCCCTTCCCCCGACATCAGGCGGTTTGGCGCCACATTGACAAACGGTAGCGCGACCGCCGCAATGGCCACACAGGCCAATAGCAGCAGTACGCGGTTATAACATTTTATTGGCACAGCCCTGTCCTGTTACTTCACAAGCCCTTGTTGTTTCAGGAAATCGGCGGCCACTTTTTTGGCATCCAGTCCCTCTACGGCAATGCTCGCATTGAGCTGTTGCAGTGTTTTTGCATCCAGTTTTTCAAAGACCGGTTTGAGCCAGTCGGCGATATCCGGGTAGGCTTTCAGCACCGCCTCACGCACCACCGGCGTGGGGGCATAAATAGGCTGAACGCCTTTTGGATCGGTTAAGGTCTGCAGACCAAGCGCCGCGACCGGGCCGTCCGTACCGTAGGCCATCGCCGCATTGACGCCAGAGGTCTGCTGCGCCGCCGCCTTGATGGTCACCGCGGTGTCACCGCCCGCGAGCGAGAGCAGCTGTGCCTGGTCAAGCTTGAAGTCGTAGGCTTTTTCGAAAGCAGGCAGCGCGTCCGGACGCTCGATAAACTCCGCCGAGGCCGCAAGCTTGAAGTCGCCCTTCTCTTTCAGATAGCGGCTGAGATCCGCAAGTGACGTCAGTTTGCCTTTCTCCGCCACGTCTTTACGCACCGCGATGGTCCAGGTGTTGTTGGCCGGAGCCGGGGTCAGCCAGACCAGCTTGTTCTGTTCTGCATCGAGTTTTTTGACTTTTTCATACCCGGCTTTGGCGTTTTTCCATGCCGGATCGTTTTCATCTTTGAAGAAAAATGCCCCGTTGCCGGTGTATTCCGGGTAGATATCCAGCTCGCCGGAGGTGATGGCCCCGCGTACCACGGGCGTGGTACCCAGCTGAACTTTATTCACGGTTTTCACGCCGTGGCTTTCCAGCACCTGCAAAATAATATTCCCGAGCAGCGCGCCTTCAGTGTCGATCTTTGAGCCCACTTTTACCGGTTCTGCCGCCTGTAGCGGCAGGCTTAGCGCCGCGAATAACGCCGCAGAAACTACCATCCCCGTTTTAATCGTCATTCCACTATCCTCATTTTTTTGCTGCCTTTTTCAGAGGCTTGAGAGAAAAGCGTAGCTTAAAACGGCGGATTTACCCGGCAAAATGCCTTTTTAGCATAAGGTAAGACGCATCCCCCGGTGGACGGGGGATGCAAAGGAGGGAAAGGTTACAGCAGCTCGAACTCGCCTTTATTCACGCGGGCGGAATCCACCCCAATGTAGACATTGAACTTGCCCGGTTCCGCATCGTATTTCATCTGCTGGTTCCAGAACTTCAGTGCATCCACGTCAATCGGGAAGCTGATGGTTTTGGTTTCACCAGGTTTCAGGTTGACCTTCTCAAAGCCGCGCAGCTGTTTCACCGGACGGCTCATGGAGGCGGTCACATCCTGAACATACATCTGGATCACCGTCGCACCTTCACGTTTACCGGTGTTCGTCACGTCAACGCTGGCAGTCACTTTACCGTCACGCTTCAGGCTCGGGGCCGACATTTTCACGTCAGAGACCTTAAAGGTGGTGTAGCTCAAACCGTAACCAAACGGATACAGCGGACCGTTCGCTTCATCGAAGTAACGGGAGGTGTACTTGTTTGGCTTATCGGCGTTATACGGACGGCCGGTATTCAGGTGGCTGTAGTACACCGGGATCTGCCCGACAGAGCGCGGGAAGGACATCGGCAGTTTGCCCGACGGGTTGTAATCACCAAACAGCACGTCGGCGATGGCGTTACCCCCTTCCGTACCGGCGAACCAGGTTTCCAGAATAGCATCAGCCTGCTGATCTTCTTTCACCAGCGCCAGTGGACGACCGTTCATCAACACCAGTACCAGCGGCTTGCCGGTGGCTTTCAGGGCGGCGATCAGATCGCGCTGGCTTTGCGGGATCGTGATGTCCGTTCGGCTGGAGGCTTCGTGTGCCATCCCCTGTGCTTCACCCACCACGGCAACCACCACGTCAGACTGTTTCGCGGCGTTTACCGCTTCGTCAATCATCTCTTTCGGCGAGCGCGGATCCACCTTCACCGCCTCTTCATACTGATTGAGGAAGGTCACGATATCTTTATCATCAGTGACGTTCGCCCCTTTGGCGTACACCACCTTAGCGTTTTCACCGACCGCATTTTTAATGCCGGTGAGCACGGTCACGGACTGATCGGCCACGCCCGCAGCAGACCAGCTACCCATCACGTCGCGCTTGCTGTCGGCCAGCGGGCCGACCACCGCAATGGTGCCGGATTTTTTCAGCGGCAGCGTGTCGAGGCGGTTTTTCAGCAGCACCAGGCTTTCACGGGCCACTTCTCGGGCCTCTTTACGGTGCAGACGGCTTTCGGCATTGGTGTCCGCCGGGTCTGACTCTTTCGGACCCAGGTGGCTGTATGGATCGTTAAACAGCCCCATGTCATATTTCACGTTCAGCACGTGACGCGTGGCATCGTCCAGCTCCGCCATCGTCACCTTGCCGCTCTTCACCAGCCCCGGCAGGTATTTGCTGTAATATTCGTCGCTCATGCTCATGTTGATGCCGGATTTGAGCGCCACGCGCACCGCATCTTCCGGGTCGGAGGCCGTACCGTGTTTGATGAGCTCTTTAATGGCGCCATGGTCAGAGACGGTGATGCCCTTGAAGCCCCACTGGTCGCGCAGCACGTCTTTCAGCAGCCAGGAGTCAGAGGTGGCAGGCGTGCCGTTGAGCGAGTTCAGGGCGACCATCACCGCGCCGCTACCGGCATCCAGGCCTGCTTTGTACGGCGGCATGTAATCGTTAAACAGGCGCTGCGGGCTCATGTCGACGGTGTTGTACTCTTTACCGCCTTCCACGGCACCATAGGCGGCGAAGTGCTTGACGCTGGTCATAACCGAATAGCGATCCGCCGGGCTTTTACCCTGCATCGCTTCCACCATGGTTTTCCCCATCGTGGCGGTCAAATAAGTATCTTCACCAAAGCCCTCTGACGCGCGGCCCCAGCGCGGATCGCGGGAGACGTCAACCATCGGGGCCCAGGTCATGTTCAGGCCGTCGTCTGCGGCTTCATATGCCGAGACGCGCCCAACGGTTTTCACCGCGTCGAGGTTAAAGGAGGAGGCCAGACCGAGGCTGATAGGGAAAACGGTACGCTGTCCGTGTACCACATCATAGGCGAAGAACAGCGGAATTTTCAGGCGGCTAAGTTCCATCACCTGATCCTGCATTTTGCGGATATCCTGACGGGTCACGGTGTTAAAAATCGCCCCTACCTGGCTCTCTTTAATCATTTCGCGGATCGCCTCTTTCGGGTTATCCGGGCCGACGCTGATAAGACGCAGCTGGCCGATCTTCTCATCGACCGTCATTTTCTTGAGCAATTCCGTGACAAACGCGTCCCGTGCTTCAGGCGTAAGCGGGTGATTGCCAAACAGTTCATCTGCCAGCGCAGGTTGCAGTGCCAGGCTGACGGCGACACCTACAGAACATAGCCATTTCATGTCGTTTTACTCTCTCATCAATTTCCGCCGGAAGATCTCGGCCAGGGCGTGCGAAAAGCGCAGTGTGCCACAAACCCTCAGAACGTTGCAGGGTTATTCTCTGATTTTTCTCGCAAATACGCGCCCTCTAAACAGCTAATCGCGCTATGCTTTACAGCGAGAAATTTGCCCCACCACAAGGAGTGGAAGATGTCTTCTGTTCGAACTGCCGATAACACGACTTTTATTAACGAACTGTCGCGCCTGGTTGGTCACTCTCACCTGCTCACCGACCCGGCCAAAACTGCCCGCTACCGTAAGGGCTTTCGTTCCGGACAGGGCGATGCGCTGGCGGTGGTTTTTCCCGGCACGCTGCTGGAGCTGTGGCGCGTCCTGAGCGCCTGCGTCGCCGCGGACAAGATTATTTTAATGCAGGCGGCTAACACCGGCCTGACCGAAGGCTCGACGCCGAACGGCAACGATTACGATCGCGACATCGTGATTATCAGCACCCTGCGCCTCGACAAACTTCACCTGCTCGATAAAGGCGAGCAGGTACTGGCCTTCCCCGGCACCACCCTCTACTCGCTGGAAAAAGCGCTTAAGCCGCTTGGGCGCGAACCGCATTCAGTGATTGGTTCATCCTGCATCGGCGCCTCCGTCATTGGTGGGATTTGTAATAATTCCGGCGGTTCGCTGGTGCAGCGCGGCCCGGCTTATACCGAAATGTCGCTCTATGCCCGTATTGATGAAAACGGCAAGCTGACGCTGGTGAACCATCTGGGAATCGATCTGGGCGTCACGCCGGAGCAGATCCTGAGTAAGCTCGACGACGATCGCGTGAAAGATGAAGATGTACAGCACGATGGCCGTCATGCCCACGATCACGATTACATCACCCGCGTACGTGATATCAACGCGGATACACCAGCGCGTTACAACGCCGACCCGGATCGCCTGTTCGAATCCTCCGGCTGCGCGGGCAAACTGGCCGTTTTCGCGGTCCGTCTCGACACCTTCCCGGCCGAGAAAAAACAGCAGGTGTTTTACATCGGCACCAATCAGCCTGACGTGCTGACCGAAATCCGTCGTCATATTCTGGGCGAATTCACGCATCTGCCGGTGGCGGGCGAGTATATGCACCGGGATATTTACGACATCGCCGAACGCTACGGCAAAGATACGTTCCTGATGATCGACAAGCTCGGCACCGACAAGATGCCGTTCTTCTTCACCATGAAGGGCCGCACCGATGCGATGCTGGAGAAAGTGCCGCTGTTTAAACCCCACTTCACCGACCGCTTTATGCAGAAGCTGGGTAACGTTTTCCCGGCCCACCTGCCGGAGCGAATGAAAACCTGGCGCGACAAGTATGAACATCACCTGCTGCTGAAAATGGCCGGGGACGGGATCGCCGAAGCACAAAACTGGCTGAGCGAATTCTTCAAAACCGCCGAGGGAGATTTCTTCGCCTGTACACCTGAAGAGGGGAGCAAAGCGTTCCTGCACCGTTTTGCCGCTGCGGGGGCCGCCATCCGTTACCAGGCCGTACACTCAGAAGAAGTAGAGGATATTCTGGCGCTGGATATTGCCCTGCGACGCAACGATACCGAGTGGTTTGAACACCTGCCGCCGGAAATCGACAGCAAGCTGGTGCATAAGCTCTACTACGGCCACTTTATGTGCTACGTCTTCCACCAGGATTACATCGTTAAAAAAGGGGTCGACGCGCACGCGTTGAAAGAGGAGATGCTCGCCCTTCTGCGCGAACGTGGCGCACAATATCCTGCGGAACACAACGTGGGGCATCTTTACAAAGCCCCTGAGACACTAAAGCAGTTTTATCGCGAGAATGACCCTACAAACAGTATGAATCCCGGCATTGGTAAAACAACGCGGAATAAATACTGGAAAGAGAGCGATAACGCAGAGCAGGCCATTACGCAAGCATCTGATTAATTCATACAGCCATATTTAAGAGATTGTTAAGCACAGCTCAATCGTACTAGAGTACCTGCACTCGCCGGAGAAACGTTTCTCCGGCATTCTTTGACGAGGAGCAGGCACATCATGTCGGCTGTTGATATTTTATCCGTAACCGAAGTGGAAGTGCGCGATGCCCTTCCCGACGATGTGCATGCCATTTCGGCTATTTATGCATGGCATGTACTTCACGGACGTGCGTCGTTTGAGGAAATTCCCCCCACCGTTGATGAAATGCGTAAGCGGTTGAAAAACGTGACCGATAACGGTTTGCCCTGGCTGGTGGCGCTGTATCGCGGCATTGTGGTGGGCTATTGCTATGCCACACCATACCGTCCACGACACGCGTATCGTTTCACGCTGGAAGAGTCAATATACGTGGATGCCAGCACCACCGGACGCGGTTTTGGCAGTGCACTAATGGACGCGCTGATTGAACGCTGCGAACAAGGTCCCTGGCGTCAGATGATTGCGGTTGTGGGGGATGGCCATAATAACGCCGGGTCATTGCGGCTGCATAAAAAGCACGGTTTTGAAGTGGTCGGTCAGCTGCGCAGCGTGGGCTACAAAAAAGGCGACTGGCGGGATACGGTGATTATGCAGCGCCCGCTCAACGACGGAGACTGGACCCTGCCGGAATAGGACCAGTGCGGTCTGGTGCCCTCACCCCCGCCCTCTTCCACCGGGAGAGGGAGAAAACATAAAAAACGGTAACACAGTTACCGTTTTGCTTTTACCTAATCGTTCTGCGCCGTCGCCATCTGCTCGGCTTTCTGCTTTTTATACGTCAATGCTGCGGCCGGAACAGGCTGCACTTTCCCGGTTTCAATCCAGGTGCGCAGTCGGCTGGCATCGGCGAAGTGAGTATATTTGCCGAAGGCATCCATCACCACCAGCGCCACCGGTTTACCGTTGAACACGGTACGCATCACCAGACAGTGACCCGCCGCGTTAGTAAAGCCGGTTTTCGTTAACTGAATATTCCAGTTCTCGCGGTACACCAGGTGGTTCGTATTGCGAAACGGCAGCGTATAGGCCGGGTTCGCAAAGGTCGCCATCTCTTCACGGGTGGTACTGAGCTGCCCAATCAGCGGGTACTGTTTGCTGGCAATCAGCAGTTTGGTCAGATCGCGCGCCGTAGAGACGTTGTGAATCGACAGACCTGTCGGCTCAACAAAACGGGTGTTATTCATTCCCAGCGCTTTGGCTTTGGCATTCATCGCTCGAATGAAGGCGTCGTAGCCGCCCGGATAATGGTGGGCGAGGCTCGCCGCGGCGCGGTTTTCAGACGACATCAGCGCCAGCAAGAGCATATTTTTACGGCTGATTTCACTGTTCAGGCGCACGCGGGAGTAAACCCCTTTCATCTCCGGCGTGTGGCTGATATCCACTTTCAGTTTTTCATCCAGCGGCAGATGTGCATCCAGCACTACCATCGCGGTCATTAATTTGGTTATCGAGGCGATCGGGCGCACCAGATCCGGATGGCTGGCGTAGATCTCCTTATTGGTGTTGAGATCAACAATCATCGCGCTGCCGGAAGCGATTTGCGGTTGAGCAGCAGCGGTGGTCACCGCGGGCGTTTTGGCGAAAGCTGGCACGCCAGCGGACGCCCCCAGCAACAGTGCCAGGCTAAGTAAAGAAACTCGGAATTTCAGCATGGTGAGACTTCTGATAATTATTCACGCACGTTATGACGTACACCGCCTGCGTCGACGGAGAAACACAGGCTGGCTTCGGCATCATAGCGGTCACCGTGCATTGTCGCCAGCGGATAATCGTGAACAGATGCTGCATTGCTGGCATTTACGCCAGCAATGCAATTAACTCAGAAGAGACGGTAACCATAACCCCAAAGAATCACCGTCAGCGCCAGTAACGCCTCCAGTACCAGCACGCCGATGGCGAGCGTAGAGCTGGAAAAGCTCAGGCCTTCTTCTTTATTGATATTGAGAAAGGTAGGTACGCCCAGATACAGCAGATAGCCGGTGTAAAAGAGCGCAATGGTCCCGATCAGCGCGCACAGCCAGACCAGGGGATAGAGCGCAACAATACCGCTTAAGAACAGCGGGGTTGCGACGTATCCGGCAAAGACCATACAGTGTGCCAGGGAAGGACGCTGCGGATAGTTACGTGCCATCCAGTGAATGACGCGTCCCATAACCGCCACCCCTGCCAGCATCAGGCCATAAAAGAGAATGGCAAGATAAAGCCCGGTAAACCAGGAAAGCTGTACTACGGTGCCATCACCAAAGTTCCAGCCGATTTGTGTTGTACCAATAAACGCGCATATCACCGGCACCGCCGCCATCAGCAGCACGTGGTGCGTGTAATGATGCGAGACCGTTTCGTTCTCACTTTTGATGACATGCATTTCACGATCGGGATGGGAAAAAAGTCCCCAGACATGGTTCATAGCGCCCCCTTGTTGTCGGCCCGTCATCGATACCTTAAGTATAATGCAGGGTTTAGATTATTTTATGTACAGTGGGAAATTTCCGTTGATTGCCCCGCGGTTGTCACAAGGGGTATATGATTAACCGAGGCACGCTGAGGGAGATGATATTTACGTAATGGATATCAACGGAGTTATTGAACAATACGGATACGCTGCGCTGGTTGTCGGAAGCGTGGCAGAAGGTGAAACCATCACCCTGTTAGGCGGCGTCGCCGCGCATCAGGGCTTACTTAAATTCCCGCTGGTTGTCGCCGCGGTTGCGCTGGGCGGGATGATTGGCGATCAGCTGCTCTACTTTCTGGGGCTGCGTTTTGGGCCGACGCTGCTTAAGCGTTTCGCTAAGCACAAGAAGAAAATTAACCGCGCGCAGCGGCTGATCCAGCGCCACCCTTACCTGTTTGTGATTGGCACCCGCTTTATGTACGGCTTTCGGATTATCGGGCCGATATTGATTGGCGCCAGCCGCCTGCCGCCGAAAATTTTCCTGCCGCTGAACGTGATTGGCGCGTGCGCCTGGGCGCTGATCTTTACCACGCTCGGTTACGTGGGTGGAGAAGTGATTGGCCCGTGGCTGCATAACCTTGACCAGCATCTGAAGCACTGGGCGTGGCTGATTCTGGTGGTTGTGGCGGTGATTGGAGTCAGGCTGTGGATGCGGCACAGAGAGAAGAAGCAGGATGAGGAGTGAGTGCGGTCTGTTGCCCTCACCCTAACCCTCTCCCACGTGGAGAGGGAACTTAAAACGCCCTCTCCCACGGGGTGAGGGGAAGCTACCCCGCCGGCTTAAATTGCGGATTCGCCAGCATAAACCCGCCATCGACGATAAACGACTGCCCGGTGGTGTAGCTGGCGTCGCTGTCGCATAACCACGCCACCAGACTGGCGATCTCTTTGGTATATCCCGGTCTTGCTAGCGGGATCGCTGGCATCGACCCTTCCTTCACTTCACTCTCGTCCATATCATTCATCGGTGTGGCAATCGCCCCCGGCGCAACGGCATTCACCAGAATGTTGTGCTGCACCAGTTCCAGCGCCATCGATTTGGTTAATCCTCCCAGCGCATGTTTTGCGGCGGTATAGGCGCTGGCTTCCGGCAGCGGCGTATGTTCATGCACCGAGGTGATATTGACGATTCGCCCTCCTTCCCCCTGCTCCACCATTTTACGTGCGGCAATCTGCGAACAGAGAAACGCACCGTCCACATCGACGGTGAAAATGTTTCGCCACTCGTCAAACGGCATATCCAGGAAGGGCGCTTTGGTCATCGCACCCGCATTGTTAACCAGCACGTCCAGGCGACCAAAACGGGCAATTAACGTTTCTATCGCCTGCGCGCCCTGTGGCAGGGTGCTTAGATCAAGGTGGATAGCTTCAGCCCGCCGTCCCTGCGCCTCCACTTCGCGGCAGGTATCCCGCGCCCCTTGTTCATCAGAGTGCCAGGTGACGCCAATATCAAACCCACGTTCAGCCAGCATCAGGGCCGTGGTTTTACCAATCCCGGAATCCGATGCGGTAACAATCGCTACTTTGGTCATACTCACCTCCTGAAGAACGGCAAAGAGGTAAGTATAGATAATGACCCTGATTAGCCATGATGATAACCACCACCCAGCGCGGAGGTGAGCTGTAGCGTGGCGTCGATATACTCGCCCTGCAGCATCAATCCGGCGAGATGTTCCTTCAGCGCTGGAATTCTGGCTTCACTGACGCGCGAGCCGGCAATAATTTCGGCGCTAAAACGTGCCTGCGCCAGCGCTACCACGCGCGCCGCATCTTTTTCTACCTGCTGCTGATGCTGATTTTTCGCCGTCAGCATTTCTACTTCGCTGGCCGTGCGCGCCACCTGGTTCACGGCATCCACCACCGCCTTGTTGTAGTTCGCCACCGACAGATTGTTCTGCGCCTGGGCAATATCCAGCTGCGCGTTCAGCCTGCCGCTGTCAAAAATGGGTAGAGTCAGCCCGGCGCTCACCCCCATTTGCTGGGCTGAAGAACGGAACAGATCGCTCAGGTGCAGGGCATCCTGTTGTAAAAACGCCATCAGATTCACATCAGGATAAAACGCCGCTCTGGCGGCATCGACCTCGCTCATTGACGCTTCGATATACCAGTGCGCCGCCTGCAGATCCGGCCGTCGGGCCAGCAGTTCATACCCCAGCGTCGATGGTAACGACGCTTCAACCGTCGGTAAGGCATGCCGTGTGAGCGCCAGCGCGGGGGTATTAGTCAACGCGTTCAAACGCGCCTCGATGGCTTTCATTTTGCCGTGAACCTCTGCGATCTGCTCTTCGGTTTTGCTGGCACTGATGTCGGTTTCGACACCTTCCACAGAGGAGGTGATCCCGTGCTGATACAGCTCGCGATCGGCACCGATGATATTGTCCTGTTGGGATTTGATCTGCGTGAGGACCTCCTCTACGGCGGCCTGAGTTTGCCAGTCCCAGTAGAGCCGCGCCACGCTGCTGGCAAGCAGTTGACGGGTCTGCTCAAGCTCCGCTTTTTGTGCATTCACCTTGCCTATCCGGGCCTCCAACCGGGCGCGATTTTTGCCCCACAAATCCAGATCCCAGCCCGCAGTCAGACCAAAGGTACCGTTGGTATACCAGGGGCCGGTGGTGCCCGCAGCCGGGTCGGTTATGGCAAAGGGCCCCATCAGCCCTTCAGCGGACATTTTCTGACGTTCGGCATCGGCCGAAAAATCAATTTGCGGGCCGTCGGCCGCCAGGGCTGCTTTGGCCTGGGCTTCGGCAAGGGTAATACGCTGACGGGCAATCTGCATATCCGGCGCATCGCTTAATGCTTTGGCAATTAGCTTATCAAGCTGCGGATCGTTATACGCTTTCCACCATGCATTTTTCGGCCAGTCCTGATGAGGCAGCACCGTATTAACCGACGCCGTGAGTGACTGGGTATTAAAGGGAGTTACCGTGGCATGTTGCGGCGCACAGCCGGCCAGAATAACGGCAAAGGGAGCACTCAGAGATAAAATAAGAAAACGTTTCATTACGCCATTCACGCCAAAAAATAAAGGCGCAAAGTACGCCTGATACCTCTCTTTTTTTTAGTAATGCGTGGCAATGCGCAAATTGTCATACATTTTTGTAATTAGAAAATTATACATGCCGAGAATAAGTCAAATTAACAAATTCATCTTAATTATAAATCGCCTGCTACACTTACTGTTGACATACATACGCAGGAGAAGGGAATGAAAATATTATTGTGGGTCATTTTAATTATATTTCTGATAGGACTGCTGGTGGTAACGGGTGTATTCAAGATGATTTTCTGATTCTTTTGCCCGGCACCGCGCCGGGCAAAGGTCAACCAGCCCATGCGTCTGGTCCAGCGCTTCACAGCGATAATTGCGGTCACACGCTTATTATTTTGCCTGGATCACCCGCGCAATATCCGCAGAAGTCTGTAATGTCCGAATCTCCTGAAATAACCCCAGCGCTTCATCGTACTCTTTGCGTAAATAGCTGAGCCACTGTTTGATGCGCGCCACGTGATATAGCCCGGTGTCGCCCTGCTTTTCCAGACGGCTATATTTTTGCAGCAGCGTCACAACATCAGCCCACGGCATACGCGGCTCGTTATATTTAATCACCCGGCTAAGGTTAGGCACATTCAATGCCCCGCGGCCGATCATCACCGCCTCGCAGCCAGTGGCCTTGAGACAGGCCTGCGCGCTCTCGTAATCCCAGATTTCACCGTTGGCGATCACCGGAATGCTGAGGCGTTTACGGATCTCACCAATTGCCTGCCAGTTAATGCGCTCGGCTTTGTAGCCATCTTCTTTGGTGCGGCCATGCACCACCAGTTCAGTAGCCCCGGCCTGCTGTACTGCATCGGCAATTTCAAACTGCCGCGCGTCGCTGTCCCAGCCCAGGCGCACTTTCACCGTCACCGGCAAATGCGCAGGCACGGCTTCACGCATCGCTTTCGCGCCACGGTAAATCAGCTCAGGATCTTTCAGCAGCGTCGCCCCGCCGCCGCTGCCGTTCACCAGCTTCGACGGGCAGCCACAGTTGAGATCGACCCCGTAAGAGCCGAGCTCGACGGCACGGGCGGCGTTCTCCGCCAGCCATTCAGGATACTGGCCCAGCAGTTGAATACGCACCAGCGTGCCGGAGGTGGTCCGGCTCTGGCGGTGCAGCTCCGGGCAGAGTCTGTAGAACGATTTTACCGGCAACAACATATCGACCACGCGCAAAAACTCCGTCACGCAGAGATCGTAATCGTTCACCTCGGTCAGAAGTTCGCGCACGAGGGAGTCGAGCACGCCTTCCATTGGGGCCAGTAAAACACGCATAGCAGTACCTGTGAAAAAAGACGCGCTATAGTAATCGCTCTGTATGTATGTTGAAAGCACGACGTTCTATTCTGGAATGACGGGTATGCTTAAAATTCATGATGTGATCCATGGCACACTTTCAGGTTTAATTGTATGATGAATGCGTTTCAGCAAGGATTTTAACCATGAGAAAATCATTGAACATTATCTGGCAATATCTGCGCGCATTCGTCCTGATTTACGCCTGCCTGTACGCCGGGATTTTCATCGCTTCCCTGCTTCCTATCACCATTCCCGGCAGCATTATCGGCATGTTGATCCTCTTTGTTCTGCTGGCGTTGCAAATTCTGCCCGCTAAGTGGGTCAACCCCGGCTGCTTCGTTCTTATTCGCTATATGGCGCTGCTGTTCGTGCCGATTGGCGTCGGGGTCATGCAGTACTTCGATCTGCTTAAAGCCCAGTTCGGCCCGATTGTCGTCTCCTGCGCAGTCAGTACGCTGGTGGTTTTCCTTGTGGTTAGCTGGAGTTCGCATCTGGTACATGGCGAACGTAAAGTGGTTGGACAGAAAGGAACAAAACAATGATGGCCAATATCTGGTGGTCGCTGCCATTAACCCTGGCGGTATTCTTCGCGGCACGCAAACTTGCCGCCCGGTTCAAGATGCCGCTGCTTAACCCGTTGCTGGTGGCGATGGTGGTGATTATCCCGTTCCTGCTGCTTACCGGTATTCCTTACGAACGCTACTTTGCCGGGAGCAAAATTTTAAACGACCTGCTGCAACCCGCCGTGGTCGCCCTCGCGTTTCCTTTATATGAACAGCTGCACCAGATCCGCGCCCGCTGGAAATCCATTATTACCATCTGTTTTGTGGGGAGCCTGGTGGCGATGATCACCGGTACTTCAGTCGCACTGCTGATGGGGGCCTCTGCGCAAATTGCCGCCTCTATTCTGCCGAAATCGGTGACCACGCCTATCGCCATGGCCGTGGGCGGCAGCCTCGGCGGCATTCCTGCCATCAGCGCCATGTGCGTGATCTTTGTCGGCATTCTGGGCGCCGTGTTTGGCCATACCCTGCTCAATGTCATGCGCATTCATACCAAAGCCGCACGCGGTCTGGCGATGGGCACCGCGTCGCACGCGCTGGGCACCGCCCGCTGTGCGGAGCTGGATTACCAGGAGGGCGCGTTCAGCTCGCTGGCACTGGTGATCTGCGGAATCATGACCTCGCTGATGGCGCCGTTCATTTTCCCCGTGATTCTGGCGGTGATGGGCTAAAATTTGCGATGCGTCGCGCAAATTTCATTTTGTTTTCATAAGTTGCATACATAATGAGATATGGATCACATATAAAGCCCCAGCGGCTCCGTACACTACCGATCCATTAACCTTTATGAGGCAAACGCCATGCATCCACGTTTTCAAGCGGCTTTCGCCCGGCTTGCAGAGAATTTGCAATCAGCTCTGGCCCCGATTCTGGCGGATGAGCATTTCCCCGCCCTGCTCACCGCTGAGCAGATCACCACGCTGAAACAGGCCACGGATCTTGACGAAGACGCGCTGGCTTTCGCATTGTTGCCGCTGGCTGCCGCCTGTGCACGTGCCGATCTTTCCCACTTTAACGTTGGCGCCATTGCGCGCGGCGTCAGCGGAACCTGGTACTTCGGCGGAAACATGGAGTTCCTGGGCGCAACCATGCAGCAGACTGTTCATGCGGAACAGAGCGCCATCAGCCACGCCTGGCTGCGCGGCGAAAAGGCCCTGAGCGCCATTACCGTGAACTACACCCCGTGCGGGCACTGCCGTCAGTTTATGAATGAACTGAACAGCGGGCTGCAGCTGCGCATCAATCTGCCGGGTCGCGCGCCGCACACGCTGGGCGACTACCTGCCTGACGCCTTTGGTCCGAAAGATCTTGAAATCAAAACCCTGCTGATGGACGAGCAGGATCACGGTTACACGCTGACCGGTGATGACCTGACCCAGGCGGCCATTCGCGCTGCCAACAAGAGCCATACGCCGTACAGCAAGTCCCCGAGCGGCGTGGCACTGCAATGCCGCGATGGGCGTATTTTTAGCGGCAGCTATGCCGAAAACGCCGCGTTTAACCCAACGCTGCCACCGCTGCAGGGCGCACTGAACCTGCTGAGCCTGAACGGCTATGACTACCCGGATATTCAGCGCGCCATTCTGGCAGAAATTGCCGATGCACCGCTGATTCAATGGGATGCCACCGCCGCCACCCTGAAAGCGCTGGGCTGCACGTCAATCGAGCGTGTATTGCTGGCGTGATCCTTCTGGCGGGCAGACATGCCCGCCCGTTTTGCTGAAAAAGCCTTCAGTTGATGCGCTGTTTCTTGCGCTAACCAGGCGGGTACAGTAGCCTGAGTTAAATTCACCTTCGGTACGAGCCATCTGCATGTTAAAGCGCGTTTTTTACAGCCTGTCTGTCCTGGTCGGCATACTGCTGTTGATCGTGCTGGGTCTCGACCGCTGGATGAGCTGGAAAACGGCCCCCTACATTTTTGATGACCTGCAGGACCTGCCCTATCGCCAGGTGGGTGTGGTGCTCGGCACCGCGAAGTATTACCGCACCGGCGTCATCAATCAGTATTACCGCTACCGCATTCAGGGCGCGCTCAACGCCTACAACAGCGGCAAGGTCAATTACCTGCTGTTAAGCGGCGATAATGCGCTGCAAAGCTACAACGAACCGGTCACCATGCGCAAAGACCTGATTGCCGCAGGCGTTGATCCGGCAGATATCGTGCTCGACTACGCCGGGTTCCGCACGCTCGACTCCATCGTGCGCACGCGCAAAGTGTTCGACACCAACGACTTCATCATCATCACCCAGCGCTTCCACTGCGAGCGTGCGCTGTTTATCGCGCTGCACATGGGCATTCAGGCGCAGTGTTATGCGGTGCCCTCGCCAAAAGATATGCTGAGCGTGCGCGTGCGTGAGTTTGGCGCTCGCTTTGGCGCGCTGGCCGATCTCTATATCTTCAAACGTGAACCGCGCTTTTTAGGCCCCCTGGTGCCAATTCCGGCCATGCATGAAGTGCCGGAAGATGCGCAGGGTTATCCGGCGGTGACGCCGGAGCAGCTGCTGGATATGCAGAAGAAAAAGTAATCGAATTCTATAATGCGTGATATAACACGCACTACTCTGTCATCAGCTACCTAATGAGTGATATAAGTGGCGCTAGTTGCCATTTTCATTAACAATGAGTAATATTTTACTCATTGCCGTTTTATGGAGGTGAGATGGAGACGTTAACCGTACAAGCATATCTGAATGAAACATGGACGGATATCGCCCTCATCAAATATCCGGGAAGCGAAAACAATGACTGGAACACCACACAGTTAGACTATCTTACTGAGTATGCAATTAATTTTCTTGACTATGATGATTTTCACGCGGTCTCAGTCAACCACCCTGTATCACTCTTTTTTGATGACCAGGGTCAACCGGGCTGGCTGCGATTTATCGACGATATCATTCCTGCCGGAGCCAGTCGCCGTTATTGGATAAATGCACTCGATATCAGTGAGTTGCCTGTTGGTCAGCAGAATTTTTTATTGTTGAAATTTGGCACAATGTCCCCTGTCGGGAATTTGCGTATAAAAGAATCCGTTCCTGAATGGAATGAATTCGCACGCACTAAAACGTTTACGGTTGCGGACGTCATCGATCGTGCGGCAGATTTTCTGGATTATGCCCAGGAAAGAGGCGCGGCGGCGGGTGGTGCAACCGGCGCTGGGGGTGAAGCGCCGAAACTGTTGCTGCGCTGTAGTGAAACGGATGCCATATGGATCGATACCTGGCAAAACGAACCGGATAACCGGGACCGCTATTATTTGGTTAAATATCCACGCGGAAACAGAACAGAAGTTGATTGTAATATTCTCCGGGCTGAATTTCATTATTACCATGAGCTTAACGCGATGGGCTTTTCCACGATCCCAGTGGACACAATGCGCCTTGAAGAAGGTAGCCACTATCCTTCGCTGTGGTTGCCACGTTTCGACATAGTGAGAAATGAGCAGGATCAACTGATCAGGCTGGGTATGGAATCGGTGTATTCACTATTACAAAAAGCACCCGGTACTCTCCTGGATCATGAGGCAACGCTGCGCGCGTTAATTAATAAAATTACCTCCAGCCATATGGTTCAGCAGCAGGGCTATCAATTTGATATCCCCGGTTTTGTAACAGAATGGGTACGTCGCGATCTGTTAAATATTATTTTTGGGAATAGTGACAACCATGGGCGAAATACCGCCTTTGTGAAAGCTGAAAATCACATTATGCTCTCCCCTGTTTATGACTTTGCTCCAATGAAAGCCGATCCAGAGGGGATACCGCGAACCCTGAAGTGGTCATTATCTTGTGAATCTGGGGGGGATTATAATTTCAACGCAATCGCGCAAGCGCTGGCGGAGTGGATCCCTCCCACAACTTTACTTGACGCTCTGCATGAGACAGCCGTCCAGCTCATCGATCTCCCGGAAAGGCTGGAGGCGCGAGGCGTTCCCGACCAGATAATGGAAATGCCCGCGATTGGTTTTCGCTATATTCCGAATAAACTTTCTCGTTGGGGTTTATTATGAAAACATCTAATAAATCTGAATCAGAGCTTCTACAAACATTAGCCCGGGTACGCAGCGTAAATGAAAAGCGACGTCATGATGAGGATGAAGATCCGGACAAGTCATCGGTAGTAAAGAGGCAACGCGTTTCATCAGGCTTAACACGGATTAGTACTCTTGATCGCCAGGCTGTACTGCATGCAGCCATACGGGACATTTTACTGGGTAAAATCACACAGGGTGAGGCGCTGAAAAGACTCAGGGTCGAAGTGTTGGGGATGAAGCAGGATGAATATGCAAAGCTGGTCAGCGTATCCCGGAAAACATTGTCGGATGTAGAAAATGGCAGAGGTAATTATTCAGCTGACATTATAAATAAAATCTTTAAACCCTTTGGGCTTCAAACCGGACTGGTGCCCATTTCCAAATCGCTTATAGCTTCACTTTTCACGTAAAAAACCCGCATGCCGTCACGGGCAGCGGGTTTTATTTATGCGCCTGATAATTATTTCTTACGCGCGTATTTCAGTGAATCCAGCGCAACCGCGAAGATGATAATGGCGCCCTTGATGATGTACTGCCAGTACGGGTTCACGCCGATGTAGGTCAGACCATAGTTGATGACCGTAAAGATGATCACACCGGTGACCACGCCGAGCACGGTACCCACACCGCCGCTGAAGGAGACCCCGCCCACCACGCAGGCGGCAATCGCATCCAGTTCGTACATAAAGCCGAGGTTGTTGGTGGCAGAGCCGATACGGCCCGCTTCCAGCATCCCGCCGAAGGCATAGAACACACCGGACAGGGCATAAATCATCAGCAGGTTCAGGGCCACGTTCACGCCGGACACTTTCGCTGCTTCCGGGTTGCCCCCGATGGCGAAGATGTTCTTACCAAAGCGGGTTTTGTTCCACAGGATCCAGACGAACGCCACCGCAATCAACGCGTAGAAAGTGATGTACGACAGGCGGAAGCTGCCCAGCGCAATAAATCCTTGCGTGAAGGTCGAGAAACCGCTGTCGAAGCCCGAGATGGGGGACGCACCGACGAAGTCGTAGTACAGGGAGTTGATACCGTAAACGATGATCATCGTACCCAGGGTGGTGATAAATGGCGTCACGTTCAGGTAAGCGATGATGATACCGTTGATCAGACCAATCACCGCACCGATGGCGCAGACAATCAGGATCACCACGAAAATGGGCATGGTCGCCATTTCCGGGAACACCTTGTTGGCGTTTTCCATCGACTGCAACAGGGTTGCCGCGATCACCGCCGCCAGGCCGACCTGGCGCCCTGCGGAAAGGTCAGTCCCCTGGGTGACGATGAGCCCCGCCACGCCCAGCGCGATGATAATACGCACGGAAGACTGAGTCAGAATGTTACTCAGGTTCAGCAGACTTAAGAACGTAGGGTCCTGGAAAATGATAATGGCCAGCAATACTAAAAGAACAACGTAAATACCGCCTTCTTTCAGATAAGTGAGAAAACTTTTTTTATTTAACGCACTCATGAGGAGCCCCTGATCTTAAAGGTGCAAAGACGCTAAACGCAAGATTTCGTTTTGCGTTGTCGTTTTCGTGTCAACAATACCGGCAACGAGACCATTGCTCATAACCAGAATACGGTCTGTGATCCCTAACAATTCCGGCATTTCGGAAGAGATAATAATGATCCCTTTATCCTTTTTCGCCAGTTCAGCGATCAGCTGATAAATTTCAAACTTCGCGCCGACGTCAATACCGCGGGTTGGTTCATCCAGCATCAGAATTTCTGGCTGCGTTAATAACCAACGACCGATAATGACTTTTTGCTGGTTACCGCCCGACAACGAACCAATTTGCGTACGATGCCCCGGCGTTTTTACGCGCATAGAGTCAATAACCCACTGGGTATCACTCTTCATGCGGGAATTATCCAGCAGACCCACTTTGTTTTTATAGTTGCGGATATTAGAAATTAACGAGTTAAAGTTAATATCCAGATAGGCATAAATACCGGTCGAACGACGCTCTTCCGTCACCAGTGCAAAACCATTATTAATAGCTTCGTTGGCGTTGTGGTTGTTAATTTTCTTACCGTGCAGCGTGATGGTGCCTTCGGCTTTCTCGCGAATACCAAACAGGGTTTCGACGATATCGGTACGTTTTGCCCCGACCAGGCCTGCAATGCCCAGAATTTCGCCCTTGTGCAGGTCGAAGGAGACGTCGCGAATAGAGGGCTGACGCAGCGAGGTCAGATTACGCACCTCAAGGATCACCTCACCCGGCTTGTTCTCTTTGTCCGGGAAACGCTGGTTCAGGGAACGGCCCACCATCATGGCGATGATCTTGTCCATGTCCAGCCCTTCGAGAGGCTGAGTGGCAATCCACTGACCGTCGCGCAGGATGGTTATCTCATCACACAGCTGGAAGATCTCTTCCATTTTATGGGAGATATAAACAATGCCGCAGCCGCGATCTTTTAGCTTACGAATAATGGTAAAAAGGTGGTTAACCTCTTTTTCCGTTAATGACGATGTCGGTTCATCCATGATGACAATTTTGGCATCATAGGAGAACGCTTTAGCAATTTCGATCATCTGCATTTGCGAGACGGATAATGTTCCCACGCGGGCGCGCGGATCGATATCAATATCCAGCTCATCGAAAATGGCTTTGGTGTCACGGTACATTTTGTCCTGATCGACAAAAACACCTTTGGTTGGATAACGTCCCAACCACATATTATCCATTACCGAGCGTTGCAGTACCAGGTTCAATTCCTGGTGAACCATAGAGATACCGTTTTCCAGTGCTTCTTTCGCTGAATGGAAATCGATCTCTTTCCCCTGAAAAAGAATGCTGCCAGAATCTTTTTGATAGATCCCAAAAAGACATTTTAATAATGTTGATTTACCGGCACCGTTTTCACCCATTAAGGCATGAATTGAATGAGGCCGAACTTTTAAATTAACATTATCGAGTGCCTTAACACCGGGAAACGACTTGTTGATGCCGTTCATTTCCAACAAGAATTCACCGGACGACGGAGTAGTTGTGCTGACCATAATTATACCTTGTTGGCCTCGCATATCGCGTTATAAAAGGGCGCAACATGTTGCGCCCTGTGGAGACATAACTAACTATCTTATTTACCGATAAACTCAGCCAGGTTGGACTGGTCTACGCCCACGTAAGGTACGCGAACGATTTTATTGTCGATTTTCCAGTTGGTGCCATCAGCCGCACCTTTACCGTCGGCCAGGTTTTTCGCCAGATCGAAGGTGGCTTTCGCCTGGTTGTTGGCATCGTTCAGCACGGTACCGGCCATCGCACCTGATTTCACCAGTGCCAGCGCTTCTGGCAGCGCATCCACGCCGAACACAGGGATAGAGGATTTGTTGTGTGCTTTCAGGGCTTCTACCGCACCCATTGCCATCGCGTCGTTGTTAGCGATAACCACTTCAATTTTGTTCGCGTTAGGACCAGACAGCCACGCGTCCATTTTATCTTTCGCCTGAGCGGTATCCCACATCGCGGTATCTAAAGCCAGCTGCTGGGTTTTCAGACCTTTGTCGTTCAGCTCTTTGACAACGTAAGTGGTACGCGCTTCAGCATCCGGGTGGCCTGGCTCGCCTTTCAGCAGCACAAACTGGATCTGGCCGTCTTTGTTCAGATCCCAGTTCGGGTTGGCCGCCCAGTGTTTCGCGATCAGATCGCCCTGAATAATACCGGACTCTTTGGAGTCAGTACCGACGTAATACGCTTTGTCATAGCTGTCCAGCGCTTTACGGGAAGGTTCTTTGTTGAAGAAGACGATTGGCACGTTCTGGCCGCGCGCTTTCTCGATAACTGTGCCTGCAGCAGCCGGGTCAACCAGGTTGATTGCCAGTGCCTTCACGCCTTTTGCCAGCAGGACGTCAATCTGATCGTTCTGTTTGGACTGGTCGTTCTGGGAGTCATTCATCAGCAGCTGAACATCTGGCGCTGCTTTAGCATCTTTCTCGATCGCTTTACGCACAACAGACATGAAGTTGTCGTCGTATTTATAGATAGTCACACCAATACGGGTATCCGCAGCGTGCGCTGCTGCACCAAAAAGCATGCTTGCCATTACAGCAGACAGAGTCAACACCTTCTTATTCATGGTATCTCCGGTTTTTTTTATGCAGGGTAGTTCTTGTGAATAACGATCGGCGGGCAGGTGTTAATAAAACGTTACTGACAGCCGAAGTTCACTTATAAAATTTCTATCTTCCGTGTTCGGTAACGCTCCAGAAATGCGTTTTATTCGTTGTTTGCGGCACGTTGGCTATAGTGAAAGTGAATAATCACTGTTACATAGCGTTTCAGCCCCTAAAACGCTGACATCATAGTCAGCGCCTTGTTAAGATACTGTGAATTTACTCACAGATTGAAAACGGTTACATCAGCTGGCTTTATCAGTTAGTGATCGGAACCACAATTTGCCGGGCAGAGACCGAATGGCGGCGCACTAATGTCGGCATGAAACAGTGTGTTGCTCCCGTATCAAGCAGCCCTGCCGCGCCCTGTAACGCCAGCTCAGTCGCCAGTTTGGCCATCGAGACAATGGGATAGCGTACCGTTGTCAGCTGCGGGTCGGTGTAACGGGCAATGGGAATATCGTCAAAACCGATCAACGACAAATGCTGTGGCACCGCAATGCCGTTATCTTTTAATGCCGTCAGTGCTCCGGCAGCCATACTGTCGTTGTAGGCAAACACCGCGGAGAGCTGCAGGTTACGGCCCAGCAGCTCAACCATCGCCGCCTCCCCTCCCTGCATGTCCGGGGTACCGGTGCCTACCCAGCTTTCAGCAGGCACAATGCCGTGCTCTTTCAGGGCGTTTTGCCAGCCTTCGCGACGCAGTTCGTCGTCCTCAATCGCGTGGCTGGAGGCCAGATAACCGATTCGCTGGTGCCCGTTATTAATCAGCATGCGCGTGGCCATCATGGCGCCACTCACGTTATCCAGCCCCACGCAACGGTGGGCATAACCGGGCACAATCCGGTTGATGAGCACCATGCCGGGGATTTGCTCCATAAATCCGGCAAGCTCCTCATCACTCAGGGCTTTTGAATGCACAATCAGCGCGTTACAACGCTGGCGGATCAGCACTTCGATGGCATAGCGCTCTTTTTCTGCTTCATGATAGCTGTTGCCGATCAGCACATACTTTTGGTGCTGCTGGGCAACAACATCCACCGCTTTCACCAGCGCGCCAAAAAACGCATCCGACACGTCCATCACTACCACGCCAATGGTGTCACTGACCTGCGTAGCCAGCGCCTGCGCATTAGCATTGGGGCGGTAACCCAGTTGGGTCACGGCTTTCATTACGGTTTCACGGGTTTCAGGGCTGACCAGCGCGCTGTTGTTCAGCACGCGAGAGACGGTGGCCACAGAAACGCCCGCCTGACGGGCGACGTCACGAATGGTGATCATATTCACCATCCTTAAAAGGATTGCAGCAACTCACAGACACCCCCTGTGTTTAGCAAGGTGGCTATTTTGGCAGCGAGAGAAAGGGGACTACGTGAAGAAGCTCACACAGATGAAAACGGTTACATCCATTTTGTTAATGATTGTGATCCAGATCGTTATCTGGATGTATTATTCAATGAAACACCTGACGCTTTTGCGGTTAACTGACGCCACGCCCACTCCAGCGGCCCCTGGCGGAAATACCGCAGCCAGATAACCGAAAACGCCAGGTTTATCGTCCAGACCGGAAGAACAAACGCCACCAGCGTAAGGCGGTCGAATTTCATAAACAGGCCAAATCGATAGAACAGCGTGGTACAGATGAGGGTCTGCAAAATGTAATTGCTTAACGCCATGCGGCCAACGCAGGCAACGGCACTGACAATCCAGAGGCGGGAGAGCTGCGGCCAGAAGCCATAGATGAGCGCGGCGTAGCCGATGGTCTGGAACGGGGCACCGAGCTCGCGCGGAACCTGCAGCAGGAAAGCGCACCAGCGGTAATCCCAGTGTAGATGCCACTGCGCAATCACCGCCGGGAGATTGATCGCCACGCCCAGCAGCACCAGCAAGACGCCTGTGCGACGATAGTGGCGCAGGCTAAATTCCCCTTTCAGCCAGCCGGTGCGCATCAGGGATGCACCCATCAGCATCATCCCCGCCAGCTGCCAGCCGTATTGCGCCCCCAGTGCCAGCAGGTTATCGCCCAGCATATCCGCGCGATTGCTTATCGCTTCCGCGCCGCCTTTTAGCTTCCAGAACTGCTCATACTGCAGGTTGGCGGCGTCCGGTATCCACGAGCGGCTTGTTGCGTCGCCGGCGATCATGCCCAGCAACAGCAGCACCCCAAGCCCCATGACATAGAGCATCACGCCGGTGTTAAACAGGCTTTTGACGCTATGCGCATCACGGATGAGTCGCCAGCAAATCAGCCCGACTAATCCATAGGCGAGAAGAATATCACCGTCCCAGAAGAACAGGCCGTGAATAAAGCCAAGGAGCACCAGCAGGGTCAGACGTGACTGGATCCACCGGGTGCCGCGTTTGAGCAGCAGTTGCAGACCGGCGCCAAACAGCAGCGCAAAGAGGGTGAGGAATTTCACCTGAGCAAAGAGATCGAGGATTGCCCACGTCCAGGCATCGCGACGGGTGATCTCGCCATACCAGGCGGGGTTGAGATAAGCGGCCTTCGGCAGACCGAAGGCGCTGATATTAAGCAGCAGGATACCGAGAATGGCGACGCCGCGAACAAAATCGAGCGTGACGTTTCGCTCCATGGTCCCTGCCCTGTCAGATTAGTTGTGGTGACGCACGGCGCGCAGGAACTCCTGGCGGGTGTTCTGGCTGGATTTAAACAGACCGCCCAGCGACGTGGTGGTGGTCGCACTGGTGGCATCACGTACACCGCGCGCCTTCACGCAGTAGTGAACCGCGTCAATGGAGACCGCGACGTTATTGGTGCCCAGCAGCGTTTGCAGCGCGGTCAGGATCTGCTGCGTCAGACGCTCCTGCACCTGTGGGCGTTGGGCAAAGAACTGCACGATACGGTTGATTTTGGACAGACCAATCACCGTATCTTTTGGAATGTAAGCCACGGTCGCTTTACCGTCGATGGTCACGAAGTGGTGCTCGCAGGTGCTGGTCAGCGTAATATCGCGCACCGTCACCATCTCATCCACCTTCATTTTGTTTTCAATGACGGTGATTTTCGGAAAGTTGGCGTAGTCCAGGCCGGAGAAAATTTCGTCGACATACATTTTTGCGATGCGATGCGGCGTTTCCATCAGACTGTCGTCGCTCAGATCGAGATTTAGCAGTTGCATGATCTCGGTCATGTGCCCGGCAATCAGACGTTTACGGGTTTCATTATCCACTTCCTGAACGGGTGGACGCAGTGGCGTTTCAAGACCGCGCGCAACCAGGGCCTCGTGGACAAGGGCCGCTTCTTTACTGAGTGATGACATTCTTTTCTCCTGCAGGTGTGGCGTCTTTTGCCCTCGTTGTGGCAAAAGTGTGCGCTCATTGTGCGTGAGGCCGCGCACATAATCCAGTATTCACGACGATAATTATTGCAATTGCTGCTGCCTTTCGGCCTGACGGTTCCACACCAGCGCGCCCGCAATGAACAGCGCAATGCCCGCCAGCCCCAGCGCAGGCTCAAGCTTGTGGGTAAGCCAGGTGGATAACGCCGAGGTCATCGGCCCCACCAGCTGTCCAATGGCATAACCGGTAGTCAGCAGCCCCGCCATATAGCGGGTATGTTCGGGTGCCAGCTCGCGCCCGTAGAGTAAAGAAAGCTGAACGGCACACAGGAATCCGCCGCCGACCAGCAGGCCACCCGTCAGCAAGCCGCCAATTCCCGGCAGTAGCCACGCCGCCAGCACACCCGCCCCCTGTAACCACAGCACGATAGCCAGCCTGCGGTTCGAGGTAGAGGTGTGGCGCAAAACGATACTGAGCACAATCCCCACAACAGCGGCAGCGCCAAATATCGGCCAGACAAACTGTGCAAACAGGCTGCCGGGAAAACGCACGGCCGCCATTTGTGATAAAAATGTTGCAGGCAGGATGTAGCCAAATCCGGCCAGGCTGTAGCTCCAGACCAGGCACTTCAAATCTTTCGTCAGAATAAGGGGTTCAGGCGCGCTGCCCGGCCGGTGCAGTTGCCCGGCACGCGGTAAATAGCGAGCAACCAGTGCGATAAGCACCAGTGCCAGCACGCCGTAAATCTGCCATGCGGCCCCGGCCGACAACGCTTTTGCGTGAATATAGACCGCAAGCAGTCCGCTCAGGGCGATACCTGCGCCCGGCCCGGCAAACACGGCCGCGCTCAAACCCGGTTTACCCAGTTGCCCCAGCCGCTCGTTGGTCCAGGCGGCAATGAGCACCATCGACCAGCCGCTCATGCAGCCAATCACAAAGCGCAGCAGACCATGTACCAGCGCGTTATCCGCGGCGGCGGAAAGCAGCGTCAGCGCCACAGCGCCAGTAATACCCAGCCAGAGGCGGGTTTCAACGAAGCGATGGGCGCGCATCGCATCCCATGCGCCCACCAGATAGCCCAGATAGTTCATCGCCGCCACCAGACCTGCGCTGGTGAGCGTGAGTTGCCCGGCGGCAATCATCAGCGGCACCTGAGGGGTAAACGCGAAGCGCCCAATTCCCATCGCTACCACCAGAACCACAAATCCACTGAGCGCAATTCGCTGCGCCATGACCGCTCCAGTTGTTAATAAAAAGTAAATTTATGATGCAGGATCTCGCTGTCTTGCGAAAGTGAAAGTTGCTCACAGGTAAATGAAAACTCTGTATTATGGGTTGAATGAATAGCAATTCGCATTAAGGAGCCCTGCATGGAACTGCTCGAAGAGCATCGTTGTTTTGAAGGTCGACAGCAGCGCTGGCGCCACGACTCCACTGTCCTGAACTGTGCCATGACGTTCAGCATTTTCCTGCCGCCCACTGAAGAGGGTGTTAAGCCCCCGGTTCTGTTCTGGCTCTCGGGATTAACCTGTAACGATGAGAATTTCACCACCAAAGCAGGCGCGCAGCGTGTGGCGGCCGAGCTGGGTATCGCCCTGGTGATGCCAGACACCAGCCCTCGTGGCGATGAGGTGGCGGACGATGCCGGATATGATCTGGGCAAAGGGGCCGGGTTCTATCTGAACGCCACAGAGCAGCCGTGGGCGAGCCATTACCGCATGTACGACTATATTGCCGACGAGCTGCCAGCCCTGATCCAGCGTGAGTTTGCAGTAAGCAACCGGTGTGCCATCAGCGGGCATTCCATGGGTGGGCACGGCGCGTTGATCATGGCGCTAAAAAATCCTGGCAGATACACCAGCGTTTCCGCGTTTGCGCCAATAGTGAACCCCACCCAGGTACCGTGGGGGCAGAAAGCCTTCACGAACTATCTGGGTGATGACGCACAACGCTGGCAGGAGTGGGACAGCTGTGCCCTGATGCTGGCGAGCCGGCCTGGAAATGCGATCCCGATGCTTGTTGATCAAGGTGATGCGGATCAGTTCCTGGCCGGGCAACTACAGCCTGCCGTGCTGGCTGAAGCCGCACGTCAGAAAGACTGGCCGCTGACGCTGCGTATTCAGCCCGGATATGACCACAGCTACTATTTCATTGCATCCTTTATTGAGGATCACCTCCGCTTCCATGCGGAGCATTTGTTCGGGTAAATCCCCTTCTCGCCCGGTGACGCTCTGCGTGCCGGGCATACCCTGCCATCGGAGTGAATCACCTCAGTAGTCTGCCCTTCACATCAAACACAAATGATTTCGATTATCATTTGTGTTTACAAATCTACATTCTTTTGTACAATTCGAGCCTCTTCTCCATCACAAAGCGTTTTTACAAGACAAAGACATAGCGTTATCAGGGTTATCCCGATGGAGTTTTTTTCATTTATACGGAATGTACAAAATGACTATACCTCGCGTTAAGGCACTGGCTATCGCCGTTGGCATCGCCACACTTTCCCACGTCGTTCACGCAGCCGAACAGGACACCGTTGTCGTCACTGCCACCGGGTTTGAACAAAAGATCCAGAATGCCCCCGCCTCGATATCCGTAATTTCGAAACAGCAAATTGAAGACAAAGCGTACCGCGACGTCACCGATGCGCTGAAAGATGTACCGGGCGTGGTCGTCACCGGTGGGGGCAGCAGCAGCGATATCAGCATTCGCGGCATGGCTTCCCAGTACACACTGTTCCTGGTCAACGGCAAACGTATCAGTACCCGCAGCACGCGACCAAACAGCGATAACGCGGGTATTGAACAAGGCTGGCTGCCGCCGCTGGAGTCCATCGAACGCATCGAAGTGATCCGCGGCCCGATGTCATCGCTGTATGGCTCGGACGCCATGGGCGGTGTGATCAACGTGATCACCAAAAAAGTGTCGAATACCAAAGCCTGGACCGGCTCTTTACATGGCGATGCCACGTTCCAGGAAAACAATGATTCCGGCGATATTTTCCAGACCAACGCCTATGCCTCGGGCCCACTGATTGACGGCCTGCTGGGGGCAAAAGTGACGGGACTGCTGTCACGCCGCGCGGAAGATAAAATCGTCAACGGGTATAACGAGCAGAAGATGCGTAACGGTGGCATTACGCTGAACTTTACCCCGGACGAGCAGAATGATTTCGATCTCGATTTTGCCCGTGAACTTCAGGACAGAAACAGCACGCCAGGCATGTCCAAAGCGACAGAAACCTGCCGCGGCAACACCTGCAAACCGAACACAAAGAGTGAGACGCGCTACGAGCATACGACGTACGCATTAACCCATAACGGCTATTACAACGACTTCAATACCACCAGCTACATTCAGCAGGAAGAGACCAACAACCCGGATCGCGACATGCGATCCTGGAACACGACGTTCAACAATCAGAACCAGATCTTCCTGGGTGACCATACATTGACCCTCGGCGGGCAGTATCGTTATGAGAAACTGCGCGATAACGGCAACCAGCTGCAAGCCGCTGATGGGCTCAACAAACTGACGCGCTGGAGCTGGGCGCTATTTGCCGAAGATGAATGGGCGATGACCGACAGCTTTACGCTGACCGGTGGTCTGCGGATGGATAAAGACCAAAACTACGGCACCAACTGGACGCCACGCGGCTATGGCGTGTGGCATCTGGCCGATCAGTGGACGCTAAAAGGTGGCGTCTCCGCTGGCTACCGTGCGCCGGATCTGCGTCAGTCTTCAGCCAGCTGGGGCCAGGTAACGGGCGGTGGACGTCTTGATGGCATCATTGTCGGCAATCCGGATCTGAAACCGGAGAAGAGCCTGAGCGAAGAGATCGCCCTGCTCTGGGATAACAGCGACAATCTGAATGCCGGAGTGACGCTGTTCAATACCGACTTCAAGGATAAGATCACCGAAGTGCGCCGCTGTAACAGCAGCGCCGATCCTGCCTGCACCATTGGTAATCACACCTATGATTTCGTCAGCGACCGCGTCAATGTGGACAAAGCGAACATGCGCGGTGTGGAATCCACCTTCGGCTGGAAGATTACCCGTGATGTGAACTGGACCGCCAACTACACCTACACGGAATCGGAGCAGAAAAGTGGCCAATTCTCTGGCAAGCCGCTGAACAAAATGCCGAAGCACATGTTCAACACCACCCTTGACTGGCAGGCCACGCCGGATGTCGGGTTCTGGAGCCGTCTGAACCTGCGCGGTAAAACGTCTGAATACCTGAGCCGTACCTCAATGTCTCAGGGCACACCGTCCTACACCCAGGTTGATGTCGGTCTGCGCTATAACGCGAATAAAAACCTGCTGGTCACCGCAGGCGTTTACAACGTGCTTGATAAGCAGATTGATTACGATACCTACGACACCGTACTCGACGGCCGCCGCTATACCGTCGGCATGACGTACAGCTTCTAATCCCCCATAAAAAAGCCCGCTCAAATGAGCGGGCTAAAAGAGAGGAAGTGCGGTTTATTTGTTAAATCGTTCAGGGAATTCCATTTCACTGTAGCGAACGAAGTGCGTTCCTTTCATCAGCTTGTAACCAAACCAGATCACCAGGAACAGCGGAATACCAATGTAGGTGGCCGTTACGGCGCCCCAGTCAATGGTGTCCGCCAGGAACGCTTCATAGTTCTGGCCCAGGGTGATAATCAGACACAGAATGAAGGCGAAAATCGGCCCCAGCGGGAAGAACCCGGAACGGTACGGCAGGTTGTTCAGATCGTGTCCCTGCATCACATAGCCGCGACGGAAGCGGTAGTGGCTGATGGCAATCCCCAGCCAGGCAATAAAGCCCGTCATACCTGAGGTGTTGAGCAGCCACAGGTAGACCGTCTGGTTACCGAACATGGAGGTCAGGAAGCACAGACCAGCAATGACCGTTGTGGCATACAGCGCGTTACGCGGCACACCACCACGAGACAGTTTCGCGAAAATACGCGGCGCTTTACCGTCACAGGCCAGGGTATAGAGCATACGGGTTGAGGCGTACATACCGGAGTTACCCGCAGACAGCACCGCTGTCAGGATAACGGCGTTCATCACCGCCGCCGCAGAGAGCAGACCGGCATGCTGGAAGACCAGCGTGAACGGGCTGACGCTGATGTCTTTGACATCGTTTCGCAGCAGGCTTGGGTCAGTGTATGGGATAATCAGGCTGATAATCAGGATCGCGAACACATAGAACAGCAGAATACGCCAGAATACCTGACGCACCGCGCGCGGAATGTTCTTCTCCGGGTTTTCAGACTCACCGGCAGCAATACCAATCAGCTCGGTGCCCTGGAAGGAGAAGCCAACAATCATCGCCACGCCAATCATCGCCGAGAAACCACCGGCAAACGGCGCATCGCCAATCGTCCAGTTGCTCCACCCGGCCGGTTCCGCCCCTTTGAAAATACCAACGATCATCGCCACACCGACGACGATAAAGATGATGACGGTTGCCACTTTGATCAAAGAGAACCAGTATTCCGCTTCGCCAAAGCCGCGAACGGAGATGTAGTTCAGCAGGAAGATGACCGCGAGGAACAACGCACTCCAGATCCAGCCTGGCGTGTCCGGGAACCACCAGGTCATAACCAGCTGTGCGGCGACAAGGTCAACGGCGATGGTGACCGCCCAGTTGTACCAGTAGTTCCAGCCCAGCGCGAAGCCGAAGCCTTCTTCAACGTATTTCTGACCGTAGGTCGAAAACGAACCGGATACCGGCATGTACGCGGCCAGTTCGCCCAGGCTGGTCATCAGGAAGTAGACCATCAGGCCAATCAGGATATAAGAGAAAAGTGCCCCACCCGGGCCGGCTGCCGAAATGGTTGCCCCGGAGGCAACGAAAAGACCTGTACCGATTGAGCCGCCGATGGCGATCATCGTCAGGTGACGCGCCTTGAGTTCGCGGCGTAGCGCGGGCGCTTCTGTGGTTTTAGTTTCTGAAACCATGTGAAAATGCTGTCCATCTAATAAATGAGGCGCGATTGTAGCAGACGATCCGCGTTCCTTCCGGCAGAAATACTGAGTTATAAGAGAGCTTCATGACTCGGCCAGGATTATAAGTAAAGCATAATTTTTCCCTCTCCCCATTGGGGTGAGGGGCGCTTTTACATGGCGCAATAGCGCAGAAAACGCTGCAGCGAGCTGGAAAGATGTTTCTGACGATGGTGAATACACCACAACGTGCGCACCAGTTTGGGCAGCGGAAGCGGAACTTCAACCAGCGTTCCGGCCTCAAGCTGTTCAATAATGACCCGTCGTGAAAGGCAGCTGATCCCAAGGCCATGTCGCACCGCATGCTTGATTGCCTCTGAGTTGCCCAGCTCCATCCCCAGCTGGAAATGCGGCAAATGGGAGAGCAGCAGATAATCAACAATTTCCCGCGTGCCGGAGCCCTGCTCACGCAGGATCCACTGCGCCTGCGCCAGACGTTCCAGGGTTACTTCACCCTGCAATAACGACGAGGCGGGTGAGGCGAAGACCACCAGCTCATCTTCCAGCCAGGGTTCCGCAATGATATCGACGTTATGGCATGGCCCTTCGATAAGACCGATATCCACGCGAAAATCGATTACCGCATTAATCACATCCTGACTGTTCCCCACGCTCATCTCCAGCGGCAGGGTCGGGAAATCCCGGCGATAGCGGGCAATCACTTCCGGCAAGATATAGTTCCCGATGGTGCTGCTGGCATACACGCGGATGGCACCGTTCTCTTCCCGGAAGAGTTGTTCAATTTCCGTTGCCTGTTCCAGCAGCGCCAGCGCGCGGGGATAAAGCAGGCGGCCATGTTCGTTAACCACCAGCCGCTTCCCTACCCTGTCGAAGAGCTGCACGCCCAACTGGCCCTCAAGATCGGTTAACGCGGCGCTGACCGCAGACTGGGAAAGCGAAAGCATCTGCGAGGCCTGGGTCGTCGACCCGCTTTTCAGCACTTCGGCAAAAACTTCCAGCTGACGCAAAGTAATGTGCATGGTTGCTTACCACTTATATAGATTGATTATAAGTATATAATCAATTTTATTTTTAAACCAGCGCGCCGTAACCTTTAGCCAGACAAAGGAGAAGGTTATGTCAGAAATCACCTTACAGCATCATCGTACATTGTGGCACTTCGTGCCGGGTCTTGCGCTCAGCGCGGTCGTCACCGGTGTGGCATTATGGGGCGGCAGCATTCCCGCCGTCGCCGGTGCCGGTTTTAGCGCCTTAACGCTGGCGATCCTGCTCGGCATGGTCGTGGGTAACACCGTTTACCCGCACATCTGGAAGTCCTGTGATGGCGGCGTTATTTTTGCCAAGCAGCATCTGCTGCGCCTCGGGATCATTCTTTACGGCTTTCGCCTCACCTTTTCACAGATTGCGGATGTCGGCATTAGCGGTATCGCCATTGACGTCCTGACCCTGACCAGCACCTTTTTACTGGCCTGCTTTATCGGGCAGAAAATATTTGGCCTGGATAAACAGACCAGCTGGCTGATCGGTGCCGGGAGCAGTATTTGCGGTGCGGCGGCGGTACTGGCAACCGAACCTGTGGTCAAGGCGGAATCCAGCAAAGTTACGGTGGCGGTCGCGACCGTGGTGATCTTCGGTACGCTGGCAATTTTCCTCTACCCGGCCATGTATCCGCTGGTTGCCCACTGGTTTAGCCCGGAAACCTATGGCATCTACATTGGCTCAACCATGCATGAAGTGGCGCAGGTCGTGGCGGCGGGTCATGCCATTAACCCGGAAGCAGAAAACGCTGCGGTGATTGCTAAAATGCTGCGCGTCATGATGCTGGCACCCTTCCTGATTATCCTGGCCGCCCGCGTGAAACAGCTTGCGCCCGCGGGTGGTAATCAGAAGAGTAAAATCACCATACCGTGGTTTGCGATCCTGTTTATCGTGGTGGCGATTTTCAACTCCTTCCACCTGCTGCCAAAAGCGGTGGTCGATATGCTGGTGACGCTGGATACCGTGCTGCTGGCGATGGCGATGGCGGCGCTGGGGGTGACCACGCACGTCAGCGCGCTGAAAAAAGCCGGTGCGAAACCGCTGCTGATGGCGCTGGTGCTCTTCATCTGGCTGATTGTGGGTGGCGGCGCGATTAACCTCGTGGTCCACAGCCTGATGGCATAAACCACTACATCCTTCCCCTGTTAACCCGTTATGATACGCATTTCGGGTTAACAGGAGTCCCTTTATGAAATACGTTGGAGCGCACGTCAGCGCTGCCGGTGGCCTTGCGAATGCCGCCATTCGCGCCGCCGAAATTGAGGCGACCGCTTTCGCCCTGTTCACCAAAAACCAGCGCCAGTGGCGCGCCGCGCCGCTTACCGCTGATGTCATAGATGATTTCAAAGCCGCCTGTGAGAAGTACCACTACGGGCCGGGTCAAATCCTTCCCCACGACAGCTATCTGATCAACCTCGGTCATCCGGTTCAGGAAGCGCTGGAGAAGTCCCGCGAAGCGTTTCTGGATGAAGTCCAGCGCTGCGAGCAGCTTGGGCTGACGCTGCTGAACTTCCATCCGGGTAGCCATCTGATGCAGATAGACGAAGAGGCCTGCCTGGCACGCATTGCGGAGTCCATTAACATCACGCTGGATAAAACCCAGGGGGTTACCGCGGTGATCGAGAATACCGCCGGTCAGGGCAGCAACCTCGGCTTTAAGTTTGAACATCTGGCTGCCATCATCGACGGCGTGGAAGATAAATCCCGCGTGGGCGTATGTATCGATACCTGTCACGCATTTGCAGCCGGTTACGACCTGCGCACAACCGAGGCCACGAAAAACACCTTTGATGAGTTCGAACGCGTGGTGGGCTTTAAGTATCTGCGCGGAATGCACTTAAACGATGCCAAAAGCGCCTTTGGCAGCCGCGTAGACCGTCACCACAGCCTGGGTGAAGGTAATATTGGCCATGATGCGTTCCGCTTTATCATGCAGGACGCCCGTTTCGATGGTATCCCCATGGTGCTGGAAACCATCAATCCGGATATCTGGGCGGAAGAGATCGCCTGGCTGAAGGCACAGCAGACCGCTGAACAGGCGGCATAAAAAAAGCCGGATCGCGTTAAGCGTCCGGCTTTTTTATAGGTCGGGTAAGGCGAAACCGCCACCCGACACCACTTTTAGGCTGCTTTTGCCACCGCTTCCGCTTCAGGGCGTTTCAGCACCGCGTAAGAGAGCCCCGCCACCAGCGTACCGGCAACAATCGCCAGCAGGTAACCCAGTACCGGGGTGATAGCACCTGGGATCAGCAGAACGAACAGACCACCGTGCGGTGCCATCAGCTTCGCGCCAATCGCCATTGAGATAGCCCCGGTCACCGCGCCGCCAACGATACAGCAAGGCAGAACACGCATTGGGTCACGGGCAGCGAAAGGAATCGCCCCTTCGGTGATAAAGCACAGGCCCAGTACCAGTGCCGCTTTGCCGCCTTCCTGCTGCGCTTTGTCGAATTTACGACGCGCAATAATCGTTGCCAGGCCGAGCGCCAGCGGTGGCACCATACCGGCTGCCATAATGGCTGCCATTGGCGCGTAGGTCTGGGTACTCAGCAGGCCAACACCGAATGCATAGGCCGCTTTGTTTACCGGACCACCCATGTCGGTACACATCATGCCACCGAGGATAGCACCCAACAGCACCGCGTTTGCCGTGCCCATGGTTTGCAGCCAGTGGGTCAGACCCGCCAGGATACCTGCAACCGGCTTACCAATCAGGTAAATCATCGCCAGACCGACCACCAGGCTGGAAATCAGCGGAATGATCAGAATCGGTTTCAGGGCTTCCATACTTTGCGGCAGCTTCAGCTTCGAGCTGATAAGCTTCGCGACGTAACCCGCCAGGAAACCGGCGATGATACCGCCAATAAAGCCGGAACCGGTGCTCACGGCCAGCATACCGCCGATAAGACCCGGCGTCAGGCCCGGACGGTCAGCGATGGAGAAGGCGATAAAGCCTGCCAGCACCGGCACCATCAGCGCGAACGCGGAGCCGCCACCAATCTGCATTAACGCCGCAGCCAGCGTTCCTTCTTCTTTAAATGCGGTGATACCAAACGCGAATGACAGTGCGATACACAGACCGCCCGCCACCACCATCGGCAGCATATAAGACACACCGGTCAGCAGGTGACGATAGGCGCCCGCGGATTCTTTTTTCCCTTCGGTAGCCGGTTTAGCCGCACCGGTTGCCTGATAAGGCTGGGCTTCCACCAGCGCTTTATCAAACTCCTGCGCGGTCTTTTTCAGCGCCAGGCCGGTAGAGGTGCGGTACATCGGTTTACCCGCGAATTTCGCCAGATCCACTTCGATATCCGCCGCAACGATCACCAGATCGGCTTCCGCCACTTCTTCCGGGGTGATGGCATTGCCCGCACCCACCGAGCCACGGGTTTCAACTTTTACCCACCAGCCGCGTTTTTTCGCTTCGGTTTCAATCGCTTCAGCCGCCATAAAGGTATGCGCGACGCCCGTCGGACAAGCTGTTACCGCCACAATACGTTTCGGACCCGTGGCAGCAACCGGTGCTGCCGCAGCCGGTGCGCTGTAGACAGACGCGTGGCCTTTCGCTTCGCTCAGGAACAGTTCCGGATGTGCCACCGCGCGATTAATATCGCCCAGCCACACTTTTTTGCCGTTCAGCGCGCTGTCAGCCGGGACCTTATCACCCAGCACAATCGCCAGTTCAGCGTCGCCCGGGTTATCGGTCATTTCCAGATGTGCTTTGTTCGCCGCCGCTCCCAGCAGGGTCTTCGCCATATAGGCGCGAGCCTGTCCGAGACCGGAGTCAATAATCAGCAGCGTTTTCATTATTCCTCTCCTGCTGTTAGTTAAAAGGTTTTAAGTCAACGCGCGCCATCATCGCGGCTAACTGGGTACGATCGGTAATGCCGACATTGCTCTGACTCACGGCCAGGGCTGCAACGGCGGTGGCAAGACGTAAAGTATGTTCACTGGATTCGCGCATCAGCAGGCCATAGATCAGACCGCCAACCATCGAATCCCCGGCGCCAACGGTGCTGACAACGTCAACCGACGGCGGTTTGGCGATCCATTCACCAGACGCGTTAACCCACAACGCCCCTTCTGCACCAAGCGAAATCACCACGTGAGCGATACCCTGCTCGCGCAGCGCATGGGCAGCGTCAATCACATCTTTTAATTCTGGCAGCTTCCGGCCAGCCCAGATCTCCAGTTCACGGCGATTAGGCTTCACCAGCCACGGGGACGCTTTCAGGCCGGCGACCAGCGCATCACGGCTGCTGTCAAAGATGATGCACGGGCACTGGCTGCGCAGGCGCGTCATCCAGTCGGTGAAGGCTTCCGGGCTTACGCCAGATGGCAGACTGCCGCTGACGCACACCATGTCGAACTGGCCCAGCCAGGTCAGAGAATCGTTAACAAAACGCTCCCAGTCAGACGGCGTCACTTCAAAGCCAGAGAAGTTCAGATCGGTCACTTCCCCGTCTTTCTCCGTCAGTTTGACGTTGATACGGGTACGGCCCTGAACGACCTGGAAACGGTTAGCAATGCCCAGCTCGCTGAACAGCTGCTGGAAACCATCCTGGTTATCTTTACCGAGGAATCCCCCCACGGTGACATCGATACCGAGATCCTTGAGCACTTTCGCGACGTTAATCCCTTTGCCCGCAGCATGCAGGCCAGTGGTACGCACGAGGTTTACTTCGCCGCGCTCAATCTCCGGGCAAAACCCCACCAGGTCATAAGCCGGGTTCAGCGTAATAGTCGCAACACGTCTGCTCATTATGCGCCCTCCCCCAGACCCGCCGCGATGGCATCGCCAATCGCTTTCAGCGCCTGTTCAGCATCCGCACCCTGCGCGGTGAAACGCAGACGGTGACCCTTCTTCACGCCCAGCGCGACAACTTTCATCAGACTACGACCATTGGCCGCTTTGTCCGTGCCATCCAGGTTAGCCACGGTGATCTCACTTTCAAATTGTTTAATGGTATTCACCAGCATGGTGCCCGGACGGGCATGCAGACCGTGCTCGTTACGTACAACGAACTCTGCGCTCAGCACGTCATCCGTCAGCGCATCATCACTGGTCAGCAGAGCCAGCACGGTGGCGGCATCCGCGTTCAGCAGTTTTTCAGCTTTGTTGTTCAGCAGCAGATCGCCCAGACGCTTCAGCACGGCAACCGGTTGGTCATCGGTCATGGCGACGGTCACCAGCAGTGCAGCGCTTTCACCGTCTACGTCAAAGGCGCTTGCGGCACGGCTCACCGCGATAGCGCTCCGCAGGTTGCCTTCAGCACTGTCGTTCAGCCAGATACCCTGGCCCAGATTGAGAGGCTTATCGTTAATGACGCGGGTAACAAAGGTAGCGTCTGCTGCCCCGGCTTCTTTCAGGCGTCCGGCATTCAGGGCCTGCAGCGTCACCAGATCGGTCGCGGCAACGTCCAGCGTCAGCGTATCGTTATCCAGTTTCAGCGCTTCGCTCTGTTTTTCGCCCATCAGCAGAGCGCGCAGCTCTTCAGCGGTGGTGGCGGATTTCAACTGCTCGGCCACGGCGTCATCGCTCAGCACATGCGTCAGCTGACGCAGCAAACCTAAGTGCTCGTCGCTGCTGGCCGCGATACCGATGGCCACGTAAGCCACCTGCCCCTCGCCCCATACAACGCCCTGCGGGAACTGATAAACCTTAACGCCGGTTTTCAGCACCTGATCGCGGGTGTCTGTGGTGCCGTGCGGAATGGCGATGCCATTGCCGAGGAAGGTCGAGGTCTGCTGCTCACGCGCCAGCATGCCGTTGACGTAGCCTTCAGCTACATTGCCGGCCTGCACAAGGGCAGCGGCAACCTGGCGAATGGCCTCTTCTTTGTTCCCGGCCTGAGCGCCCGGGTGGATATCCTGTACAGATAACTGGAACATGGTTCTCCTCTCCTGCTGAAAGTGAATCGTTTCAGCTTCACTGAGAAAAAATGCGCTAGCCTGCTCCGTTTGTTAAAACAAGATAGCGCTGAAACGTTTCAAAAAGTCTTGCGCTTTCTGCAAGACGTTGCAAGGAAAGTTACATTTCTGATTGCAGAATTTAGAGATGCAGCACATTTCTTCCTCGTTCAGCTGAATTTTGCTGACGGTCAGCAAATCAGTTTCAGCTAAGGTCAGCTGCGCGCGAATATGAAATGCCATTTTGATTATTCGTGGCGAAATTGACCTCACCCTCTGTTTATTTTCTGACTCGCGACGTACACTCCGCGTCTCCTGGAAACTCACCGACTGTGAAACATGCATAACACGCCCGCCGCCGTCTCGCCGAAGCCCTTTGATTTCACCTCAACGGCATTTTTAATTGTTGCCTTCCTGACCGGCATCGCCGGTGCGCTGCAGACCCCTACGCTGAGCCTGTTCCTGACCAATGAAGTCCATGCGCGCCCGGCGATGGTGGGCTTCTTCTTTACCGGAAGCGCCATTATCGGCATCCTGGTGAGCCAGTTTCTGGCGGGGCGTTCAGATAAAAAAGGCGATCGTAAAAGCCTGATCGTCTTTTGCTGTCTGCTGGGGGTGTTCGCCTGTGTCCTGTTTGCCTGGAACCGCAACTATTTTGTTCTGCTGTTTATCGGGGTGTTTCTGAGCAGTTTCGGTTCAACGGCGAATCCGCAGATGTTCGCCCTTGCCCGTGAGCATGCCGACCATACCGGGCGAGAAGCGGTGATGTTCAGCTCTATTCTGCGTGCGCAAGTATCGCTGGCGTGGGTTATTGGCCCGCCGCTGGCTTACGCGCTGGCGATGGGGTTTGGCTTTACGGTGATGTACCTGAGTGCGGCAGTGGCCTTTGTGGTGTGTGGCGCCATGGTGTGGTTCTTTCTGCCGTCGATGCGTAAAGAGCCAAAAGTGGCAACAGGCGTGCTGGAGGCACCGCGTCGTAACCGTCGTGACGCCCTGCTCCTCTTTATTATCTGTACGCTGATGTGGGGCACAAACAGCCTGTATATCATTAATATGCCGCTGTTTATTATTGATGAGCTGCATCTGCCCGAGAAGCTTGCTGGCATCATGATGGGGACCGCGGCCGGGCTTGAAATCCCCACCATGCTGATTGCTGGCTATTACGCGAAGCGTTTCGGGAAACGTTTTCTGATGCGTATCGCCGCCGTCGCCGGGCTACTGTTCTATGTTGGAATGCTGACGGTTCATACGCCGGGGCTGCTGCTGGCTTTACAGCTGCTGAACGCCATCTATATCGGCATACTCGCCGGAATTGGCATGCTCTATTTCCAGGATCTGATGCCGGGCCAGGCAGGCTCTGCCACCACCCTTTATACTAATACCACCCGCGTGGGCTGGATTATCGCAGGCTCAATGGCCGGCGTGGTGGCTGAAATCTGGAACTATCACACGGTGTTCTGGATTGCGCTGGTGATGTGCACCCTGACGATAGCGTGCCTGACAAGAATTAAAGACGTTTAAGGTGCGGTGAGTGCTTCCAGATTAAGCAGGTACGTCATCGCCTGCGCGCGCGTGTTGCCGCACATCTCTGCGGAGGGCTGCAGCCCGGAGCAGACCTTCGGGCGCAGAGGCGAGCCAAAGATCATGCACAGGTTGGTTTCAGAGAGCTGAACGCAGCGGGTATTCGCAGGCTTGCCTAATAAACCATTATTCATAGTTTATGATTAACATTGCTGCAGTTCATATCTGGTTTAATTAATCTATTCTATGCCACACTAAGTTGATCGTATTATATGTTTCCCAGCCTTTATTCGGCTGTAACTTACTAATTTATCGAAATATATAAAGTCAACCTAATCGAACATCAACACCGTTTGAATCTTAAATTCCAAAACAACATAAACTTCATACAACCATGTACCACATTCTTAGTATTTTCAGCATACACAGGAAAAACAATTTGATTGGAAGCAACAATTTAAGAACTAAAAAAAAAAATAACAAAAACAACAAGAATCATCTAATCATTTGACAAACAAATAGAAAGCACAAATAAAATACAAACATTCACACAATGCCGCACGCCACGAAAAAAAAATATAAAATTGGAATTGGTTAATTCATTTTTTAAGACTATCAATGAAGGTGGCAAAAACAATCGCCACCTTCTAAGGCATCACTTGTAGATGTCAGCGTTAATAGTCTTATGCTCTTCTTTTCCTTCCTTCGAAGTAATAACGTAGTACTTTCCTCCCTTTTCATCAACCTTTTGCGAAAGATCATCGTCAGACATTGTAAAACCATCTTCAGTCACTGATAACGTTCCAATTTTGGTATATTTACTTGCATTTTCCGCATCAATTTCCTCAGCAGCAAATACAGTAGTATTAAACATTACCATAAAACAGCAGAAATATTTTGCGAGTTTCATTCGATTACTCCAAGTATTGTAGTAGTAGGTAATAATTTCATAGAAGAAAAATCGGCACTTTAAACTTTACGCGTAACGGGTTAGAGCAAACTATTTTTTAATCGACAGAAAATAACACTTGCACAGTATTAGATTCAGTAATATTAAATATTAGTTATTAGTACTATTATGTCAAGACGCACCTAAAAAATTACATTGTATAATCGAAAAATCAGATCGAGATCACACATACTTTGTTTTTGAATTTCTCTTGAAAAAAATTAGATGTCTGCTACTTTGAATATTTGTATAGGATAAGAATATTGAAAAAGGACGCGATATATCATGCATAATACATGGTACAAACTTCACGTTTTTTCTGAATCTTTATAGGCCGTTAACATGCAAATACACCCAGTAGCGATAAAAGTAAACATCCTAGCCATTATTTGTGTAATTCTTCCTTTTGGAATAGCTTCTTATGCTGCAGTATCTGATGCAGAAATAAGTAAGCCGATTTTTTCAGAAAACAATGATTCAGTATATTTAAAATTTATAAACAACGACAATTTAAGTGGTGATGAGACTGCGCCGAAGTTGTTTGTCTCATTTCCTGACGGTGCTGAACGAGAGGTAGTAGTTGATACTGGCTCTACAGGTTTAGTGATTTCATCTTCAGCAATACCAAATGCAAATAATTTATCAGCTAGACCAGGTAAAATCACGTACAATAGTTCCGGACGTATTATGATAGGTTCTTGGCTCAATACTACTCTCACAATTGGTGATGGGGAAAAATTCGTATCTACGAATATTATCCCAGTATTGGCTGTTAACGAAATCCAGTGCCTTGCTAAGGCAAGAAATTGTAAACCTGAACTAAACCCTGAGCATGTATCAATGATGGGCATCGGTTTTGATCGAGAAAGTAGCTTGCAGAGCGAAAGCACTCCAAATACAAACCCCCTTTTAAATACAAAATCAGGAAGCAACAATGGATATACACTAACGCGCAATGGCATATATGTTGGAATTAATAAGGATACAGCCAAAGGATTTTCCTTTATTAAATTACAACCTTCAAATGAAAATAAACACGAATGGATCGCACCGCCAGCTTGTATCAAAATAACTGGTTGGCAAGGGTATCAATGTGGTACTGTCCTTATTGATACAGGAGTAAAAAGTATGTTTTTAACAATACCTAACTATAGTGTTAATGGTGGGCAATTACCTAACGGAACAACATTAAATATTAAACTAGCAGAAGGAATAGAATATGAAATTATTACCGGGGGACACAAAACAAACATTTCTCCCAAAGAGATATTTTTAAACACGACAAGGCAACAAATATTCGTTAATACAGGATTCAATTTTTTAAATAGATATGACATTTTGTATGATTATAAAAATGGTTATTTTGGATATAAAGATAATATAACCCTCCCGTAATTTATCATTTATAAAATAACGACACAAAAATAGGAATAGAAATGATAGTTAATTAATTCCGTGTTCAAAACATAAGAAAACAGCTATCATAACTAACGATAAAAAAGAATTCGAGAATAGCAATCGTATTCAATGAGTTATTATCTCTATTTACTAATGTTATATTGTTAATTTACCGTTTAAAAAAACACATTAAAAGGTACTAAGCAATTGTTTATGTTCCTTTTCAACAAACGCCTTTTAATCATAGTCTAAGAGCTCATTTAAGATAGCTTGAGGATTATTTACAAACCGACGAGTCACAATGTAATGTTCTGTATTCTCTAATTTAATAGATTCAATCCCGTTTTCACTAAAATGCAATATTTTCGAATCTGGATATGACATTAGTATAGGAGAATGGGTTGCTATTATAAATTGTGAATTGCTCTGAGCCAAGCGATGGATATGAGCGAGCGCAGCCATTTGTCTGGTAGGTGATAAAGCTGCCTCAGGTTCATCTAAAATATACAGGCCATTCGGTGCAAAGCGGTTCAATAATAATGACATAAAAGATTCCCCGTGCGATTGTTCGTGAAGGGAACGTCCACCATAGGCTCCTTGCACACCTAAACTATCAATCTCTGTTGCAACATTATAAAAACTTTCAGCTCTGAAAAAGAATCCATCTTTTGGTCGCCTTACTCCTCTTACTAGTCGAATTGCATGATGAAGTGAAGAATGACTTTCATTTGAATGAAAGTTAAAATTACGTGACCCTCCTTCTGCATTATATCCTGCGGCTATTGCAATAGCTTCAACCAAAGTTGATTTTCCACTACCATTTTCTCCCATGAGAAAAGTTACCCGCGGATGCAGATCCATACAATGAAAATTTTTCAAAGCTGGAATGTTATAGGGGTGTTGTTCCCTTTCATAATCTGTGATTCTATCTTCCTGCAATAACACTGTTCGGAGATATTGTTCTAGAATATGCATTATGTAATACCAAACCTTTAGTTTATAATTAGCGTATAAAAAATAAATAAAGCATAGCTTAAGTTAGTCAACAACAGCTAATAATTAACATCTAAAAACCAATAAAAATACTAATCAGACCGATATTCTTAGAACTAAGTCGAGATGAATGTCTAACTAAATTGGCTTTGATATTAGATGTACCTCTATGCATTGGAAGTTCTCAATAAAACATTTCAATCTCTTAGCTAATGTACGCACATAATGATTAAAGTAGTACATAAAAAACTATTCATGAGTGTCCGAATACTCTTTAAGTAAATGTGAAATAATAAATGATAATAAAATTAACAAAATCGCTGCAACAAGCATTACATTACCGTGAGAATTTAGAAAGGCAATTTTTGAAGCATGAATCAATTCTTGTCCTTGCCAGTTAGGTAATAGATCTGCAATACTGATCGCCTCACTTAATGATAATGGAGGAGCTTGTTTGATATCAGCAAGAAAATCAACAGACAGATTGGCTGTGAATGAAGCCGACATAATCATTCCGAATAATATGATACCAGTTCCTGCTCCAAGTTCATACGCCATTCCCTCAATTGCTCCAGCTTCCCCCGCTTTCTCTTTTTTTGCGGCATTCATAATTACATATGTAGAGGAGATTAGAGCTGCTTCTATGCAAAACCCCAATATAATCATTGTAACCCAAACCTCCCATCCATTAGAACTAAAGTCCATAAACGCCATGAAAAAGAAACATAACGAGCTTAATAAAACACCATAAAATCCAATTTTTTTAACTCCTAACCATGTAAGTGTGAAACCAACGAAAGGACCAGATATAGAGCTCGCTATAATAAATGGAAATAGAAATAATCCAGCTTGAAAAGGTGATAACCCAAATGCTAATTGTAATTCCTGAGAAACAAAAAATTCGAATCCAACCAGCGTGGCCATAGCGATAAACGCAAGTATTAGCCCCGCTAATATAGGCTTATGTTTGAAGAGCTCAATATCAATCATTGGATGAACATGCTTTATCTGCCTTTTCCAAAATATCAATAGCAAAACTAGTCCCAAAATAATGAATGATAAATATTTAATAAACTCTTCAGAAGCCCCTAAGTTTTTAACACCTAACACAATCATTAATATAGAAAACATCAAAAGCAAAGGATCTAGTAAATTAATAATTTTAGAAGTGTTTAATACTTTATATTCTCTAAGACTCACTAACATAAAAAAAACAATGAAGCAAATAGGAATATTGATAAAAAAGACTGAGTTCCACGAATAATTTTCTATTAAAAGCCCACCTACAAATGGACCGAATGCAGCTCCACCAGTGCCTATAGCGGACCATACGCCGAGTGCAACAGCACGCTCTTTTGGCTTAACGAAAGATAGTCTTAATGCCAAGAGGGTTGCTGGAATGATCATTGCAGCCCCAATGGCCAATAAAGTTCTTGCGCAAATTAACATGATGGTATTAGAAGATATATATGCTAAACATGATGCAACACAAAATAATAACACGCCAATCAGAGATATCTTTTTGAAACCAATTTTATCTGCTAGTACCCCCATTGGCAGCAAAAGACATGCCATAACCAACGAATAGATATCTATAATCCATAAAACTTCCTTGGAAGAAGCTTTAAGATCTAAAGCTAATGATGGCGTTGCAACATGTAGAATAGTAGCATCTAAAGATACGGGTAGATACATTAAAATAACTGTAATAAGAATTAAATTCTTATGATTAAAAAAAACGCTCTTCTTTTCTAACATAGCATTATCTTTAAAAAGTTTATGATATACACATTTTATTAAAAACAATTTTCCCTTGAAGCATCATAAACAAAAAGTTAAAAACTACAATTAATTGTTATGCAATAATGCATTCGTTTAGCAAGCGTTTAACATTTAATAGTTTTGAATAATAAATTTAATGATAGCATCATAAAACAAAAGTTATAAAATTCATAAGGAGCATTTCTCTCGCAAAAATTTTACTTGTAATTTACATAAACTGAAAAAATTTACACAACCTATAAATAATCTTATAAGCTTACAAATTTACATGAACAATAAACAAAACTTAATTTTAATCTTTAGTGATAACAGCTATTTATCATTGGGTATATACGATGGAATATCGCGTAGCGATGCATTAGTTTATACAAAAGAGGAGTTTATTGACTTTATAGATATTTTATCTATTTCAAAACACTATAAACTAATTGTAATTTATGATAAAAAATATCGTGACTTGATTTCATTAATGTTTAATGAAACCTCTACTTTTCACTTTCAAAGTGAAACCTTGTCTATAGATAACGTTTTAAGAAGTTTATATGTTGAATCATTTATGAGATTTAAAAAACATCACTTCTTAGGATTAAAAGTTCTTTATTACTATTTTTATTTACAGCTTGATTATTATCAAGTTAGTGAAATCTTAAACATTGATTCAAAAAAAATTAGCCGGCATATCATCAGATGTCTTACAACAGTCAATTATAAAGGTAAGAGAAGTTTTTGGTACGATTACTTAAATAATAAGCATTGATATATCTTTAGCAGAGATTAGGATTTAAGTACAAACTCTCTGCTATGCTCGATAATCCATTCCTTAAAAACATTAAGTGCTTCACTATTATGATTAACCCGAGATTTCTGTAAAGTCAGCCAATAACCGCCAAGCGTGGCATAAATTTCAAAAGGTTTTGCTACGGAGCGCTCATTTAATTCTTTTTGAAACATATGATAAGGAACTAATGCTGCATAATCACCTAATTTTACAGCATCTATCATATGTCTGGTAGAATCAAAGATAGGCCCGTTAACAGTCCAAGAGTCGATCCCAGCAGCTTTAAACCAATTATTCCATTCATCCTTTCGATAGGAGCGCAGTAAGCAAACTTTTTTTAAGTCTGATGGAATGCACAGTTTCTTGGATGTTTCCGGGGAACATAATACTGTATGCGGCGCCTGAAAGAGTAAAATATTTTCCGTATTAATCCAGCCGCCTGATCCAAATCTAATAGATGCATCAATACCTTCTGCAGCTAGATTGACAACGTTATTATGCGTTAAAATTCTAATATCAATCCATGGATTTTCATTAAGGAACTCAGTAATCCGAGGAAGAAGCCAACCTATTGCAAAAGTCCCAACGACAGCAATAGTAAGCACTTCTTTAATCTTACCTTCATGGAATTTATCCATGGCAGAACTCATCATCTGCAAAGCTTCTGTAATCGAAGGCAAAAGATGCAGGCCTTCGTCTGTCAACTGTAACCCACGCGGTACTCTTGTAAAAAGAGCCACACCAAGCATCTGTTCAAGTGTTCTTACCTGCTGGCTTACGGCGGCCTGGCTTACATGAAGCTCTAGTCCGGCTTTAGTAAAATTTAGATATCTTGCAGAAGCTTCAAAAGCTCGTAATGCATTTAAAGGTAATCTGGCACGCATAGTAACCCAAAGAAAAAGTTATGGCTGTATAAAAATTATATTGCTTCAAAGAAAAAATAACAACTGTATAATCGCCCTCTGTTGAAAGTTAATACCCGCCATGTCCTAGTTAATATAGAAAATTGTATATAAGGTAAAACCATGTCACTTAATGTAAAACCAAGTAGAATAGCCATCTTGTTTAGCTCTTGTTTAGTTTCAATATCATTTTTCTCACAGGCCAATACAAAGGGCATCGATGAGATTAAAGACCTTGAAACAGATTTCAATGGTAGAATTGGTGTCTACGCTTTAGACACTGGCTCAGGCAAATCATTTTCATACAAAGCAAATGAACGATTTCCATTATGTAGTTCTTTCAAAGGTTTTTTAGCTGCTGCTGTATTAAAAGGCTCTCAAGATAATCAACTAAATCTTAATCAGATCGTGAATTATAATACAAGAAGTTTAGAGTTCCATTCACCCATCACAACTAAATATAAAGATAATGGAATGTCATTAGGTGATATGGCTGCTGCAGCTTTACAATATAGCGACAATGGTGCTACTAATATTATCCTTGAACGATATATCGGTGGTCCTGAGGGTATGACTAAATTCATGCGGTCGATTGGAGATAAAGATTTTAGACTCGATCGTTGGGAGTTAGATCTAAACACAGCTATTCCTGGCGATGAACGTGACACATCTACACCTGCAGCAGTAGCTAAGAGCCTGAAAACCCTTGCACTGGGTAACATACTCAATGAGCGTGAAAAGGAAACCTATCAGACATGGTTAAAGGGTAACACAACCGGTGCAGCGCGTATTCGTGCTAGCGTACCAAGCGATTGGGTAGTTGGCGATAAAACTGGTAGTTGCGGTGCATACGGTACGGCAAATGATTATGCGGTAGTCTGGCCAAAGAACCGAGCTCCTCTTATAATTTCTGTATACACTACAAAAAACGAAAAAGAAGCCAAGCATGAGGATAAAGTAATCGCAGAAGCTTCAAGAATCGCAATTGATAACCTTAAATAAACTTAACTGTAGCCATCACTTCATTGTGATGGCTTAAATTTCATCATGAAAACAATGAAAATCTTCATCTATTTATCATTAGCTATGAGTAGTTTGTCTACATATGCTCAGTGTGATTTCATCACCGAAAATTCGACAGTGATAGATATTAAAAACAACCTAGAATGGCAGGCTTGCACTTTCGGCATGCAATGGAATAAAGAGAATGGATGTACTGGAGAACCAACTCCCCTTACTTTGAGTACAGCTTTTGGAGAAGCAACAAAACAAGGGAATGGGTGGAGACTGCCAAATATCGAGGAATTATCCTTACTATCTTCAAATAGCTGTCTTAAAAATGACCTTTTCAAATCATATTTTGACATACCCCAAGATAATGGTGAAGGAGCATCGCCTTATTGGAGTTCAACGCAAATTCAAAGCATACCTTACTTGTATTATACATTTGACATGATCAATCATTATATTGATGGCCATACTATTGAAATGACTTATCCTGTTCGATTTGTCAGAGATGTAATGGTCGACGATGATTTAATATTATAAAAAAGTCAAATACAAGTTATTGGTTTAAAAAAGGATATGCAGTGTATTTTCGCTACCTAAGTAACTGCATATCCAAATATTATCTACAACCCATTATAAATCGTCCCATTCAGGCAATTGATTTACCACTCTGCGCCATAAATGGTAAATACTCATTGATATACCAAAAAGAATACCTGCCGAGAAAGAATACATTAGAAATATTTTAACCTCGAAGATATCAAGTAATAATAGCAAGGCTAACAAAAGCCCACCCCATACAATCGAAAAATACATCCCAAATATTAATGTATTTAGCCATACGGATGCAAATGGAGGTGGCGGGATTTGATAACCTTTTTTCCATAACCTTTTATATAATGGTGGTGCATAATTTAACTCCCACATGTTCCTTTCCTTCATAAGTGACAATGATTTCTCAAGCTTTTCTTCAAAATGGATTTTATTCATTTGTATACCTTTTTATTACACAGTAATTTTATAAACCAATTATAATTATAGCACTTAATCTCAAAAAATCATTATCGACATTATAACAAAATAGTTTACTAAATAGACCACACAAAGTAAATTTTATCGTGGCACTAAAATCTCATTGTTAAAATACATGTGAGCAACACAATATTCCCTTCAACATGACTTTTAAAGCAGTGTCCTTTTTCTTCATTCAATCTATCTATCACCACTCAATTACGAAAATCTAAATATGCAAATCCTTCAGATATTTCTCGTGATTATTTTTTGCAAGAAGAATTCTATTTAACTTTAGTTTAACTATGATCTTGTACTATAAAAAATAACAAGAACAGTACATAACCCACTATCACTATATGCTTAAATAAAATGATGAAATTATATGCATTCCTATTTATAAATATGTTATCCATGGTCAGCTTGCCTATTCAAGCCAATAACTTAGACTCTGTTGCTATTCATGCAACTGAAAAGTCCCGATGGGCTATAACAGTAGGAGATAAACATTTATTTATAAAAAGTTTTGAATTGATAGTTACACAGCTCAGTAAGGACTCTATAGATTTATCTGAACACTGCTTTAAAGCTTATACAACGGATCAAAACGAATATGACCTTGATTCAGTTGACGAAGTGTTAAGCACTGGTGTTCTTATTTTTGGAAAATCAATTAGAGGAGTAGTTTCATTTTCATCGGATGAAGAACATATTCATAAAGCATCACTTGTAAGAATTACAAAAAACTGCTGAGTGTTTACGTACTAATTCTATTAGCTTATTAAGACTATCAATAATTTTACCTTTAACTAATGATGTTATTTTATTCAATATTATCATTTTGTTTAAAAATATAGAGAAGTGATGAAACGATTATATTTATTCTCTTGGGTTAGCCTATATGCTATTTTTTGGACAATTGCTACTACTTGGCTTGATCCAACTGTTCCTTATGACGCGATTGAGGCTCTCAATTGGGCACAAAATGCTCATTGGGGTTCGCCTAAGAATCCATGGTTAGTTGGTATGATATGGAGACCGACTTTATGGCTCACTGAGTTTCCTATGAGCCTATATTGGTATAGTACGCATTTTGCTGCAATTGCTATAGGCATGCTTGGTTGTTGGTATTTAGCAAAATACCTAAGTGGTAACGAAAAATTGGCATGGCTAGCATTATTAACTTTAAACCTATCTGGTATTATAAATTTCGACATAATAAGTTACAATGATAATTATTTACTTATTATGCTGTGGCCATGGATGTTTTTATTTTTTTATTTTTCAATCACTCGGCATCCGGCGTGGTGGTTATTATTCTCGCTTGTAGCTGGATTGGGAATGATGGCTAAATATTCTACATTTGCATTTGTCTTTGCTGTTTTCATCGCCACACTTGTTGTGCCAAAAATTCGTTCTTGCTATCGTTCTACTTTTTTCTACCTCGCGATAGTTCTCTGTGTATGCATTGTGATTCCTAATATTTTATGGCTTTGGGATCATAACTTTGCTGCTGTAGATTGGGTTGACTCACAGATCATGAGACAATTCAATCCTAAAATTATTGTAAAACTAATTAGCATATTTTACCCACTTTTGTTTTTGCTATTAATTCTACATCATTATAAACTCTATTTAAAATGGCCCACAGAAATTTCTATACTCGTCATTATATACGTCGCTTTCTTACCACAATTCTTCATTTGGCTATGGTTCCTTTTTCATCACGGAGGGCGTTTAACAGAGTGGCTACAGCCTTTTTTCATTATAGCACCTCCTATTATTGTCGCTTGCGTAAGAAATTATAATGGACAATCTTTTCGCAAAGCATTTTTAGCTTTATTTGCAACAGCTTTACTTTTTCTAATAGGATATATATCAGTATTAACACTGAACATCAGCAATTCCGGTCATAAAATGCAAGGTGTAATAACTTTTAGCCAAAAAGTTGAAGCAATTTGGCAGAAACATTATAATTCTCCTTTCAAGTATGTTGGAGGCGATTATCTTTCTGAATGGGTCACTTTTTATGCTTCTTCACGACCACAAGTCATAACTCGCTGGGATGAAAATACCCAACCTAATATTTACAACAAAGACATCGAGTTTAGTGACATTCAGAAATTTGGTGCTTTGATTATCGGTCATGCAGAAGGGCAATGTGAAAACTCAAGCTTTACTAAAGCAATAACTCAATGGCCACAACTTAAGATCGATCATATTATAGATTTAGACTTTCAGAAAGATAAGCAAAGCAGTATTTACACGGTTTGTGTTGGACTAGTAAATCCTGTATAGTTTTTTATAAAATACCAGCAGATAAACTGCTGGTATTTATTATCTTTATTGATATAACTATAAACTTACTTCAGATAAGAATAATTAACCCTTGATTCGAGTACAATTTTTGTAACAGAATGCAATTTCTCTCTATATAGTTTATATCACCGACATGAATAATCTATGCTTAATATCATGGATATAAGCCATCATGTTAGTTTATACTTAAAAATTTTCCACCTGATATATTATCGACATTCGCGAGATACACTATCAATTCCTCTTGGACAAACATTAGACTCATCAAGAAGCTCAACAATAAGTGATTGAACCCCCTCTGTAGAACAACCAACTGATAGTGTACTTAATATAATTAAGCATACTCGAATGATCATAAAACCTTTCCTTGTTAGCAACATGTTTGTTATAAATCATTATCCAAATATACTTTCTATTAATGATATGTCCTTTAAGCGACCTAACATTTCATTAATATGTTAGTACATTTTACACGCGAAGAAATGCAAAGACAATTGCTTAACATCAACAATTAGTATACAATATCTTAATAGGATAATGTATTTACATTTCTATACTTTTTAACATGATTGTCAGTAACGTTGCGCAATTTTCTATTAAAATTTGTTAATAGATCCTTTTTGTCCCATGCATTTTTGAGATCCCGACCAGATAATTTTTTTTGCAGTATTCCTCCGTTATCATATCATTCAACAATTAGTGCGGGCGTTCACGGCTATATTCTGACAACAATTTTTTCCGTCATTTCTCGTGCTTCATTCAGTGCTCTGTACAGATAATAATCGGGTTCTCCTGTATGGTATCTCCGGCTAAAATGCTCATAAAAGCAATCTACATCGATTTACCCGCCTGGTTAAAACTCCAGTTTCAGTATGTTTCATACACATTCGTCACTACCAGCAAAATACACTCCGGACCATTATCCATGCGCAACATAGACGGATAGCCGGACTTTACCGTAATCCTATCGGATCCCTAGACCACTCATGGAGCGGGTAAATAAGGCCAATTCAAATCGGCAACTCCTCCCGGTTACAATCTTGAACTACTTTAAACGTGCGACAACGGACTAAGGAATCATGCATAAAATCGATCGACCATCTTTGGTTTAGTGTTTCCGCAAGGACCAGTGGTGAGGGATTACACACCGATAACAGTGTTTTCCCTGTCGGTGATAATTCAGCTTCAGCAGAGTATAAATAGGGCGGATTTTATTGAGATGCCACGGGTATCCCTGTCGTCGCAGAATCAAGTGCAGCTAGCAAAAATCGTATTGTGGATATCATTCTACTACCGCCTGCAATGCAGCAATAACGGGTTCGTCACGTAAGATATCCGGACGGTAATCGTAAATCCCCTCAGCTTATTTTCATACAACTACTGGGCTGACGGATACTGAGTCCGGATGTCTTGGCTAGATGAATGACCAGCTCAGGCTTAAAGACTGGTAATCATCTGTTTAAGATGTCAGTTCTCGTCCTTAAGATCCCGTATCTTTAGTATCAGAAACGTCTATATCGCAGTAATGAGGCTTCCAGTTGTAGCAGGTGTCTTCTGAAAGGTCTGCCTTCAGCCCTACACCTTTGGCATTTAGTCCAGCTTAAACTGACTTAATCATGGCGATGATCTGCTATTCAGTAAAACGGACTATACGCATGGCGATCTCCTTTGTTAGCTGATTGATTATGCCGGAGGCTCTCTAAATGTGAATGAAACTATTATGTGAGATGCTTAGAGTTACAGGGCAAGTATCATTCTCAAGTTTGATTAGGTAGGTCATTGCATCTGTTCGATTCGTTGAACACATTCTCAGAGACGGTTGTAGACTACTGCAAACTTTGGGACGAAGGTTGGATCCAAAAATCTTACATAAATTATCTTTAGATAACTGTAAACACCTTACATTTGCAGGCTTGCCCTCCGGCATTCCTGGAATGGGGCTGGAAATGGACGGTGCGGTACAGCACGCGCCGCAATCGGGACGACAATCCATAAATGCTCTCTATCGGTGAAAGACCCGCGCAGTCGGGTATCGGGCGCACAGTAACACCTTTTATGTATTGATAGCAAAAGCCACGAATTCCGCTTGCCTGAAAGGCCGCGCACGAGTAATTTGGCGCGATATTTTTTACCTCCCGTAGACAGGATTACTGCAATGCCAAGAGCGAACGAAATTAAGAAAGGTATGGTACTGAATTACAACGGCAAACTGCTGATTGTGAAAGATATCGATATTCAGGCCCCGAGCGCCCGTGGTGCAGCAACGCTGTACAAAATGCGTTTCGCCGATGTACGTACCGGCCTTAAAGTGGAAGAACGTTTTAAAGGTGATGATATCGTTGATACCGTCACTCTGACCCGTCGCTATGTTGATTTCTCCTATATCGACGGCAACGAGTATGTATTCATGGATAAAGAAGATTACACCCCGTACATCTTCACCAAAGATCAGATTGAAGAAGAGCTGCTGTTCATTCCTGAAGGCGGTATGCCGGATATGCAGGTTCTGACCTGGGACGGCGTGCTGCTGGCACTGGAACTGCCGCAGACGGTTGATCTGGAAATCGTTGAAACGGCACCGGGCATCAAAGGCGCGTCCGCCAGTGCGCGTAACAAACCCGCGACGCTGACCACCGGTCTGGTGGTGCAGGTACCTGAATACCTGTCCGCGGGTGAGAAAATCCGCATCCATATCGAAGAAAAACGCTATATGGGTCGTGCTGACTGAGTGCGGCTTTTGTTGGGTGGCGGCTTCGCCTTACCCGATCTACAAAAACACAAAAACCGGCTCTCAGGCCGGTTTTTTGTAGGCCCGGTAAGCGTAGCGCCACCGGGCAACAGACCTTACAGAAGTTCAGGATACTTCGTCATCTTCAGCGCCAGCTCTACGCCGCGCACTTCTGCCATCCCTTTCAGGCGGCCAATCGCCGAATAGCCCGGGTTCGTTTTCTTACGCAGATCGTCCAGCATCTGGTGTCCGTGATCCGGGCGGAACGGGATAGGACGTAAATCACCCGCCTGTTTACGACGTACCTCTTCCGCCAGAATGGCATCCACCACCGCCACCATATTCACATCACCGCTCAGGTGCGCCGCTTCGTGGAAGGTTTTCGGGTTCTCTTCACGGCAGGTCGCACGCAGATGCGTGAAGTGAATACGATCGCCAAAGGTTTCAATCATCCGCACCAGGTCATTATCCGCACGCACGCCGTACGAGCCCGTGCACATGGTAAAGCCGTTATAGATGCTATCGACCGTCTCTTTCAGCCACTGCATATCTTCAATGGTTGAGACGATACGCGGCAGGCCGAGGATGGGACGCGGAGGATCGTCCGGGTGTACGGCCAGACGCACGCCCGCCTCTTCCGCGACCGGCACAATCGCGCGCAGGAAGTACGCCATGTTTTCGCGCAGCTGATTTTTATCAATGCCGCCGTACTCTGCCAGACGGGCGCGGAACTGATCCAGCGTGTAGCCCTCTTCTGCACCCGGCAGGCCCGCGATGATATTGCGGGTCAGCTTTTCAATGTCTGCTTCGCTTGCTGCGTTAAACCATTCGCGCGCCTGCTGCTGCTCGTCGGCCGTGTAATCGGCTTCCGCGCCAGGGCGTTTCAGAATGTGTAACTCAAAGGCCGCGAAGGCGATCTGATCAAAACGCAACGCTCGGGAACCGTCTGGCAGCTGATACTCAAGATCAGTACGCGTCCAGTCAAGAACAGGCATGAAGTTATAGCAAACGGTATCGATGCCGCAGGCCGCCAGGTTGCGGATGCTCTGCTGATAGTTAGCAATCCAGGTCTGATACTCCCCAGAATGGGTTTTGATATCTTCGTGAACGGGAATACTTTCCACGACAGACCAGGTTAAGCCTTTTTCTGCCAGCAGCGCCTGACGCTGTTGAATCTCCTCTACCGGCCACACCTGGCCATTCGGAATATGATGCAGCGCCGTGACGACACCCGTTGCGCCAGCCTGACGCACATCATCTAGAGAAACTGGATCGTTCGGCCCGTACCAACGCCAGGTTTGTTCCATTGCCCACCCTCCAAAGTTGTTATACCAATATGTATTACTGCGATGACGACTACCATACATGTTTAATGAAGAGGGTCAACACAGCGCCACAGATTGATTGATCGAACTCACAGAACGGCGATATTTACGGCTTACCAATTCTCTTTGTTGTCATATAACTTTACACTGGCATTGTTAATTAATGGTTAATCAGGTGTGTATTTCATGAAGACAATTGCCTCCACCTCGCTTCCTGCCCATGTTCAGCAGCCGCGCTACGATCGCTCGCTTCTGCGCTCGCGCATCGTCCACTTCGGCTTTGGTGCTTTTCACCGTGCGCATCAGGCGTTATTAACCCATCGGGTGCTGAATGCCAAAGGAGGCGACTGGGGCATTTGTGAGATCAGCCTGTTCAGCGGCGACGTGTTGATGAGCCAGCTGCGGGCGCAGGATCACCTCTTCACCGTGCTGGAGAAAGGCGCGGAGGGCAACCAGCCGATTATCACTGGAGCCGTGCATGAATGCCTGAACGCAAAACTGGACTCGCTGGCCGCCATCATTGAGAAATTTTGCGAGCCGCAGGTGGCAATTGTTTCCCTCACCATTACTGAGAAAGGCTATTGCATCGACCCCGCAACCGGGAAACTCGATTTGCAAAACACCCGGATCGTTCACGATCTGGAAAACCCGACGGAGCCCCATTCCGCCCCAGGGATCATAGTCGAAGCGCTCCACCGCCGCCGTGAACGCGGCTTACCCGCCTTTACGGTGCTTTCCTGCGATAACATCCCGGATAACGGCCACGTGGTGAAAAATGCCGTGCTCGGCATGGCGCAGAAACGCTCTGAAGACCTGGCCGGATGGATTGATACCCATGTGAGTTTCCCGGGCACAATGGTTGACAGGATTGTGCCCGCCGCCACCGATGCCTCGCTGGCGGAGGTCGCGCAGGAACTCGGTGTGGAAGATCCGTGCGCGATCAGCTGCGAGCCCTTTATTCAGTGGGTCGTGGAAGATAACTTTGTCGCCGGACGCCCGGAGTGGGAAGTGGCAGGCGTGCAGATGGTGCAGGACGTTCTGCCGTGGGAACAGATGAAATTACGTATGCTGAACGGCAGCCACTCCTTCCTGGCGTATCTGGGCTATCTCGCTGGGTATGCGCATATTAATGAATGTATGGAGGATAAGGTGTTTCGTCAGGCCGCGCGGCGGTTAATGCTGGATGAACAGGCCCCTACGCTGCGTATCACCGACGTTGATCTGACGGCTTACGCCGACAGCCTGCTCGACCGTTTTGCCAACCCGGCACTGCAGCACCGTACCTGGCAAATTGCGATGGACGGCAGTCAAAAGCTGCCCCAGCGCATGCTGGATGGGATCCGTATTCATCTGGAGCGTCAAAGCGCGTGGCCACTGCTGGCGCTGGGCGTGGCGGGCTGGATCCGCTACGTCAGCGGTACAGATGAACAAGGCAATACGATTGATGTCCGCGATCCGCTCAGCGACAAAATCCGTGCGAAGGTTGAAGCCAGCAATGACGCAAACCGCGTTAACGCTCTGCTGACGCTGAGCGAAGTCTTTGGTCACGATCTCGCACAAAACCACGTTTTTGTCGAGGCGGTGAACCAGGCATACCAACGTATAGCCCGTCTCGGGGCGCGCCAGGCTGTTATCGAAACGTTAAATCTTTAACGTTTATTGCGCTTAAGGCGAACGGACATGCGCTCCGTTTGCCCTTCCTCTTCTCATTGCGCCCTTTTTTCGTCAGGATAAGAGATAATTGTTACATCATCACAATTATCTACCGGAGCACACGTGACCAGGACCAACCTTATTACCGGTTTTCTCGGTAGCGGGAAAACCACCTCAATTCTCCACCTGCTGGCCAATAAAGATCCGGCAGAAAAATGGGCCGTGCTGGTCAACGAATTCGGCGAAGTGGGTATTGATGGCGCGTTACTGTCTGACAGCGGCGCCATGATCAAAGAGATCCCGGGCGGATGCATGTGCTGTGTGAATGGCCTGCCCATGCAGGTGGGGCTGAACACGCTGCTGCGTCAGGGTAAACCCGACCGCCTGCTGATTGAACCGACGGGGCTTGGCCACCCGAAGCAAATTCTTGATTTACTCACCGCGCCGGTTTACGAGCCGTGGATAGACTTACGCGCCACGCTTTGCCTGCTCGACCCGCGACAGCTGCTGGATGAAAAAGCGGTGGCCAACGACAACTTCCGCGATCAGCTCGCCTGCGCAGATATTATCGTTGCCAATAAAGAAGATCGGGCTACGGCTGAAAGCCAGGCGGCATTCGATGCCTGGTGGCAACATTTCGGGGGCAACCGTCAGCGGGTACAAACCACTCAGGGGAAGATGGATGTCGCCCTGCTCGACCTGCCTAGCCTGAACCTCACCGAGCTGCCAGCCAGTGCGGAGCATGCGCATAGTCATCCCGCAAAGCAGGGTCTGGCGGCGTTGAGCCTGCCGGAACACCAGCGCTGGCGACGTAATCTCAACAGCGGTCAGGGTCATCAGGCCTGCGGGTGGATCTTTGATGCCGACACCGTTTTCGACACCATAGGCGTGCTTGAGTGGGCAAGACTGGCGCCGGTCGATCGCGTTAAGGGGATTATGCGCACCCCCGACGGCCTGGTGCGCATCAACCGTCAGGGTGAAGATTTCTTTATTGAAACGCAGAATGTTGCGCCCCCGGATAGCCGAATAGAGTTAATTAGTGCGGTTAACGCCGACTGGAATGCCCTGCAGTCCAGCCTGTTGAAGCTTCGTTTAAGTTCGGGCGGCTAACGTTGCCCCTGATTTCCCTGTATGCTGAATGTTATGACAACTCGAATTCCCCTGATTTTTCTGCTCAATGTCGCCGGACTGGCGCTCTTTTTCTCCTGGTATATCCCGGTGGATCACGGTTTCTGGTTTCCGCTGGATTCTGCCATCTTCCATTTCTTTAACCAGGCTCTGGTGAAGAGTGATGCCTTCCTGTGGCTGGTGGCGATTACCAACAACCGCGCGTTTGACGGCTGTTCGCTGGTGGCGATGGGCTGCCTGATGCTCTCTTTCTGGCTGAAAGAGGACAAAACCGGGCGTCGCCGCATTATGATTATTGGTCTGATGATGCTGCTGCTGGCTGTCGCCATTAACCAACTGGCTACGGCTATTATTCCGGTCAAGCGCTCAAGCCCAACGCTGTTCTTTACCAATATTTATCGCGTTAGCGAACTGCTGCATATTCCAACGAAAGATGCCTCTAAGGCCAGTTTCCCTGGCGATCACGGCATGATGCTGCTTATTTTTTGTGCAGTCATGCTGCGCTATTTCGGCAGGAAGGCGTTCGCCATAGCCCTGATTATTTTTGTGGTTTTCGCCTTCCCTCGCGTAATGATTGGCGCACACTGGTTCACCGATATTGCCGTGGGCTCGCTCTCTGTTGCGCTGGTCGCGTTACCGTGGTGTCTGATGACACCGCTGAGCGACCGGATAATAGCCCTGTTTGATCGCTATCTGCCGGGTAAAAAGCAACAAGCACTAAACAAATAATTAACCAAAATTAACGTCCGCTATCTGGGATCATTGCGATCCCTGATAGATCTCCCGCCGCGATCGTTTCGCACTGTCATCTTCCCGTCATCTCTTTCATGATAAAAATGAATCAATTGCGTGATTAAGCGCCGGATCTGACTGCATTTTAAGCAATGCCGGATTTTTACTTTCTGTATCACAATTTCTTATAAAAAAAAGGCTTTTTTTACTCGCAATAGCCCTGGCAATCGGTTAATCTCGAACTCGTTTTGCCCCATAGAGATAATTATTTTCTTGGTGAATAAATTTGTGCGCTGCGCCACAAATGTGACCAGAAAGAATTGTCTCATTGTGAACAGATAATTAGTCTCGTCACGTTTGGCATTTTTATAACGATATTTGTCGTTAAGGACTTCAAGGGAAAATAAACAAAATGGTCAAATCTCAACCGATTTTGAGATATATCTTGCGGGGGATCCCGGCGATAGCAGTTGCGGTACTGTTGTCTGCATGTAGTACATCGAACACCGCAAAGAACATGCATCCTGAGACGCGTGTTGTGGGAATGGAAGATTCCTCGTCACTGCAAGCCTCTCAGGATGAATTTGAAAATATGGTACGTAATCTGGACGTGAAGTCCCGTATTATGGACCAGTATGCTGACTGGAAAGGCGTGCGTTATCGTCTGGGCGGCAGCACCAAAAAAGGTATCGATTGTTCCAGCTTTGTACAGCGTACCTTCCGTGAGCAGTTTGGGTTAGACCTGCCGCGTTCAACTTACGAACAGCAGGAAGTGGGCAAGTCGATTTCACGTACAAAACTGCGCACCGGTGATTTAGTTCTGTTCCGTGCCGGTTCAACGGGTCGACATGTCGGCATCTATATTGGTAATGACCAGTTTGTACATGCCTCCACCAGCAGCGGTGTGACCATTTCCAGCATGAACGAGCCATACTGGAAGAAGCGCTACAACGAAGCGCGTCGCGTACTGACCCGCAGTTAATATGATGATTGTATCGTTGGTTATCCCTTGGCTGGCGATATGATGAAAAAAAGACACTGCTTCGGCGGTGTTTTTTTTTGCCCGTTACACTGAATACATCCAGCGGCAATTCAGGAATCACGACGTCTATGTTCACCCGCTACTTTTCCAGTCATCGCAAGATACTGTTCCTCAGTATTATTACAGGTCTGGTCACTGCCCTGCTTTTGGGTTCATTGCAATTTTTCTGGAGTTACCACAAGCGGGAAGTCCGGTTCGACACCCTGATTACCGATGTGAGCCTCTACATGGAGAGCTATTTCGAAGAGTTGAAAACCTCTATCGATGTTCTTCAGCCCCTCACGCTGAACAGCTGCCATGACGTCAATGCCGAGCTGACGTCGCGCGCGGCCTTCAGCCTCAATGTGCGCGCGTTCTTGCTGGTCAGGGACAAAATCGCCTTCTGCTCGTCGGCCACCGGGCCGATGGATACGCCGATGGAAGCCCTTATACCTGAGCTGCACATCAACAAGAAGATTGATATGGCATTACTGCCGGGAACGCCTATGCTGCCGAATAAACCCGCCATTGCCATCTGGTACCGAAACCCTCTGGTTAAAGACGGCGGGGTATTTACGTCAGTTAATCTCAATCTGACCCCGTACCTGCTTTATACCGCGCGCCAGGACGACTTCGCAGGGATTGCCATCATCATCGGTGATATGGCGCTGTCCACCATGTCCAGTACCCTGGTCAGGGCGCAAGATTTACATGCCGTGCCCGAGCGTACCGCCACGCTTAAGGCCGTGCCGCTGACCATTAAGCTGTACGCTGAAAAGTGGACAAGCGACGAAATCCTCTACGCCCTCTTCTTTGGGCTGGTGTGCGGCATTGCGGCAGGATCGCTGAATTTCTATATCCTCACCATCCGCGTAAATCCCGGCAAAGAGATCCTCAGCGCCATTAAGCGCGGCCAGTTTTATGTGGTCTATCAGCCCGTGGTGGATGCAAAAGATCTGAAAATGCGGGGGGTTGAGGTCCTGATGCGCTGGAAGCACCCCACCATGGGTGAGATCCCCCCTGATGCGTTTATCAATTTTGCTGAAGCGCAGCAGCTGATTGTTCCGCTCACGCTGCATCTGTTTGACCTTATCATTCACGATGCGCCGGTATTACAGACCCAACTGCCGCCGGGCGCAAAACTCGGTATCAACATTGCGCCGGGGCATCTGCACGCCGACAGCTTTAAAGATGATATGCGCACCTTTAAAGAGTTACTGCCGCCGGATCACTTCCAGTTGGTGCTGGAAATTACCGAGCGCGACATGCTTAACCACCGTGAAGCCAACAACCTGTTCGAATGGCTGCACAACGAAGGGTTTGAGATAGCGATCGATGATTTTGGTACCGGCCACAGTGCGCTGATCTATCTTGAACATTTCACCATGGATTACATCAAAATCGACCGGGGTTTTGTTAACGCCATCGGGACAGAAACCGTCACCTCACCGGTGCTTGATGCCGTACTGATGCTGGCAAGACGGCTGAACATGTCCACCGTCGCAGAGGGCGTGGAAACGCCGGAACAGGCGGCCTGGCTGCGCGAACATGGCGTTAACTTCCTGCAGGGATACTGGATTAGCCGTCCGATGCCGCTGGAGCAGTTCCGTGAGTGGCGGCCCGACCTGACGCACGCTGGCGAATAATTTCACATTGCCCGTGACGTCACTTATTATTCAGCTTAACTGAGCCGGTCTGTTAAAGAGGGAGCTGTCGCGAGATGTTTATGCGCTTCATACTGTTGCTGTTGGCACTGACGGCCCTGTCCAGCCAGGCGCAAACCATCAAAGAAGACGTTGCGTTTGCGGTGATTGGTGAACCGAAATACGCGGTGAATTTCACCCATTATGATTACGTCAACCCTGCCGCGCCGAAAGGCGGGAATGTGACGCTCTCCGCCACTGGCACGTTCGATAACTTCAACCGCTTTGCCCTGCGCGGTGTGGCCGCGGCGCGCACAGAATCTCTCTACGATACCCTGTTTGTCACCTCTGATGATGAGCCCGGAAGCTACTATCCGCTGATCGCCGAAAACGTGCGGTATGCGGATAATTTTGCCTGGGCGGAAATTTCGCTTAACCCGCGGGCGCGTTTTCATGACGGTTCGCCGGTCAGGGCAAGCGATGTCGCCTTTACGTTTCATAAATTTATGACTGAAGGCGTTCCTCAGTTCCGTATTGTCTACAAAGGCGCGTCGGTCAGGGCCATCGCACCGCTCACCGTGCGCATTGAGCTGAGCGAGCCGAATAAAGAGAATATGCTGAGCCTGTTCTCCCTGCCCGTAATGCCTGAATCGTTCTGGAAAGCCCATAAGCTGAGCGACCCGCTCTCCACACCGCCGCTGGCAGGAGGCCCGTACCGCATCACCGACTGGCGCATGGGGCAGTATGTGGTCTATTCCCGTGTAAAAGACTACTGGGCCGCCAACCTGCCGGTAAACCGGGGGCGCTGGAATTTCGACACCCTTCGCTATGATTACTACCTGGACGATAACGTGGCTTTTGAGGCCTTTAAGGCCGGAGCCTTCGATTTACGCCTGGAGAGCAGCGCTAAAAACTGGGCTACGCGCTATATCGGTAAAAACTTTGCCAAAGGCTACATCGTCAAGGACGAGCAAAAAAATAGCTCTGCCCAGGACACGCGCTGGCTGGCGTTTAATATTCAGCGTCCGGTATTTAACGACCGCCGGGTACGTCAGGCCATTACCCTGGCCTTTGACTTTGAGTGGATGAACAAGGCGCTGTTTTATGGCGCCTACAGCCGCGCTAACAGCTATTTTCAGAATACCGAATACGCGGCGCGCGCTTACCCCAATGCCGACGAGTTGACGCTGCTGGCCCCCTTCAAAGCACAATTGCCGCCGGAAGTGTTTACCACCGTGTTTGATCCCCCCACCTCCGATGGCAACGGCTTTGATCGTGACAATTTGCTGAAAGCCAGCAAACTGCTGGATGAGGCCGGTTGGGTCCTGAAAAATCAAAAACGGGTCAATGCCCAAACGGGAAAACCGTTGAGCTTCGAGCTACTGATCGCGTCAGGGGCAAACGATCAGTGGGTTTTGCCGTTTAAGCACAACCTGGCCCGGCTGGGGATCACAATGAACATACGCCAGGTGGATATCGCCCAGCTGACCAACCGCAAGCGCAGCCGGGATTACGATATGATGCAGAGCCTGTGGCCCGCGCAGCCCTGGCCAAGCTCCGACCTGCAGATTTCCTGGGCGTCCAGTTACATCGACTCCTCGTACAATGCGCCGGGGGTAAAAAGCCCGGTCGTTGACGCGCTAATTGCAAAGATCGTGGCAGCACAGGGCGACAAACAGAAGCTCCTGCCATTAGGACGCGCCCTCGACAGAGTGTTAACCTGGAACGACTACATGCTGCCCATGTGGTATATGGGTGAAGATCGTCTTGCCCGCTGGGACAAATTTTCGCTGCCTGCCGTGCGCCCGATCTATTCGCTGGGCTTCGATACCTGGTGGTATGACGTTAACAAAGCTGCCAGACTCCCAGCTGAGCGGCGATAAGGAATCATCATGGGTGCGTATCTAATCCGCCGTCTCCTGCTGATCATCCCAACCCTGTGGGCCATCATCACTATTAACTTTTTTATTGTACAAATCGCCCCCGGCGGGCCGGTCGATCAGGCGATTGCGGCCATTGAATTTGGCACCAGCGGCGGGATGCCCGGCGCTGGCGGAGAAGGAATGGGCGCAAGCCATGCCAAAACGGGCGTGGGGAATATCAGCGAAAGCCATTATCGCGGCGGCCGCGGGCTGGATCCGGAGGTGATTGCCGAGATCACCCATCGCTATGGTTTTGATAAACCGATTCACGAGCGCTATTTCAAAATGCTGTGGGATTACATCCGGTTTGATTTTGGTGATAGCCTGTTCCGCAGTGCCTCGGTCTTAACCCTGATCAAACAAAGCCTGCCGGTGTCGATCACCCTGGGACTGTGGGGAACGCTGATTATTTACCTGGTTTCCATTCCGCTTGGGATCCGCAAAGCGGTCTACAACGGCAGCCGTTTTGATATCTGGAGCAGCACGTTCATTATCATCGGCTATGCCATTCCGGCGTTTCTGTTCGCTGTGCTGTTGATTGTCTTTTTTGCCGGCGGCAGCTATTTCGATCTCTTCCCGCTGCGGGGGCTGGTATCCGCCGATTTCAGCACCCTGCCGTGGTATCAGAAAATCACCGACTATCTCTGGCACATCACGCTGCCTGTGCTGGCAACGGTGATTGGCGGATTTGCCGCCCTGACCATGCTGACCAAAAACGCCTTTCTTGATGAAATCCGCAAACAGTATGTCGTCACCGCCCGCGCGAAGGGCGCGGGTGAAAAACAGATCATGTGGAAGCACGTGTTCCGCAACGCCATGCTGCTGGTGATTGCCGGATTTCCTGCCACGTTCATCAGTATGTTTTTTACCGGCTCGCTGCTTATTGAGGTGATGTTCTCGCTTAACGGTCTGGGGCTGTTGGGCTATGAAGCCACCGTGTCGCGGGATTATCCGGTGATGTTTGGCACACTCTACATTTTTACCCTGATTGGCCTGCTGCTGAATATCGTCAGTGATATCAGCTATACGCTGGTCGATCCCCGAATCGATTTTGAGGGCCGATGATGCCGCGTTTAAGCCCCGTCAATCAGGCCCGCTGGGCCCGTTTTCGCCACAACCGTCGTGGCTACTGGTCGTTATGGATTTTTGCCGTCCTGTTTGTGTTAAGCCTGTGCTCAGAGCTGATTGCCAACGATAAACCCCTGCTGGTGCATTTCAACGACCGCTGGTATGTGCCCGTGCTTAATAACTACAGTGAAAGTGACTTTGGCGGCCCGTTTGCAACACCGGCGGAGTATCAGGATCCGTGGCTGCGCCAGCAGATTGATCAACACGGCTGGGCACTGTGGGCCCCGATCCGTTTTGGCGCCAACAGTATCAATTTCGCCACCACGACCCCCTTCCCTTCTCCCCCGTCCACGCAAAACTGGCTGGGAACGGATGCCAACGGTGGCGACGTGCTGGCGCGCATCCTCTACGGTACCCGAATCTCGATCCTCTTTGGGCTGATGCTGACGCTCTTCTCCAGCGTGATGGGCGTGGTGGCAGGTGCCGTCCAGGGCTACTATGGCGGTAAAATTGACCTCTGGGGTCAGCGCGTGATTGAGGTGTGGTCAGGTATGCCAACGCTGTTTCTGATCATCCTGCTGTCGAGCGTGGTGCAGCCAAACTTCTGGTGGCTGCTGGGGATCACCGTATTGTTTGGCTGGATGGCGCTGGTGGGCGTCGTGCGCGCAGAATTTCTGCGCACCCGTAATTTTGACTATATTCGTGCCGCGCAGGCACTGGGCGTGAGCGACCGTGGGATCATCTTCCGCCATATGCTGCCGAACGCCGTGGTGGCGACACTGACCTTTCTGCCGTTTATTTTGTGCAGCTCCATCACCACCCTCACCTCGCTCGATTTTCTGGGCTTCGGGCTACCGCTCGGTTCCCCCTCGCTCGGCGAGCTGTTGCTGCAGGGCAAAAACAACCTGCAGGCACCGTGGCTGGGCATTACAGCCTTTCTTTCCGTGGCGGTACTGCTTTCGCTGCTGATTTTTATTGGCGAAGCCGTGCGCGACGCCTTCGATCCCAACAAGGCGGTGTAACATGACGCAGCCCCTACTCAGTATCGATAATCTGTCGATTGCCTTTTCGAAACAGGGTGAGACGCGCACCGTGGTCAGCGATCTGTCGCTGCAGATCCAGCGTGGCGAAACGCTGGCGCTGGTGGGGGAATCCGGCTCCGGCAAGAGCGTCTCGGCACTCTCCATTCTGCGCCTGCTCCCGTCTCCGCCAGTGAGCTACCCGCAAGGAGATATTCTGTTTCACGGCAGCTCACTGCTGCACGCCGACGAACAGACCCTGCGGGGCGTCCGCGGCAATAAAATTGCGATGATTTTCCAGGAGCCGATGGTCTCACTCAACCCGCTGCATACTCTGGAAAAACAGCTTTACGAGGTGCTGTCCCTGCACCGGGGCATGCGCAAAGAGGCCGCGCGCGGGGAAATCCTCGACTGCCTCGAGAGAACCGGCATCCGCAACGCGGCAAAACGGCTGAGCGATTTCCCGCATCAGCTTTCCGGCGGTGAACGTCAACGTGTGATGATTGCCATGGCGCTACTGACGCGCCCGGAACTGCTGATCGCTGATGAGCCCACCACCGCGCTGGACGTCACGGTGCAGGCGCAGATTTTGCAACTGCTGCGGGAGCTACGTAGCGAGCTGAACATGAGTCTGCTGTTTATCACCCATAACCTGAGCATTGTGAAAAAGCTGGCCGACAGCGTCGCCGTGATGCAAAACGGACGCTGTGTTGAGCAGAACACCGCCGCCTCACTGCTGAATGCGCCTCAGCACCCCTATACGCAGCGGCTGCTCGACAGTGAACCCTCAGGCGATCCTGTGCCTCTTCAGGGGGACAGCGCGCCGTTGTTGAACGTAGAGGGGCTGTCTGTCTCCTTCCCCATCCGTAAAGGTATTCTGCGCCGCGTGGTCGACCAGAACGTCGTGCTGAAGAACATCCGTTTTTCACTGCGCCCGGGCGAGTCGCTGGGACTGGTGGGCGAGTCGGGTTCAGGCAAAAGCACCACCGGCCTGGCACTGCTGCGTTTAATTGCCTCGCAGGGCGAGATCCTGTTAGACGGCATGCCGCTGCACCGCTGGAACCGTCGGCAGATGCTGCCGGTACGTCCACGCATGCAGGTGGTGTTTCAGGATCCCAACTCCTCGCTCAATCCAAGGCTGAGTATTTTGCAGATCATCGAAGAAGGATTGCGCGTCCATCAGCCTACCCTGACGGCTCTGCAACGTGAAAATGAGGTCAGGCGTGTGATGACAGAGGTAGGGTTAGATCCCGGGACGCGCCACCGCTACCCGGCTGAATTTTCTGGCGGACAGCGCCAGCGTATCGCCATTGCCCGCGCGCTGATCCTCAAACCTGAGCTGATCATCCTGGATGAACCGACCTCCTCGCTGGACAGAACCGTGCAGGCACAGATCCTGACCCTGTTGAAAGGGTTACAGGAAAAGCACCGGCTGGCCTATATCTTTATCAGCCACGATCTACAGGTGGTGCGGGCGTTATGCCATCAGGTGATTGTGCTACGGCAGGGAGAAGTGGTCGAGCAAGGTGAGTGCCAGCGCGTATTTACTGCACCGACGCAGAGCTACACGCGCCAGCTGTTATCGGCAGACTAGCACTCAGAAGGGATACTGGCCCGAGAAAGGCTCAGCAATGGCCACGCCAAAGTTTTTCAGGCGGCAGGTTGCGGCAAATTCATCCTGACTTTTAACAAACAGGCACGGCTCGCCTTCACACTCCAGTACGGAGCTGTCCACTTCGATATCCGACAGCGCCTGGCTTAAGCGTTCCATTACCGGCCATGCATCTTCGTCGCTCGGGCTAAGCAGTTTGAGCGCGACCAGACAATTCTCGCAACCTGCAACGTTTTGCGGAATCGGTTCAACTTTCGAACCTGCAAAACCCGCCGACCAGCGATAGCTCTGGGGCAAGCGATGGACTATGGAGAGTTGTAATGTATTCACGTTCGATCCCCGGAAGCAAATTTACTTCACAATTTATTTACATTTATAGTAACACATCATCGCCAACCTGCACTATTCAGCGCTTTTTTATAGGTATCCAGGCTCGCGTCGGCGCTATATGTACCCGTTTCTGCGATCTAACTCAACCTTTTTAAATACAATGATGTGACTTTTTACACAAATAGATTTTACATAAAAGAAACAAACACAGGGTAAACGAACGCAAGTTTGGTTGATATGGGTCAACAAAAAGGCCCGTATCGGGCCTGATGTGCAGATTAATGAGCGGCTTTTCGCGGTCGGCTGGCGTAAAGACAGAAGAGAATGGAGCTGGTGGCACAGAACGCCATCGCCCACAGCATTGGCCAGGCCGTGTTAAAGGTCGCCATTGAGAGTAACGCCCCCACCACGGCACCAATCCCAAAGCGGAACGTCCCCGCCAGCGATGACGCGGTGCCAGCCATATGCGGGAACTCGTCGAGAATGACCGCCATCGCATTGGATGAGATCATCGAGACGCAGCCAACAAAAGCGGCAACCCCCACCACCAGCGCCCAGAAGCCCACGCCGAAAAACGCGCTGACCACCAGCCAGATAGCCATCACAAACTGGATCCACAGCCCGGCACGGAACATGTTCAGTGCTCCAATCCGGCGAACAAAGCGGCTGTTGATGATGGTCATGATGAACAGGAACACAATGTTCAGCGCAAAGTAATACCCAAAGTGCTGAGGGGAAACGTGGTTCAGCTCAATATAGACAAATGGCCCGGCGCTCAGGAAGGAGAACATCCCGGCAAAGCTGAAGCCGCTTGCCAGCATGTAGCTCAGCACGCGCTTGTGGCGGAACAGCGAGGCAAAATTCCCCATTGTGGTACGGATGTGGAATTTCTGGCGGCGCTCGACGGCTAACGTTTCATCAATAAAGAAGAAAATCATCGCCGAGGCCAGCAGTGCGGCAAGCGCCAGGATCCAGAAAATGGCATGCCAGCTGAACCATACCAGCACCGCGCCACCGGCCATCGGCGCCACCAGCGGCGCAATGGTGGTCACCAGCATGACAAATGACATCATGCGGGAGAACTCTTCTTTCGGGTAGATATCACGCATCAGGGCGTTAATCACCACGCTTGCCGCCGCCGCCGCGAGACCGTGGAATAAACGCATCACGATCAGCTGATCGATACTCTGTGCCAGCGCACAGGCCACGGCTGCGGCTGCAAAGATCAGCGTTCCGCCCAGAATAACCGGCTTACGCCCGAGGCTGTCGGCCATCGGGCCATAAAACAGCTGGCCGAGGGCAAAACCGAGAATATAGGTACTGAGCGTCATCTGTGCGCTGCCTGCCGGTACGCCAAACTGCGCCGAAATCACCGGCAGCGCAGGCAGATACATATCAATCGACAGCGGCATCAACATGGCCAGCAGGCCAAGAATGAACACGATTTTGAAAGACGAGTGTGGCCTGGTGGTCACAGGGTTCTCCTGAAATTAATGCGAGGGCAGACCGACGCTGGCGATCTCTTCTTCCGTCAGCGGGCGATATTCGCCAGGCGCCAGATCGGGATCGAGTTCTATTGCCCCAATACGTTCACGATGCAGACCGACAACGTGGTTACCCACCGCGGCGAACATACGTTTCACCTGATGATAACGCCCTTCGCTGATGGTCAGACGGACTTCGGTCGGGGTAATGACTTCCAGCACCGCCGGTTTGGTGAGGTCTTTTTCATTATGCAGTTGAACGCCTTTGGCAAATTGTTCTGCCGTGTCATCTGCCACCGGCGATTCCAGCGTCACCAGATAGGTTTTTTCACAGTGATGACGCGGAGAGGTAATGCGGTGGGACCACTGACCGTCATCGGTCATCAGCACCAGACCGGTGGTGTCGATATCGAGGCGGCCAGCCGCATGCAGCTTGTGCGCAACCGGTTCGTCGAGGAAATAGAGCACCGTCGGGTGATCCGGATCGTCCGTAGAACAGACGTAGCCTTCCGGCTTATTGAGCATGAAATAGCGCGGGCCGTGCTGCTGGGTGAGCGGGTTGCCGTCATACTCCACCTGATGGTCAGGTTGCAGTTTGAACGCGCTGTCTCTCACAATGTCGCCATCCACGGTAACGCGGCTGGCGCGGATCTCGCGCCCGGCAATAGCACGGCTTACGCCGAGTTGCTGAGCGATAAACTTATCAAGTCGCATGAAATCTTTTTAGCCTTAATGGTGCTGGAAGTCGGACAATGCGTCCGAAAAAGAAGCAGTCAGGAACGGTTCAGTATAATGGTCTGGTTGCGCCACTCAAGGGAAAAAGTTTCGTGGCATACTATATGCGGAATAACGATACAGAGACCCCATGACTTTTACACTTCGCCCCTATCAGCAGGAAGCCGTTGACGCCACCCTGGCCTGGTTTCGTAAACACCGTGAGCCCGCGGCCATTGTGCTCCCCACTGGCGCAGGCAAAAGCCTGGTGATCGCCGAACTTGCCCGCCTGGCGCGCGGCCGCGTGCTGGTGCTGGCGCACGTCAAAGAGCTGGTTGCGCAAAACCATGCCAAGTATTGCGCGCTTGGTCTGGAGGCCGATATCTTCGCCGCCGGGCTAAAGCGGAAAGAGAGCCACGGCAAAGTGGTGTTCGGCAGCGTGCAATCTGTTGCCCGCAACCTTGAGCTGTTTCGCAGCGAATTTTCGCTGCTGATTGTCGACGAGTGCCATCGCATCAGTGATGACGACGATAGCCAGTATCAGCAAATCCTCACTCACCTGAAAGAGGTGAACCCTCACTTACGCCTGCTGGGCCTGACGGCAACCCCGTTTCGCCTGGGTAAAGGCTGGATTTACCGCTTTCATTATCACGGTATGGTGCGAGGGGATGAGAAGGCGCTGTTCAGCGACTGTATCTATGAACTTCCGCTGCGCTATATGATTAAACACGGCTACCTGACCCCGCCTGAACGGCTGGATATGCCGGTCGTCCAGTACGATTTCAGCCGCTTACAGGCGCAGAGCAACGGTTTATTTAGCGAAGCGGATTTGAACCAGGAGCTGAAAAAGCAAAAGCGCATCACTCCGCACATTATCAGCCAGATTGAAGAGTTCGCTGAAACGCGCAAAGGGGTAATGATTTTTGCCGCCACCGTTGAGCATGCGCGCGAAATCACCGGCTTACTGCCCTCTGGCGACGCGGCGCTGATCACCGGCGAGACGCCCGGTCCGGAGCGCGACAGCCTGATTGAGGCGTTTAAAGCACAGCAGTTTCGCTATCTGGTAAACGTCTCGGTACTCACCACCGGGTTTGATGCCCCCCACGTCGACCTGATTGCTATTCTGCGTCCGACCGAATCGGTCAGCCTGTATCAGCAAATCGTTGGCCGCGGTCTGCGTCTGGCTCCCGGTAAAACCGACTGCCTGATCCTGGATTACGCCGGTAACCCGCACGATCTCTACTCGCCTGAAGTGGGTACCCCGAAAGGAAAAAGTGACAACGTGCCGGTACAGGTCTTCTGTCCTGCCTGTGGCTTTGCCAACACCTTTTGGGGCAAGACGACGGCTGACGGTACGCTGATCGAACATTTTGGCCGCCGCTGTCAGGGCTGGTTTGAAGATGATGAAGGGCATCGCGAGCAGTGCGATTTCCGTTTCCGCTTTAAAAACTGCCCCCAGTGCAACGCTGAAAATGATATTGCCGCCCGCCGCTGCCGCGAATGTGACACGGTTCTGGTCGACCCTGATGACATGCTGAAGGCCGCGCTGAAGTTAAAGGATGCCCTGGTGCTGCGCTGCTCTGGCATGGCGCTGCAACCGGGAGCGGATGAAAAAGGCGAATGGCTGAAAATCACCTATTACGATGAGGACGGCGCCGACGTCAGCGAGCGCTTCCGGGTGCACACTCCGGCTCAGCGCATGGCTTTCGAACAGCTCTTTATCCGCCCGCATACCCGCACACCGGGCGTACCGCTGCGCTGGATAACCGTAGCGGATATCGTGCATCAGCAGGTGCTGCTGCGCCATCCGGATTTTGTTGTCGCCCGCAAGAAAGGCCAGTACTGGCAAGTCCGTGAAAAGATTTTTGACTATGAAGGCCGTTTTCGTCGGGCCAACGAACTGCGTTAATGGCAGGCAGGCCTTGAATAGGAAACGATTGTTTCCTATTATGCATTATCGTATTACAACAGGATTCACTCATGTCACGTCTTCCCGGTCGCCCGCGTGAATTTGACACCGACGCTGCCATCGACAGCGCCCTGCTCGTTTTCCGCGAGCGCGGCTATCATGCTACCTCAATCAAAGAGCTGAGTGACGCGACGGGCCTTACGGCGGGAAGCCTGTATAAAGCCTTTGGCAGCAAGAATGGCCTGTTTCTCGCGGCGTTCGACCGTTATACCCGGACGTGCAGCGCCGCCCTGCGCCAGCGTACCGAGGCGGCACGCAGCGGGCGAGATAAAATCGCGGCGGTGTTACGTTTCTACGCCGAGAGCAGCCACGGTCCTGAGGGCATACGCGGCTGTCTGGTGGTCGCCAGCGCGACCGAGCTGGCGGTTTTTGATGATGCAACCGCGCAGTACATCAAAGCCGCCATGCAGCGTACCGAGCAGCTGTTACTCGAACTGGTTCAGGAAGGCCAGCGGGACGGTAGCCTTTCCCGCGCGCTGCCCACGGAGCAAACGGCACGTAATCTTTTCGCGCTGCTGCAGGGTTACCGCGTGATCGGCAAAAAAGGCCTGTCTGAGGACGAAATCAATAGCGCCGTTAACGCGGCACTCAGCCTGCTCGGCTGAGTTTTTTTAACCAATTAGGAAACGATTATTTCCTATTATTCCGGAGATCGTTATGACCATGCCCATCGCCCCGCAGCACCACTTCACGCTCATCAATGGCATCCGCACGCACTACGTCACCGCCGGAGAACAGCACGCGCAGACGGTTGTCCTGCTGGCAGGTTTCCCCGAAAGCTGGTACGCCTGGCGCCATGTTATCCCTTTGCTGGCCGAGCGTTACCATGTGATCGCCCCGGACTTACCCGGACAGGGTGATACCGATTGTCCGTCAGAGGGGTATGACACCCACACCCTCGCCAGCCATGTTCATGAACTGCTGACCCAGCTTGGCGTGCATCGCTACTATCTGGCCGGTCACGACGTGGGAGCCTGGGTTGCCTGGCCTTATGCGGCGATGTACAGCGATGAGGTGATAAAGCTGGCGCTGCTGGACGCCGGCATTCCGGGTATTACCTTACCCGATGCCCTCCCCGTCACCGCGGACCGCGCCTGGCGCACCTGGCATTTTGCCTTTCACGTGATTGCCGACCTGCCTGAATTCCTCATCAGGGGCAAAGAACGTGGCTATCTGGAGTGGTTTCTGCGTCGCAAAGCGGCGAATCCCCTCACCTTCAGCGAGGCGGATCTTGACGAGTATCTGCGCATTTTTACGCGCGAAGGTGGCTTGCGCGCAGGGCTGGCTTACTATCGCGCTGCTGCCCTCTCCGCCGCGCAAAACCGGGCGCTTAGCGAACGGGGTAAACTCTCTGTTCCTGTTCTGGCACTCAGTGCCGATCAGGGTTCGATTCCTGATATGGCCTCGCCGCTGAGGGCGTTTGCAGAACGCGTTGACGGGCACGTGATCCCCCGTTGCGGCCATTTTCAGCCAGAAGAGCAGCCTCAGGCCGTCGCCGACGCCCTAAGCGGTTTTTTTAGTGGGGATTAATTCATTGCCCTGAGGTGGATTGGGGGCTATAATGCCGCCCGCTTTTGCATCCGCAAAGCAGAACACTCACCTGCTGCTGGGTCGCCTGTAGTAGGGTTTTAAATACAGAGAGAAATCAATGTTCACTATCGAAGCAGAAGTACGTAACGTGCAGGGTAAGGGTGCGAGCCGCCGCCTGCGTACCGCTAACAAGTTCCCGGCTATCGTTTACGGTGGCGAAGCTGCTCCAGTTTCTATCGAACTGGATCACGACAAAGTATGGAACATGCAGACCAAAGCTGAATTCTACAGCGAAGTTCTGACCATCGTTGTTGGCGGTAAAGAAGAAAAAGTGAAAGTTCAGGCTGTTCAGCGTCACGCGTTCAAGCCAAAACTGACTCACATCGACTTCGTTCGCGCGTAATCGCAAACATGTCGAAAAAAAGCCCCGCTTCGGCGGGGTTTTTTTATGGCGGTTATTTACCGCCAGTAGTACGACGCTGCAGCTGATCGCGCAGGTTGGGTGGCGTACCTTTAATGGTCAGCGTATCGGTGGCCGGATCCCAGAAGATACGTTCCCCCAGCAGCATGGCATCAAAGTTGATGGTTAACCCGCCGCCGCTTCCGGCAAATTTTGTTAACTGACGCAGCGTACTGCGATCCGCCGGGAAGCTCTCTTCCAGCTCATACCCTTTCTCAGCAGTAAATTCCTGGAAACTGACTTCACTGACGCCGGCCAGCTCTTTTGACAGCGACTCCAGCTCAATCTCTTCCCCCGCCTGCAGCTGTTCGTTGCAGTAGCTGTAAACCTGCTGACGCACGTTCTGGCGCTCAGATTTATCGAGCTGCGCTTCCGCCGTGAAGTCATCCACCGCCTGCAGCAGCCCTTTGTTCTGCGCTTTGGCGTTGAGACCTTCGCTGGCACCGAGGAAGTCCATAAAGAAATCGGCCACTTTACGGCCTACACGCCCTTTGAGGAAGGTCAGGTAGCGCGTCGACTCCGGATTGGTTTCCCACTCGGTCAAATCAATACGCGCAACGATATCCGCATGGTTGATATCCAGATAATGGGTGGAGCTGATATCCAGCTGCTCATTCACGCGCATACTGCTTAAATTGTTCAGCACGGTGACCAGCAGATACTCGACCGCCAGGTAGCGATAGTGGCAGAACAGAACGATACCGCCGTCGGCAAACGGGTATTTTGCCAGTTCGTCGCGCAGACGCCCGGTTGCCGCGCGGCTAAACGCCAGGAAATCTTCTTCACCCTGGCGTTGCAGGCGCAGGCTATCAGCCAGTTCACTCTCGTCGCTGAACAGACCATAGGCTTTATTTTTTGCACTGTAGACGCGGTGCAGTTCCGCCATCATTTCCACAACGGTTGCCGTGGGTTCCAGTAACGAATCGCGCAGCACCACTTCAAGGGTTTGCTCATCACGCTTGATAAGCTGGTGCAAGGCAATCTGGTTGATTTCCAGACTCATGATAAACTCTCCTTTTAGACCGGGCGGTATTCAACCACCACCAGGACATGTGTGCAACAACTGATAAAAAAGGGGAAAAAAAGCTGTTGCTACGGTAATATGTTGCCCTTTCATCAACAAACTGATTTTGATTTATGCCACAACATTCCCGCTACAGTGATGAACACGTTGAACAATTGCTCAGTGAGCTGGTCAACGTACTGGAAAAACATAAAACACCGACCGATCTCTCCCTGATGGTTTTGGGAAATATGGTCACCAACCTTATCAATACCAGCGTTGCTCCGGCTCAGCGTCAGGCGATCGCCAAATCTTTCGCCCAGGCTTTACAGTCTTCCGTTAGCGACGACCAGGCCCATTAAGGGAAACGAACAACAGTTTATGGTGACGAATCGTCAGCGCTACCGTGAAAAAGTCTCCCAGATGGTCAGCTGGGGGCACTGGTTTGCCCTGTTCAACATTCTGCTGGCGACGCTTATCGGCTGTCGTTATCTGTTTGTCGCAGACTGGCCGACGACGCTAACCGGGCGTATTTACTCCTGGATAAGCGTTGTAGGGCACTTTAGCTTTTTGGTTTTCGCCACCTATCTGCTGATCCTCTTCCCGCTGACGTTTATCGTCATGTCGCAGCGTCTGATGCGATTTTTATCCGCCATCCTTGCAACGGCAGGGATGACGCTGCTGCTTATCGACAGTGAAGTGTTCACCCGCTTCCACCTGCATCTCAATCCCATCGTCTGGGAGCTGGTGATTAACCCCGATCAGAACGAAACGGCCCGTGACTGGCAGCTGATGTTTATCAGCGTCCCGGTGATCCTTCTGATAGAGATGCTGTTTGCCACCTGGAGCTGGCAAAAACTGCGCAGCCTGACCCGCCGACGCCATTACGCAAAACCGGTGGCCGCGATCTTTTTCGTCTCCTTTATCAGTTCGCACATCATGTATATCTGGGCGGATGCAAACTTCTATCGCCCGATCACCATGCAGCGGGCGAACCTGCCGCTCTCTTATCCAATGACGGCGCGTCGTTTCCTTGAGAAGCACGGTCTGCTGGACGCACAGGAGTACCAGCGTCGTCTGATTGAGCAAGGGAATCCGGAAGCGGTTAGCGTGCAGTATCCGCTGAGCGATCTGCGCTATCGAGATATGGGACGCGGGCAAAACGTCCTGCTGATCACCGTCGATGGTCTGAACTACTCCCGTTACGAGAAGCAGATGCCTGCGCTTGCCGAGTTCGCCAGCAAGAACGTGACGTTCACCCAGCATATGAGCTCCGGCAACACCGCCGATGCGGGCATTTTTGGCCTGTTCTATGGCATTTCTGCCGCCTACATGGACGGCGTGCTTTCTGCGCGCATTCCTGCAGCGCTGATCACCGGGCTCAATCAGCAGGGATATCAGTTAGGGTTGTTCTCCTCAGACGGCTTTAACAGCGCGCTGTACCGCCAGGCGCTGCTGTCTGATTTCTCCCTGCCAGCCGCAGAAAGCCAGTCGGACGAGCAGACCGCCAGTCAGTGGATTAACTGGCTGCAGCGTTATGCGCAGGAAGATAACCGCTGGTTCTCCTGGGTTGCCTTTAATGGCACCACGCTCGATGACAGCAATCAGAAAGGCTTTGCGCGCCGCTACAGCCGTGCAGCAGGCAATGTTGATGACCAGATTAGCCGCGTGCTTGATGCCTTACGCGAATCCGGCAAGCTCGAAAACACCGTGGTGATCGTGACGGCAGCCCACGGCGTACCGCTGGGCGACGAAGCGAAGAGTATGAGCTGGTCGCGGCCGAATCTGCATGTTCCGCTGGTAATCCACTGGCCGGGCACCCCCGCTCAGCGCATTAACATGCTCACCGAACATAAAGATGTGATGACCACGCTGATGCAACGGCTGCTGCACGTCAGTACACCGGCAAATGAGTATTCACAGGGGCAGGATCTCTTCAGCGCCACGCGTCGCCACAACTGGGTCACGGCAGCGGGCAATGATACGCTGGCGGTCACCACGCCAATGCTGACGCTGGTATTGAACAATAACGGAAACTATCAGACGTATAATCTACAGGGTGAACGGCTGAAAGACCAGAAACCGCAGTTGAATCTGCTGCTACAGGTTCTGACGGATGAGAAACGGTTTATCGCTAACTGATTAATTATAAACCAGTTAGCCTCAGATTCCCTTGCATTCAAAACGGAATCGAGTAGTATTCATTTCATGCGTCGGCACGTAGCGCAGCCTGGTAGCGCACCGTCATGGGGTGTCGGGGGTCGGAGGTTCAAATCCTCTCGTGCCGACCAAAACTATTTAAAAACCAGCCATATGGCTGGTTTTTTTGTGCACAAAAAAAGCCAACCCGCAGGCTGGCTTTTGAGATCGCAAGTGAACGCTTAGTGCTTGTCGCGCCCGCCAAGGAAGAAAATACCCAGCGGAATGGCAAGCAGGACGGTGAACACCAGGCTGTAAACGAAGATCATCGCCGACTGCAGGACATACATGCTGGTCGTCCACGCAGAGAGTGGAATGTTGTACTGTTCGATGACGCCGACAATGGTTGCCCGGCCCACGCACGCGGCCGCAATCATAAACACAACCAGCAGCGCCAGGAGGAACTTACGGCCTTCAGGTGTTTTCAGTTTTGCACGAATCATCTCTCTTCCCTTTACAGATGAATAACATTATGTATGCCTTAAAATAACACGATCTGCCGCCAGACTCCACAGAAGTACAAACCACCACAAAAATGGCACTGCATTAGCTCATTACACTGCTTTTATTGAAAATGTAAGTAAATCACGCTAATCATTCATGGGCGTTATGCTAATCTCATCAGGATGGTTTTGACATAAAGGAATGACAGTGAAAAACGCACCTAAATTTGCCCTTGCCCTGATCGCCGCCGCGTGCGTCAGCACCAGCGCCTTCGCAACTGAAAGCCAGAAGGTACAACCTCTGGAAAAAATCGCGCCTTATCCGCAAGCGGAAAAAGGCATGAAGCGTCAGGTGATCCAGTTACCGGCTCAGCAAAATGAAGCGAATTTCAAAGTGGAACTGTTGATCGGCCAGACGCTGGAAGTGGATTGCAACCAGCATCGTCTCGGCGGACAGCTGGAAAGCAAAACGCTGGAAGGCTGGGGCTACGACTACTTTATCTTTGATAAAATGACGTCACCGGTTTCCACCATGATGGCCTGCCCGGATGGCAAGAAAGAGAAGAAATTCGTGACCGCGTATCTGGGTGATAACAGCCTGTTACGCTACAACAGCAAGCTGCCAATCGTGGTGTATACGCCGGAAAACGTGGAAGTGAAATATCGCGTGTGGAAGGCGGATGAAAATATCGGACAAGCGGTAGTACGTTAAGAATAAGTCGGGTGGCGGCTTCGCCTTACCCGACCCGGAATGGGTGTGCTCTGGTGCCCTCATTCCAACCCTCTCCCACCGGGAGAGGGAGAAAACACTAAAAACGGTAACGGATGTTACCGTTTTGCTTTTACCTTACAGCGCGATATCCGCCACCGGTTTGTTTTCTGCCTGCGGCTTCAGCTCCGCTTTTGGTGCAGCATCAGCAGCCTGCGGCTTAACGTATTGCAGCTGCAGCACGCGGCTGGTGTATTCCAGCTCCTGCTCCGTCGCGTCCACGTTACCGTTCAGCTTCGTACCGTAGGATGGAATAATCGTTTTCAGCTTCGCCTGCCATTCCGGCGTGGCGACTTTATCTTTAAACACTTTTTCCATCAGGTGCAGCATGATAGGTGCAGCGGTAGAGGCGCCAGGGGAAGCCCCCAGCAGGGCGGCAATAGTGCCGTCTTTATCGCTTACCACTTCGGTACCCAGACGCAGCACACCGCCCTCTTTCGGATCGCGTTTGATGATCTGTACGCGCTGACCCGCCTGCCACAGACGCCAGTCTTCTTTCTTCGCCTGCGGATAGTACTCTTTCAGCGCCTCGAAGCGTTCTTCATCAGAAAGCATCACCTGACTAATCAGGTATTTCACCAGATCGAAGTTATCCAGCCCGACATCCATCATTGGCTTCACGTTTGAGGTGGTGGTTGCGCTCAGCAGATCCCACAACGAGCCGTTTTTCAGGAACTTAGTGGAGAAAGTTGCAAACGGCCCGAACAGCACCACACGCTTACCATCAAGCATACGGGTATCGATGTGTGGAACGGACATTGGCGGCGCCCCCACGGAGGCCTGACCATATACTTTTGCCAGATGACGGTTCACCACTTCCGGGTTTTCCGATACCAGGAACTGACCGCCCACCGGGAAGCCCGCGTAGTCGTCCGCTTCCGGAATACCGGACTCCTGCAGCAGTTTCAGCGCCGCACCGCCCGCACCAATAAAGACAAACTTTGCCTTGATGACGTGCTCGGCTTCGTTGTTTTTCAGATCGGCAACGGTCACGCTCCAGCTGTTGTCAGCGTTGCGCTTAAAGCCACGCACTTCGGTGCTGAGCTGCAGATTGAAGTTCTCTTTTTTCTTCAGAGAAGCCACCAGCTGACGGGTGATTTCGCCATAGTTGACGTCAGTACCAATCTCAGTACGGGTTGCCGCCACCTTCTGGTTCGGGTCACGACCTTCCATCACCAGCGGTGCCCACTCTTTGATCTGCGCGTGATCTTCAGAATATTTCATGCCGCGGAACAGCGTGCTCTGCTGCAGCGCCGCGTAGCGCGCGCGCAGGAAGTTCACGTTCTGCTCACCCCATACAAAGCTCATGTGCGGCACGGTGTTGATGAAGGAGTGCGGATCGTGCAACACGCCGCTGTTCACCTGGTGAGACCAGAACTGGCGAGAAATCTGGAATGCTTCGTTGATCTCTACCGCCTTCTCGATACTAATGGAACCGTCCTTTTTCTGCGGCGTATAGTTCAGTTCCATGAGTGCCGAATGTCCGGTACCGGCGTTATTCCAGCCGTTTGAGCTTTCCTGCGCCACGCCATCGAGGCGCTCGACCATGGTCATTGACCAGTCCGGCTGAAGCTCTTGCAGATAGGTTCCCAGCGTGGCGCTCATGATGCCGCCGCCAATTAAAAGGACGTCCGTTTCCTGCTCTTTTGATGCGTCAGCTTTCGCCGCCATGGAGACGGTGTTCAGCCCCACGGCCAGAGAAAAGAGCATGGCAGTCATTTTTTTCATAATTTTGCCTTAGTTGAGTAGTGCTTGAAGCGTGGAAATTGCAGGTGAAAAAAGCTGCGGGGGGAACGGTAGCAACTTTTAAATATTGTTTAAAGGTTACGAAATTATTGTAATTGTGAAATTTAATGATGGATTGTTTGTGTGGGATTGCCGGATGAAACTGGCAAGGCGCGGTATTTCTGGTTACTATGCTGCACTTTGTGATCGCGCGCACGGAAGCCCGCCCTAATCTGCGAATTGTTATGTCATTACCCCATGCTTCTCTTTCCCGTGAAGACCAGGTCGCCACGGTGCTGCGTTCCCCTCGACTGCTGCTACGCGAAACGCTGGCAGGCGTAATTACCGCTCTGGCCCTCATTCCTGAGGTGATCTCCTTTTCCGTGGTCGCAGGCGTTGACCCAAAGGTCAGCCTGATTGCCTCTGTGGTGCTGTGTCTGACCCTTTCAGCGTTCGGCGGTCGTCGTGCGATGGTCACAGCAGCTGCGGGCTCCGTCGCGCTGGTGATTGGCCCGATGGTGCATCAGCACGGCGTGCAGTACATCCTGCCGGCGGTCCTGATGGCGGGGATAATCCAGATTCTGTTCGGCGTGCTCGGAATGGCGCGCCTGATGCGCTTTATTCCCCAGTCGGTGATGACCGGTTTCGTAAATGCGCTGGGATTGTTAATTTTCTTCGCGCAGGTTCCCCATTTCTGGAGCCGCAGCCCGCTGATTGTGGGCCTGTTCGTGCTGACGCTGCTGATTGTGCTGTGGGTGCCGCGCTTTGTTAAAAGCATCCCGTCACCGCTTATTGCGATTGTACTGCTCACCCTGTTTACCGTGACCAGCGGACAGGTTCTCCCGACGGTGGGGGATGAAGGTTCTATGAGCAGTGGTTTGCCAGGGCTGACACAGCTGCTCGTTCCGCTGAACATGGAAACGCTCAGCATCATCTGGCCATGCGCGCTGAGTATCGCTTTTGTCGGCCTGCTGGAATCACTGCTGACGGCAAAACTGGTGGATGAACTGACCGCGACGACGTCCAGCAAACGCCGTGAAAGTATTGGTCTGGGCGCAGGGAATATTCTTGCCGGGTTGTACGGCGGGATCGCGGGCTGTGCCATGATCGGACAAACCATTGTCAACGTGGAGATGGGCAAAGGTCGCAGTCGCGTCTCAACTTTTGCAGCGGGCATGGTGCTGCTGGTGCTGGTCACCGCCCTCAGTGAGGTGATGGCAAAAATCCCTATGGCCGTTCTGGCCGGGATCATGGCGATTGTTGCCATCAAAACGTTTAACTGGCACAGCCTTCAGCCTGCCACGTTAAAAAGTGCGCCGATTGCCGAAACGGTTGTGATGCTGATTACCGTTGCAGCAACGGTTTCAACCGGTAACCTGGCCATTGGCGTGCTGGGCGGGATTATTGTGATGGCATTGCTTCCCGCCCGGCTCAAGCGTCGGCTTAAAGAAGAAAAATCGTTGCAAGCCCAAGAAAAATAAAGAAACCGCCGGTATCGGTGATGGCGGTAATCATCACGCTCGACCCCACCGCGGGGTCGCGCCCCAGTTTGGTCATCGTCAGGGGGATAATGACCCCCATCATGGAGGCCACCAGCAGATTCAGCACCATCGCCAGCATCATCACCCCGCCTAACGCCATATCATCGTACAGCCACCAGGTAATGCCGCCCATAATGCCGCCCCATACGAGGCCGTTAATCAGCGCCACCCCCATCTCCCTGAAGATCAGGAAGGCGAAGTTACCCGGCTGAATGTTCTCCAGCGCCAGTGCACGGACGATCATGGTAATAGTCTGGTTGCCGGTGTTGCCGCCAATGCCGGCCACAATCGGCATCAGCGAGGCCAGCGCGACCAGTTGTGAAATGGTGTGTTCAAAGCCGTCGATCACCCGTGAGGCGATAAATGCCGTGCAGAGGTTAATGGCGAGCCATGCCCAGCGGGTTTTCACTGCCTTGCCAACGGAGGCGTGGACGTCATCTTCGGCGCTGATCCCGCCGAGCGCACGTAAATCGTTATCGGTCTCTTCGTAGACCACGTCAACAATCTCATCGATGGTCAGACGCCCCATCAGTTTACCCACAGAATCGACGACCGCCGCGCTCACAAGGTCGTCACGTTCGAAGGTACGGGCCGCTTTTTCCGCGTCGTCTTCCGGGGAGAAGACCATCGGCTCGGTTTCCATCACCTCACTCACCCGCCGCTGGGTGCTGTTGAGCAGGATCGTTTTAAGCTCCAGCTCGCCAAGCAGGGTTTTATCCCGGGAGGTGACGAACAGTTTATCGGTGTTGTCCGGCATGCTGCCCAGGCGGCGCAGATAGCGCTGCACCGTACCGAGAGTCACATCCGGGCGCACCATGATGACGCCAAACTCCATAATGGCGCCCACGCTGTGTTTGTCATAGTGCATCACCTGACGCACGCGTGCCCGCTCTTCCGCAGGCAGCGAAGCCAGCAGTCGCCCGGTCAGGTTTCGCGGCAGGTGCTGAACGAGGTAAATCTGCTCGTCAATGTCCAGCGTCTGCAGGGCATCGAGGATATCCCGGTCGCTCATCTCATCAATGAGATCGTCCCAGACGTTTTCAGAGGCTTCCAGCAACACCTGCCCGCGCTCGTGATCCTGCACCAGCCGCCACAGGGCGTGACGCTCTTCCGAGGGGAGGGCTTCCAGGGTATCCGCCAGATCCGGCGGAGGTAAATGAGCAACCAGCGCACCTACCTCAGCAATATCGTCGGCCAGCGTGCCGACATCATATTGCTCAGCCAGGGTCAGTTTGCCCAGTAACGCAGAGGTGACCGCTTTATCCGTCGTGAGGAGCCAGATGAGACGCGCACGTTCCTGGTCGCGCTGCCTGGCACTGTTTTTCTTTAAAACCGACATTAATCATAAATCCATGAAATAAGTTGGCTTTAAGCATAGCGCGGAGATATGTAAATAAGAATAAACAACGGGGCGGGATGGAGAAAAAATCGGCATAACATGCACGATTTATCCCCTCTCCCTGTGGGAGAGGGTTAGGATGAGGGCTTCAGGCCGTGCGCGCCACCGCATCGCGAGACGCCGCATCGCGCTCTTCACCGGTCAGTTCGCTCAGCTTGCCGTCACGCATCTCCAGCAGCCGGTCGGCGTGAATGAAGTAGTGATCGTCATGGCTGATGGCAAAGATGGTTTTGCCCATCGCCTGCATCAGCGGCAGCAGCACCTGGTAGAACTCGCGGCGGAAATGCGGGTCCTGATCCGCCGCCCACTCGTCCAGCAGAATGATGTCGCGCTCTTCCGCCAGGGCCAGCAGCAGCGCCACGCGCTTTTTCTGGCCTTTCGAGAGCTTGAGGTTGAGGATCTTGCCGTCCTGCAGCTCAAGCTTGTGCGACATCTGCAGATGCGCCAGCCACTTCTCCACCAGCGCCGGGTTAGCCTGTTGCCCTTCCGGCCCCAGCAGCTGATCGAAGAGCCAGACATCGGTGAATACCGCCGAGAACAGCTTGCGATAATCCTCAGGCTTCTCTGCGCTGAGCGCGCGGCCATCCAGCAGAATGTCACCCGATTGCGGCTGATATAACCCCGTCAGCAACATCGCCAGCGTCGATTTCCCGCTGCCGTTACCGCCAATGAGAAACAGCAGTTCGCCGCGATGAATCGTCAGATTGACCGGCCCCACGGAAAAGGCGTTGTCCTGGTAGCGGAATGTGACGTTACGCAGTTCCAGCGTTTGCCAGTTCGGGAAGGCCTGAGGGCGCGGGAACTCCGCTTTGAACGGCGCAAGGTCGAACTTTTTGAGCTTATTAAACGCCACCTGCGCGCTCAGCAAGGTGGGCAATGCACCGACGGCAGAGAGCAGCGGTGTGCGCAAAAACAGCAGCGTCAGGGAGTAAGTTGCCGCTACATTGGTATCGGCCCAGCCCAGGCTGTTGGCCATCCAGAAGACCAGGCCAATCGCGCCCAGCATCATAATGTTCGACCAGTTAACCGCGCTCAGGTGGAAGGTATCAGCACGGATAATATGGTGCCGGTATTCACGCGCGTCCGGGATGTAGAGGTTGTTGAAGATATGCTCGGCACGCTCGCGGTTCAGGGTCAGCTCTTTACGCCCTTCCAGTACCGTCTGGTAATCGTTATAGAGTTTGTCCTCGGTTTCACGCAGTACCGCCATGTGTTTGTAGACGCGGGAAACCAGCAGAAAACCGCCCCAGATGGTGATAGTAATCCACAGTGCCGTAACGGCTAGCATCTTGCTGGAGAGCCAGGCGAGATAGGCCGCCGAGCCAACGGTCAGGATAATGCCCTGCACCAGCTCCGGCAGACGGACAAACGCAATGGTGATGGCTCGCACGTCGCTGGTCAGTCCCGCCAGCAAAGAGGCACTGCCGAGTTGCTCGACGCGCTCCACCTGGGTGTCCAGGATCCGCTTGATAAACTCGCTGCGCAGGCGGAAGACGAAATGATGCCCGAGGGCCGTCAGCGCCAGCTGGGAACCCAGCGTGACCGCCATCAGCAGCAATAATAGCCCCAGAAATTCCGGCAGAACGGACAGCGAGGTGTCGACCATTTCGATCAAACGCACGTTGATGAAGGCGATAAGACCAATACCTAATGCGGCGCTGGCAAGGCTTAGCGCCATTACCGCAATAAAGGGCCAGCGATACTGACGCCAGACAAGAAGAAGTAGTTGCATGCAGGCAATCCGGACAATAAAAATCAGCCAGCAGTGTAAACTGCCCTGCGTTTACATCAAGAATAATTCTTATTTTTGTTTGCCTGGCGCGGTCTGGCGAAAAGTCAGGTTAAAGCGGAACTCGCCCGTCTGCGGATGGACGCCAGGCTTCAGTGGCTGAATGCCGTGGTAATAGAGCCGCGACTCCCTGCCCCACACCACCACATCCCCATGCTCCAGCATCAGACGCTGGAGAGGATCGTTGCGGCGTAACCCGCCGAATTGAAACACGGCGGGCAGCCCCAGGGATACCGAGACGATCGGCGCACGCAGATCGGGTTCATCTTTATCCTGATGCAGCGAGAGTTTCGCCCCAACACCATAGCGGTTGATAAGACAGGCATCCGGTTGAAAATCGGGATAGGTGGCCTCGACGGCGGCATCATGGCAGAGCGCCTGAAAAACCGCAGGCATGGGCGGCCAGGGCTTGCCGGTGACGGGATCGTCCGGGGTATAGAGATAGCCCCGTTCGTTGGTTGCCCATCCTGCCGTACCGCAGTTGGTCATCGCCACCGACATGGTGTAGCCGCCCGGCGTCACCATATGTCGGAATGGCGAAACGGCCGCGACGTCCTGGATCCCGGCCAGCAGCGCCGAGGCCCGGGAGAGTGCAAACCGGCGCAGGATCACTGCGCCAGGCGCTAGCGGCTCCTGCCAGGGTTCTGCATCCGCAAAGAGATCGAGCATTATCCCTCCTGATTCCTGGACTCACGTTTCAATAATAGCGCCTTTCGTTCCGTCCCCCAGCGATAGCCCGAAAGCGCTCCGTCCTGGCGTACAACACGATGGCAAGGGATGACGATCGCCAGTTTATTTGCGGCACACGCTGCGGCCACCGCACGTACCGCGCCAGGTTTGCCAATCGCCTGCGCCACCTGCTGGTAGCTGGCTGTTTCACCGCAGGGAATATTGCGCAGGGCCTGCCAGACCTGCTGCTGGAAAGCGGTTCCGCGAATATCCAGCGGCAGAGCCAGCGGCACGCCACGGTTATCGATGGTATGGATAACCTGAGCAATACGTCGGGCAAATTCGCCTTCCAGCGGCGCGCGTTCAGCGTCCGGAAACAGCGACAAAATCTCCTGGGTGACTTTGGCATCATCATCGCCCAGCAATATTGCGCAGATCCCCCGCTCGCTTTCGCCCACCAGACAGCGGCCTAAGGCACACTCGCTGATAGCATAGCGCACTGCGACATCCCCTTTACGGTACTGCTTTGCCGTCATGCCCAGCGCGTCGTTGGCTTTACGATAGTAGCTGCTGCTGTCCGGAAACCCTGCCGCCAGCACGGCATCGGTTATTTTATCCCCGTGGGCGAGCGCATTGCGCAGGCGCTGTCCTCGCGCTGCCTGCTGCCAGGCTTTTGGCGTCATCCCGGTTACGGATTTAAACAGGCGGTGAAAATGGAAAGGACTCATGGCAACCTGCTGCGCCAGCATTTCCAGCGTTAACGCGGGATCCTGCTCCAGCAGGCGGCAGGCGCGCTCCACTTTTTCCAGCTTCTCTTCCTGCGGGTCGCGTTTGTCCGGTCGGCAACGCTTGCACGGCCGAAACCCTGCCTGAACAGCATGGTGCACATCGGGGTAAAAGTGGACATTTTTACGCAGCGCGTGTCGGGCGCGGCAGGACGGACGACATACGATCCCTGTCGTCTGGACGGCAAAGACAAATTGTTCGTCAGCACGCGGATCGCGGGCCAGCACAGCCTGCCAGCGATCCTCATCGGTCATATAGGTCGGGTTTTTCATCATCGGCTCCTCTTACAAGCATACCTACAGCTTGCCTGAGCGCCAGCAATCAAAAAACCCGCAACCTTGCTTTTTAATTCTTTTCGCTCACCAGGAAGCTGTCGAACTGCGGTGAACTCCAGGTCTTAAAGCCGTCGGCCTCTTTGGTGATCATATAGACCGCCAGCCCTTGCTGGCGAACCACCTCTTTGGCTTTCTCAGTACCGAGCACCATTAACCCGGTATCCCAGGCATCGGCTTCCAGCGCCGTCGGGGCAATCACCGTAACCGAGACCAGATTATGCGTAATGGGTCGCCCGGTCTGGGGGTCAATGACATGCGAGATCCGCTTCCCGTCGAGCTCGTAATAGTTACGGTAGCTGCCGGAGGTGCTGATGCCATGGCCGTTAATATCGACAATTGCCTGCACCGCATTTTGCTGGTCGGTCGGTTTTTGAATCGCCACACGCCACGGTTTGCCGCTAGCGTTCATCCCCCGGCTGACCAATGCGCCCCCCACGGAGACCAGATAACGCGGAATGCCTTCCTGAGCCATCAGTGCGGCCAGATGATCCGCCGCATAACCTTCCCCGACTGTCGACAGGTCAACAAACAGATCGGGGATGTCTTTTTGCAGATACTGTTGCCCGTACTGGTTGATCACCGTCAGGTGCTGAAGCCCTGTCCGGGCGCGGGCGTCGTCAATGGCCGCCTGATCGGGGGTGGTCACCGGCTGCTTATTTGGGCCGAATCCCCAGAGGTTAACTAACGGCCCCACGGTCACGTCCATCGCACCGTGGGTTTTATAGCCCACGCGCATCGATTCGGTCACGATATCGGCCATCTCCTCGCTCACCGGCCACAGGGACGTGCTGGTAGAGAGGTTAAAGCGCATCAGCGCCGAGTCGTTTTTGTAGGTGGATAGCAGCTGATCGTCGGCATCCAGCTGAGACTGAATTTTGCCGCGAAGTTCTTCTGCGCGTGCTTTATCAAGGTTCATTACGCTGACGCGCCAGAATGTCCCCATCGTTTTGCCTTCCAGCACCGTCGCCGCTGGCGCGTCGGTGTGTGCCACAGGCGTGGAAGAGTCACATGCGGTCAGGAAAAAAAAGGTTGCCAGGACGCTGGCGCGTAAAAAAGTCATGTCCATTCATTATTATCCTCATGCCAGGGCGGCAAGAGTACACCAAAACGCGGGAATTGAAAGGCCTTAAAAAAGGCAATAAAAAGGGGCCAGCCGGCCCCTTTGTTACACTGAAAAGCGATTAGAACTGGTAAACCAGACCCAGTGCTACGATATCGTCAGTGCTGATACCTGCGTTACGGGTGAACTCTTTGTCATCCAGCAGGTTGATTTTGTAGTCCACATAGGTAGACATGTTTTTGTTGAAGTAGTAAGTCGCACCAACATCAACATATTTCAGCAGATCCTGATCGCCGTAACCGTTTTCCAGATCCTTACCTTTGGACTGCAGGTAAGCCACGGATGGACGCAGGCCGAAGTCGAACTGGTACTGAGCAACCACTTCGAAGTTCTGCGCTTTGTTAGCCCAACCCAGGTTACCTACGCGAGTCGCGTTATAGGTCTGAGTATACTGAGCAGCCAGGTAGATGTTGTTAGCGTCGTATTTCAGACCGCCAGTGTAGGTTTCAGCGCGATCGCCGTTACCTAAGCCGTAGTCATTCTGAGAGTTGGTACGTTTAGAGCTGCTGATGGCAGTACCGATACCGAAGCCTTCGCCCAGGTTATAAGTGATAGAACCGCCGACGCCGTCACCGTTCTGACGCAGTTCAGTACGACCATTGTTAGTCTGGTCTTCACCGCTTGCGCTACCGTTTTTACCCTGATACTGAACGGCGAAGTTCAGGCCATCAACCAGGCCGAAGAAATCGCTGTTACGGTAGGTCGCGAAGCCGTTACCACGCTGCTGCATGAAGTTGTCAGAACCGTAGGTGTCGCCGCCAAATTCTGGCAGAACGTCGGTCCAGGAAGTCACATCGTAAACAACACCGTAGTTACGACCGTAGTCGAAAGAACCCGCGTCACCAAATTTCAGACCGGCGAACGCCACACGAGTCCAGGAGTTGTTTTCATTCTCACCAGAGTTACCCTGAATCTGGTATTCCCACTGGCCGTAACCGGTCAGTTGATCGTTAACCTGAGTTTCGCCTTTGAAGCCAAGACGCATGTAGGTCTGGTCGCCATCCTGACTGTCGTCATCAGAGAAATAGTGCAGACCATCGACTTTGCCGTACAGATCTAATTTGTTGCCGTCTTTGTTATAAATTTCAGCCGCATTTGCTGCGCCTGCTACCAGCAGTGCTGGTACCAGGAGGGACAGTACTTTAACTTTCATTTTATTAACCCTCTGTTATAAGCCTTATTATTACCACTGCTTACCGGTTAACCCTCTTAACCAGTCGGCAATTTCATTCTCCTCAAAATTACAGAATAATCCAACAGGAATATGATACGAAAACTTTGAAAATGTTTCATTTCACTATCAAGATGTTTCAATTTGTAAACATCAAGGAACTTTTACAAAGCACAAAGAGCTTAAGAAATTAGCACTAATAATCAAACGAAAATATACACCCATAAAAATCATATAGTTACAATATAAAAATTTACAGCACTGAATGACAAAACAAGATCGTGCGTAATCACTAAAATAACTCTCGCTATCATCATTAACTTTATTTATTACCGTCATTCAGCTTTGAATGTCTGTTTATCCCTAATTCAACCGGATGCTTCGCATTCGGTTTTTTTTACCTTTCTTTACGTAATTATTCTTTTTTTGTGCTACCGCACAGAAATCATAACGACTATTAACTAAATTCACCTGAAACCCCTCCCGCATAAAACGCAACGCAACAAAACATAATTTCTTGTTTATTCGTGCTATTCTCTGTCTGATATCGAGCGTAATCTGTACATTCACCTCGGGTATGTACACATTTAATACAGACCATTCAGTGAGTACTCACAGAGGAAAAAGTCGCGTGTTCAAAGGCTAGGAGGCTGGAAATTCAGTTATTACCCTTTATACTGCCCTATCGCCATAAAGCACGGCCATTACGGGTTAAACATATCAATGAGTCAGACTGAAACTACCGCCCCGAGCAAATTCTCCCTTCTCCCCGGGAGCATCACCCGTTTCTTTCTTCTTTTGATCGTTGTGCTGTTGGTCACGATGGGGGTTATGGTTCAGAGCGCGGTGAACGCCTGGCTGAAGGATAAGAGCTATCAGGTCGTTGATATCACGCATGCCGTGCACAAGCGCATTGACACCTGGCGCTACGCCACCTGGCAGATTTACGACAATATCGCGGCCGCCCCGGCGACATCCTCAGGTGAAGGGCTGCAGGAAACGCGCCTGAAGCAGGACGTTTACTACCTGGAAAAGCCGCAGCGCAAAACGGAAGCGCTTATTTTCGGCTCGCACGACAGCGCGACGCTTGAGATGACGCAGCGCATTTCAACCTATCTCGACACCCTCTGGGGTGCCGAGACGGTGCCATGGTCGATGTACTATCTGAACGGTCAGGATAACAGCATGATCCTGATCTCGACCCTGCCGCTTAAAGATCTCTCCTCGGGTTTTAAAGAGACGACCGTGGGCAGCATAGTCGATTCCCGCCGGGCAGAAATGCTGCAGCAGGCGAACGCCCTTGATGAACGCGAGAGCTTCTCTTCCCTGCGCCGTCTGGCCTGGCAAAATGGCCATTACTTTACCCTGCGCACCACCTTTAACCAGCCAGGACATCTGGCGACGGTTGTGGCGTTCGATCTACCAATTAACGATCTGATCCCGCCGGATATGCCGCTCGACAGCTTCCGCCTGGAGCCGGACAGCAGTACCCAGAACATGCGTGCTACCTCGGATAAAGAGGCCGCAGAAAGCGTTTCTATCTCCTTTAACGGCTCGAAGATTGAAATTGCCTCTTCGCTAAACTCAACCGGTATGCGCCTGGTGTGGCAGGTGCCGTTTGGCACGCTGCTGCTCGACACCCTGCAAAATATCCTGTTACCGCTGCTGCTGAATATTGGGCTACTGGCGCTGGCGCTGTTTGGCTACAGTACGTTCCGTTTCCAGCCCGGGCGTCAGAGCGATGCCTCAACGGTCCCGGCCGGAACCAGTAATGAATTGCGCGTATTACGCGCCCTGAATGAAGAAATCATCTCAGTACTGCCGCTGGGTGTGCTGGTTCACGACCAGGAAGCCAACCGCACGGTGATGAGCAATAAAATTGCCGACCATCTGCTGCCGCATCTTAACCTGCAGAACATCACCACCATGGCGGATCAGCATCAGGGGGTGATTCAGGCCACCATCAATAATGAACTGTACGAGATCCGTCAGTTCCGCAGCCAGGTCGCCTCCCGCACGCAGATCTTCATTATTCGCGATCAGGATCGCGAAGTACTGGTGAACAAAAAACTGAAGCAGGCGCAAAGACTGTATGAGAAAAATCAGCAGGGTCGCGCCGCGTTTATGCAAAACATTGGTGATGCCTTCAAGCAGCCGTTAAGAACGCTGGCGACGCAGGCAGCGGCCTTGAGCACGCCTGAAAGCCAACAGCTGGCAAGCCAGGCGGATTCGCTGGTGCGGATGGTGGATGAGATCCAGCTCGCGAACATGCTTGAGAACGACTTCTGGAAAGGCACGCCGACCCTCTTCTCGATTCAGGATCTGATTGACGAAGTGGTGCCGGAAGTTCTGCCGGTGATTAAGCGCAAAGGTCTGCAGCTGCTGATCAACAACCACCTGCCGGCCAACGACGAACGTCGCGGCGATCGCGAGGCGCTGCGTCGAATTCTGCTGATGATTATTCAGTACGCCGTCACCACCACGCAAATTGGCAAAATCACGCTTGAGGTCAATACCGACGAGTCCGCGGAGGATCGTCTGACGTTCCGTATCCTCGATACCGGTGAAGGCGTCACAACCAGTGAGATTGATAATCTGCACTTCCCGTTCCTGAACGATACCCAAAGCGATCGCTACGGTAAGGCCAATGCCCTGACCTTCTGGCTGTGCGATCAGCTGGCGCGTAAGCTTGGCGGCCATCTGAACATTAAAGCCCGTGAATCGCTTGGCACCCGTTATTCGCTGCACGTAAAAATGGCCGCCAATCCTCAGGAAGAAGATGAAGAACGCCTGCTGGACGATGTGGTTGTGATGGTGGATGTGACCTCGAACGAGATCCGCAATATCGTGGTACGCCTGCTGGAAAACTGGGGTGCGGCCTGCATCACGCCGGATGAAAGACTCTCAAGTCAAGAATTTGATCTGTTTTTAACTGATAATCCGTCTAATCTTACTGCCTCCGGCTTGCTTTTAAGCGATGATGAGCCAGGCGTGCGAAAAATCGGCCCAGGCCAGCTGCGCGTCAACTTTAATATAAGCAATGCGATGCAGGAAGCTGTACTACAACTAATAGAAGAGCAACTGGCGCAGGAAGAGATAGCGGAATCCCCGTTAGGCGGCAATGAAAATGCCGAGCTTCACGCCAGCGGATATTATTCACTCTTTGTTGATACAGTACCAGATGATGTTAAGCGGTTGTATACTGAGTCCGCTGCGAATGATTTTGCAGCGCTGGCGCAGACAGCACACCGGCTTAAAGGGGTGTTTGCCATGCTTAATCTGGTTCCCGGCAAGCAGTTATGTGAAACGCTGGAACATCTAATTCGTGAGAAAGATGCCTCTGGCATTGAAAAATACATCAGCGACATTGACGCCTACGTCAAAAGCTTGCTGTAGCAAGGTAGCCTAATACATGAACAATATGAACGTAATTATTGCCGATGACCATCCGATTGTACTGTTCGGTATTCGCAAATCACTTGAACAGATCGAGTGGGTGAATGTAGTCGGTGAATTTGAAGACTCTACAGCACTGATCAATAACCTCCCAAAACTTGATGCACACGTGCTCATTACCGATCTCTCCATGCCTGGAGACAAATACGGTGATGGGATCACGCTCATCAAATATATTAAACGTCACTTCCCGGACATCTCGATCATTGTTCTGACCATGAATAACAACCCGGCGATTCTGAGCGCCGTGCTGGATCTGGATATCGAAGGGATTGTACTGAAACAGGGCGCACCAACTGACCTGCCTAAAGCGCTGGCTGCGCTGCAGAAAGGCAAAAAGTTCACCCCTGAGAGCGTCTCTCGTCTGCTGGAAAAAATCAGTGCAGGTGGCTACGGTGACAAACGCCTGTCGCCAAAAGAGAGCGAAGTTCTGCGTCTTTTCGCTGAAGGTTTCCTCGTGACCGAGATTGCCAAGAAGCTGAACCGCAGTATTAAAACCATCAGTAGCCAGAAGAAATCAGCCATGATGAAACTGGGCGTGGACAACGATATCGCGCTGCTGAACTATCTCTCCTCCGTGACGCTGAGCGCGACGGATAAGGATTGATCCAGGACGGGTGTGCGTTCTGATGCCCTCACCCCGTCCCTCTCCCACGGGGAGAGGGTGAAAAGTAAAAGGCCCTTACGGGCCTTTTTTATGTCCGCGTTTTTCTCACGCGATCCGCGTAAATCGACAATGTCTGCTTCAGTACGTCCAGCGTAACCGGTTTCGACAGACAGCTGTCCATTCCTGACTCCAGGCAGCGCTGTTTCTCTTCCGCCAGCGCATTCGCCGTGACGCCTACCACCGGCAACGTCAGACCAAGCTGGCGGATACGCTGCGTCAGACGATAGCCGTCCATATTGGGCATATTCACGTCGCTGAGAACGATATCAATATGGTTTTTACTGAGCACATTCAGCGCATCCACGCCGTCATTAGCGGTTTTACATTGATAACCCAGCGAGCCCAGCTGGTCAGCCAGCAGGCGACGGTTAATCGGATGGTCATCCACGACCAGAATCATCATATCGTCGTTTACTGACGCCAGCGATTCCGGTGACGGCAGGGTCGCCGCGCCATCGTTCTCTTCGAGCTGCACGCTGTAGATGCGCGCCAGCAGCCCCAACAGCTCATGTGGCGTCGCCACACTATGAACCCACTCGCCCGGCGCACGCTCAACCGGAATACCGATGTGGCGACGACAGAACATCACCACGCCCCTTCCCTGCCACGGTTGCGCCAGCGTGTCATCGGTGATCAGCACATCGTCCACGTCCGGCGTCTGGCCTTCATAACGGGAAACGCGCACGCCGCTGTGGTTCAGCAGTGCCGTCAGATAATCATTCAGCGAGGCGTTGTGCACCGCCAGCCAGCAGCGCTTATCGCTCAGGCCGTCAACCGTCGTTTTCGCCGGATACTGCGCAGAATAGAGCGGAATACGAATGGTGAACTGGCTGCCCATACCGGGTTCGGTATCCACCGAGATATCGCCGTCCATCATGCTGACGAGCTTCTCACAAATTGCCAGCCCCAGTCCGGTCCCCTGGAAGTTACGCTGCACGCCGGTACCCACCTGGAAGAACGGGTCAAACAGACGAACCACTTCCTTCGCCGGGATCCCAACGCCGGTATCACGCACACGAATGCTCAGGTAGTCCCCTGCCCGGCACACATGCAACACGATACAGCCGATGTCGGTGAACTTGATGGCGTTACTGAGCAGGTTCGAAATGACCTGCTGCAGACGCATAGGATCGCCATGCAGCGTCAGCGGTACGTCTGGCTCAATAAAGCAATAGAGACCCAGCTGTTTACGTACCACCAGCGGCAGATAGTTGGCGCTGATGTGGTTCATCACCTCGCGCGGAGAGAACTCGCGCGGTTCAATTTTCAGCTGCTCGGACTCAATTTTCGAGAAGTCGAGAATGTCGCTGATGATTTTCAGCAGCAGGCTTGAGGAGTTGTTCATCGCCGTCACCAGGCGATCAACGCCTTTCGGCAGCTCTTTGGTTTGCAGCAGATCGAGGTTGCCGATAATCCCGTACAGCGGCGTACGCAGTTCGTGACTGACGGTGGCAAGGAACATGGATTTCGACTGGCTGGCCTGCTCTGCCGCCTGGGCCATCTCCTGCAAAGACTCTTCCATCTTCACACGTGCTGAGACATCCACCAGCACGCAAATCGCCACGTTTTCATTGCGATAGCGCGAATGCACGAAGCTAATTTGTAAGTTGGTGTGGGTGCTGGTCAGCACGTCGACAAAATTCACCTGCTGACCACAGATAATTTGCGTCAGCCTTTGCCGGTCCTCGTGCGTCAGCATGTTCAGGTAGTTATGCGCCAGTTCATTACTGAGGATATTGGTGCCGTCCTGGGTGCGCAGGATACAGATCCCCACCGGTGCGGAGGCAACAATCTTACGGTTAAACTGCTCGTGTTCCTCCAGACGCTGGGCATCGCTTTCAGCGGGGATAAAAATCTTCCGCTCATACATCCGCGCCAGGGTAAACAGCGCGCCACCGGCCAGCACGTTCAGCAGGATGGCATTCATGATAAGAATACGGATCCGCTCAAGCACCATATCCACAGGCAGGGAATAGACGATACTCAGCGACGATGGCGGTAAGCTTTTCTTCAGCACCAGCTCACGGAATCCTGAGGTATAGCCAAACCACGAACGCTCCTGCATCCAGTGCGGATCGACGTTCAGGCGATTATCCGGCCCGGTGAGTGAAATCAGGGGATGGCCGTTCTCATCCAGAATGGTCACTCCCATTGGCAGACTGCCCGGCGTGAAGAAGTTTTCCATGCGGATGGTCTGTTCAATGCCCAGCAGCGCCTGCAGGCGATTGCCCAGATAAACTGGCGTCAGCGCATAGAAATAGCCCACGCCCATGCGCGGCCCCTGGCTTATCCAGAAGATGTTATTCCCGCGCTCGTCCTGCGGCGCATTGCGGTATTTCAAAATGCGTTCATGCAGGCTTTTCAACGCATCATCACGTTCGACGGGCACATCGCGCAGGCCAAAGTCGGCCATGCAGAGGTTTTCGCTGCCAATCAGGAATACGCGGTTCAGGTCATAGGCGGCGGAGAAGTTGTCACGCCAGTAGCGCATAAACCAGGAGAGCGATTCCAGGGAACCGCGCCAGGTGTTGCTCATGGCGGAGCAGTCGGAATCCGGGAACAGCGGCTCGAAATCCGGTACTTCGGTTTTGTCATTACGGCCGCGGATGGCAAGAATACCGTTTTCCGCCGTCAGGCGATTTTCGGCAATGTACTTCAGCTCCTTCATCACGTCGGAGGTGCGCTGAATATAGCGCTGGGCCTGATCGGAACTTAGGTTAAATTCCTGACGGATCTCCGCTTCTTTCTGGTGCAGCGCGTTGACGATGTAAAACACCGAGGACAAGGCCACCAGTAACCAAAGCAAGAGCGCCAGCGCCCGAAACAGATAGCGAGAGACTTTCAGCGTGGTTCGAAAGGAGACGAGGTATTTCAAAGGGGCGAGGCTCCGCCATCGGGGTCAAAAAGAATGTGGTTAAGGTAGCGGTAAACGCGGCTTGTCGCAACGTTGACTTGTCTGCATCTGCAAAAGAAAAGGGCCGGAATCCGGCCCTTTATGCGTCAGGAGACATTACTCGTCAGCGTCATCCGCTGCATCATCGTCGGTGTCCACTTCCGGTGCGATGTCATCATCACCTTCCGCGACGCTACCGTCGATGGAGTCGAGCTCTTCGTCGTCCACCGGCTCAGCAACACGCTGCAGACCCACCACGTTTTCATCTTCCGCCGTACGGATGAGGATAACGCCCTGGGTATTACGACCCACCACGCTAATCTCCGACACGCGGGTACGCACCAGCGTACCGGCATCGGTGATCATCATGATCTGGTCGGCATCGTCTACCTGCACCGCGCCCACAACGGAACCGTTGCGCTCGGTCACCTTGATAGAGATAACGCCCTGCGTGCCACGCGACTTGGTTGGGTATTCCCCTTCCGCGGTACGTTTACCGTAACCATTCTGCGTCACGGTCAGGATAGCCCCTTCCCCGCGCGGAATAATCAGAGAAACGACGCTGTCTTCGCCCGCCAGTTTGATACCGCGAACGCCCGTTGCGGTACGACCCATTGCGCGGACGGCGTCTTCTTTGAAGCGCACCACTTTACCGGCTGCGGAGAAGAGCATGACTTCATCTTTGCCTGAAGTCAGATCGACGCCAATCAGCTCATCGCCTTCGTTCAGGTTCACCGCGATGATACCGGCAGAACGTGGACGGCTGAACTCGGTCAGCGCGGTTTTCTTCACGGTACCGCTGGCGGTCGCCATAAAGACGTTCACGCCCTCTTCGTACTCGCGTACCGGCAGAATGGCAGTGATACGTTCGTTCGCTTCCAGCGGCAGCAGGTTAACGATCGGACGACCACGTGCACCACGGCTCGCTTCCGGCAACTGGTAGACCTTCATCCAGTACAGACGACCCCGGCTGGAGAAGCAGAGGATGGTGTCATGGGTGTTCGCCACCAGCAGACGGTCGATAAAGTCTTCTTCTTTAATACGTGCCGCAGATTTGCCTTTACCACCACGACGCTGTGCTTCGTAGTCAGTTAACGGCTGATACTTCACGTAGCCCTGGTGAGACAGGGTCACAACAACGTCTTCCTGGTTGATCAGGTCTTCGATGTTGATATCTGCGGAGTTGGCGGTGATTTCGGTGCGACGCTCATCGCCGAACTGATCGCGGATCAGCTCCAGCTCTTCGCGGATCACTTCCATCAGGCGCTCTGCGCTGCCCAGAATGTGCAGCAGTTCAGCGATCTGCTCCAGCAGCTCTTTATATTCGTCGAGCAGTTTTTCATGCTCAAGGCCGGTCAGTTTCTGCAGACGCAGATCCAGAATCGCCTGGGCCTGCTGTTCAGTCAGGTAGTACTGACCATCACGCACGCCGAATTCAGGTTCCAGCCACTCAGGACGCGCGGCGTCATCACCGGCACGCTCCAGCATTGCCGCAACGTTGCCAAGATCCCACGGACGGGAAATCAGCGCGGTTTTCGCTTCCGCCGGGGTTGGCGCGCGACGGATCAGCTCGATGATCGGGTCGATGTTGGCCAGCGCCACGGCCAGTGCCTCAAGGATGTGGGCACGGTCACGCGCTTTACGCAGTTCGAAAATAGTACGACGGGTCACCACTTCGCGGCGGTGACGGACAAACGCGCTCAGGATCTCTTTCAGGTTCATGATCTTCGGCTGACCATGGTGCAGTGCAACCATGTTGATACCGAAGGAGACCTGCAGCTGGGTCTGAGAGTACAGGTTGTTCAGCACAACCTCGCCCACCGCGTCGCGTTTGATTTCAATCACGATGCGCATACCGTCTTTATCAGACTCGTCACGCAGCGCGCTGATGCCTTCAACACGTTTTTCTTTTACCAGCTCGGCGATTTTTTCAATCAGTCGCGCTTTGTTCACCTGATACGGGATCTCGTGAACAATGATGGTTTCACGGCCGGTTTTGGCATCTGCTTCCACTTCGGCGCGGGCACGGATGTAAATCTTGCCGCGACCGGTGCGGTACGCTTCTTCAATACCACGACGACCGTTGATGATGGCCGCCGTCGGGAAGTCCGGGCCCGGGATGTGTTCCATCAGCCCTTCAATGCTGATGTCTTCATCGTCGATATAGGCCAGGCAGCCGTTGATCACTTCGGTGATGTTGTGCGGCGGAATGTTGGTCGCCATCCCTACGGCGATACCGGACGAACCGTTCACCAGCAGGTTAGGGATCTTCGTTGGCATGACGTCAGGAATTTTTTCCGTGCCATCGTAGTTATCAACGAAATCAACCGTCTCTTTTTCCAGGTCGGCCATCAGCTCATGGGCAATTTTCGCCAGACGGATTTCCGTATAACGCATTGCCGCGGCGGAGTCGCCGTCGATAGAACCAAAGTTACCCTGACCATCTACCAGCATGTAACGCAGCGAGAAAGGCTGCGCCATACGAACGATGGTGTCGTACACCGCGGAATCACCATGGGGATGGTATTTACCGATTACGTCACCAACGACACGGGCAGATTTTTTGTAGGCTTTATTCCAGTCATTGCCCAATACGTTCATGGCGTATAGTACGCGACGGTGTACCGGCTTCAGGCCATCGCGGACGTCCGGCAGCGCACGGCCAACAATGACCGACATCGCATAGTCCAGATAGGAGCTCTTCAGCTCTTCCTCGATGTTAACCGGTGTAATTTCTCTCGCAAGGTCGCTCATCTAACCGCTATCCCTCTACTGTATCCCGGATTCAAAGGTCGCAAATTATAACACAGCCGCGGTGATACAGGTAAACCTATACGCTTTATTCACAGGGATTGCCTGATATACTCATTCGTCTTGCTAAATAAGGAGTAAAAGCGCCCATGAATGCCGAAAAATCCCCGGTGGCTCACAACGTAGACCACGAAGAGATTGCCAAATTTGAAGCGGTGGCGTCCCGCTGGTGGGATCTCGAAGGTGAGTTCAAACCTCTGCATCGCATCAACCCGCTGCGTCTGGGCTATATCGCGGAGCGTTCCGGCGGTCTGTTCGGTAAAAAAGTGCTCGACGTCGGCTGCGGCGGCGGCATCCTGGCAGAGAGCATGGCGCGCGAAGGGGCCACTGTCACCGGCCTGGATATGGGTTTTGAACCGTTGCAGGTTGCCCGTCTGCATGCGCTGGAGTCCGGGATTCAGGTGGAGTACGTACAGGAAACCGTTGAGGAACACGCGGCAAAACATGCGCACCAGTACGACGTGGTCACTTGCATGGAGATGCTGGAGCACGTTCCCGACCCGCAGTCCGTCGTCAATGCCTGCGCAAAACTGGTGAAACCGGGCGGCCAGGTCTTCTTCTCCACCATCAACCGTAACGGCAAAGCCTGGCTGATGGCCGTCGTCGGCGCTGAGTATGTGCTGCGCATGGTGCCGAAAGGCACGCACGACGTGAAGAAATTCATCAAGCCTGCTGAGTTACTGAGCTGGGTTGACCAGACGTGGCTCAAGGAGCAGCACATCACCGGTCTGCACTACAATCCATTCACGGATAAATTCAAACTCGCACCGGGCGTAGATGTTAACTATATGTTGCACACGACCGCCAAAAACGACTAACGTCATCCATTATTCTTATAAAGATTGCGCGACATCATGTTGCGCAATTCTGACCTCCCGTTGAAGAAATCAGCACTCGATCAAATTTTGAATTTTTTTTCTTAATTATTGACATCTCTTCCAGGCCTTACAGCATGAGGACTTAGCCTTTTTTACCCTTTCACAACCTCAATTTAACGTCAAAATCAACCCTTGTACTGAAAAGAATCCTTACTAGAATACTCACCATATAGCGTTTCTCTTATCGCAAACCCCCTATATGTAGTATTTATCCACAGAGTTAGTCACAAGGCGGATCTGTGGATAAACGGGGGATATTTTTTTATTTCACGGACAGGTAAAACCCACATGAATCAGAGTCTGCTGGTGACAAAGCGCGACGGTACTACCGAGCGTATCAATCTGGACAAAATCCATCGAGTTCTCGACTGGGCAGCAGAAGGCCTGAACAACGTATCTATCTCCCAGGTTGAACTGCGTTCCCATATTCAGTTCTACGACGGCATCAAAACGTCTGATATCCACGAAACCATCATCAAAGCGGCGGCGGATCTGATCTCCCGCGAAGCGCCGGATTATCAGTACCTCGCTGCACGTCTGGCGATTTTCCACCTGCGTAAAAAAGCCTACGGCCAGTTCGAGCCGCCTGCGCTTTACGACCACGTGGTGAAAATGGTTGAGCTGGGTAAATACGACACGCATCTGCTGGAAGACTATACGGAAGAAGAGTTCGAGCAGATGAACGGGTTTATCGATCACTGGCGTGATATGAACTTCTCCTACGCAGCGGTGAAACAGCTCGAAGGCAAATACCTGGTCCAGAACCGTGTCACGGGCGAAATCTACGAGAGCGCCCAGTTCCTCTATATTCTGGTGGCCGCCTGCCTGTTCTCTAACTACCCGCGTGACACCCGTCTGGAATACGTTAAGCGTTTCTATGATGCGGTCTCTACGTTCAAGATTTCTCTGCCGACGCCGATTATGTCTGGCGTGCGTACCCCAACCCGTCAGTTCAGCTCCTGCGTACTGATCGAGTGCGGTGACAGCCTGGATTCCATCAACGCGACCTCCAGCGCGATTGTCAAATACGTCTCCCAGCGTGCCGGTATCGGTATCAACGCCGGTCGCATTCGTGCCCTGGGCAGCCCAATTCGCGGCGGTGAAGCGTTCCATACCGGTTGTATCCCGTTCTACAAGCACTTCCAGACCGCAGTAAAATCCTGCTCTCAGGGCGGCGTGCGCGGTGGTGCGGCAACCCTGTTCTACCCAATGTGGCACCTGGAAGTCGAAAGCCTGCTGGTACTGAAAAACAACCGTGGTGTTGAAGGTAACCGCGTGCGTCACATGGACTACGGCGTGCAGATCAACAAACTGATGTACACCCGTCTGCTGAAAGGTGAAGACATTACCCTGTTCAGCCCGTCCGATGTCCCGGGTCTGTATGACGCGTTCTTCGCCGATCAGGACGAGTTTGAACGTCTGTACACCAAATACGAAAAAGACGACAGCATCCGTAAACAGCGCGTGAAGGCGGTCGATCTGTTCTCCCTGATGATGCAGGAACGTGCCTCTACCGGCCGTATCTACATCCAGAACGTTGACCACTGCAACACCCACAGCCCGTTTGATCCGGTTGTTGCGCCAGTGCGCCAGTCTAACCTGTGCCTGGAGATCGCCCTGCCGACCAAACCGCTGGAAGACGTGAACGACGAAAACGGCGAAATTGCGCTGTGTACGCTGTCTGCGTTCAACCTGGGCGCGATTAAGAGCCTGGACGAGCTGGAAGAGCTGGCAGTGCTGGCCGTCCGTGCGCTCGACGCCCTGCTGGACTACCAGGATTACCCAATCCCTGCGGCGAAACGCGGCGCAATGGGCCGTCGTACGCTGGGTATCGGCGTCATCAACTTCGCCTACTGGCTGGCGAAACACGGTAAGCGTTACTCCGACGGCAGCGCGAACAACCTGACCCACGAAACGTTCGAAGCGATCCAGTATTACCTGCTGAAAGCGTCTAACGAGCTGGCGAAAGAGCAAGGCGCATGCCCGTGGTTTAACGAAACCACCTATGCGAAAGGCATTCTGCCAATCGACACCTACAAGAAAGACCTGGATGCGATTGCAAACGCGCCGCTGCATCTGGACTGGGAAGCACTGCGCGAGTCCATTAAGACTCACGGCCTGCGCAACTCCACGCTCTCTGCCCTGATGCCGTCTGAGACCTCTTCGCAGATCTCTAACGCCACCAACGGTATCGAGCCGCCGCGCGGTCACGTCAGCATTAAAGCGTCGAAAGACGGCATCTTGCGCCAGGTGGTGCCGGATTACGAACTGCTGAAAGACAACTACGAGCTGCTGTGGGAAATGCCAAACAATGACGGCTATCTGCAGCTGGTGGGTATCATGCAGAAATTCATCGATCAGTCGATCTCTGCCAATACCAACTACGACCCGACGCGTTTCCCGTCTGGTAAAGTGCCAATGCAGCAACTGCTGAAAGACCTGCTCACCGCGTACAAATTTGGCGTGAAAACTCTGTATTATCACAACACCCGTGATGGTGCAGAAGACGCGCAGGACGATCTGGCACCGTCAATTCAGGATGATGGCTGCGAAAGCGGCGCATGTAAGATCTAATAAATCCCCTCATCCTAACCCTCTCCCACAGGGAGAGGGAACTCTTTCCCCCTCTCCCTGTGGGAGAGGGCCGGGATGAGGGGGAAATAACACCACAGGACACACTCATGGCATATACCACCTTTTCACAGACGAAAAACGACCAGCTCAAAGAGCCGATGTTCTTCGGCCAGCCGGTCAATGTGGCACGCTACGATCAGCAAAAATATGACATCTTCGAAAAGCTGATTGAAAAGCAACTCTCCTTCTTCTGGCGTCCGGAGGAAGTTGACGTTTCCCGCGATCGTATCGATTTCCAGGCGTTGCCGGAGCATGAAAAACACATTTTCATCAGCAACCTGAAGTACCAGACGCTGCTGGACTCCATTCAGGGCCGCAGCCCGAACGTTGCCCTGCTGCCGCTGATCTCCATTCCGGAACTGGAAACCTGGGTGGAAACCTGGGCGTTCTCGGAGACGATCCACTCCCGCTCTTACACCCACATTATCCGCAATATCGTTAACGATCCGGCGGTGGTGTTTGACGATATCGTCACCAACGAGCAGATTCAGAAACGCGCGGAAGGGATTGCCCACTATTACGACGAGCTGATCGAGATGACCAGCTACTGGCACCTGCTGGGCGAAGGGACCCACAACGTGAACGGCAAAACCGTCACCGTGAACCTGCGCGCGCTGAAAAAGCAGCTGTACCTGTGCCTGATGAGCGTTAACGCCCTGGAAGCCATCCGCTTCTACGTGAGCTTTGCCTGCTCCTTTGCGTTTGCCGAGCGCAAGCTGATGGAAGGTAACGCCAAAATCATCCGTCTGATCGCCCGTGACGAAGCCCTGCACCTGACCGGCACCCAGCACATGCTGAACCTGTTGCGCAGCGGTGCAGACGACCCGGAAATGGCGGAAATCGCTGAAGAGTGCAAGCAGGAGTGCTACGACCTGTTCGTGCTGGCCGCACAGCAGGAGAAAGAGTGGGCAGACTACCTGTTCCGCGACGGCTCCATGATTGGCCTGAACAAAGACATTCTGTGCCAGTACGTTGAGTACATCACCAATATCCGTATGCAGGCGGTCGGTCTTGATCTGCCATTCCAGACGCGCTCCAACCCGATCCCGTGGATCAACACCTGGCTGGTGTCCGATAACGTGCAGGTGGCGCCACAGGAAGTGGAAGTAAGTTCTTACCTGGTCGGTCAGATTGATTCTGAAGTCAACACTGACGACCTGAGCAATTTCCAGCTCTGATGACGCGCGTAACGCTGAGTCTTTCGGGCACAGAAGTGCTGTGCCAGGAAGAGCACCCTTCCCTGCTGGCAGCCCTTGAGGCGAATCAGGTGACGGTAGAGTATCAGTGTCGTGAAGGCTATTGCGGCTCCTGCCGCTGCCGCCTGGTCACCGGCCAGGTGGACTGGCTGACCGAACCGCTGGCCTTTATCAATGAAGGGGAAATTTTGCCCTGCTGCTGCCGGGCAAAAGGTGATATTGAAATCGAGATGTGATTGCCCTGGTTCCCTCTCCCTGTGGGCTGAGGAATCCCCACTAATTTTTTATTAGTGGTTTCAGAGGATTAGAATGAATATTTTGCGAGCAGTTAGATTCACTCAGCTCGTAGACAGACAGAAAACGCTCATAAATGTGCATCTTCTGTCGAGTTATCGGTTGTTTTTAGCTCCATTTTTGAACAATAAACAACCATTTATCCATATCTAATTTTCTGGGGATTCCTCAGCCCTGTGGGAGAGGGTTAGGGTGAGGGCATCAGGCCGCAGAGCCTGATTGTCGGGTGGCGGCTTCGCCTTACCCGACCTACAAAACTATTTTAAGAACGTCACCGCTTTATCCGGGAAATCCGTAAACAACCCGTCTACGTCCGCCTGCTTATACAACACCTCGTAAAGCTGATTCACGTCCGTGGCGTACGGCGGTAACTGGTCTGCGCGCACCGTATACGGATGCACCTGCATCTTGCTGGCGTGTGCCTCTTTTACCATCGCCGTCAGCTTCACGTGGCCCGGGGTTGAACCTTCCGCCACCAGCATGTGGTAATCCGGCCCGATCCCGTCGGCGTACTGCGCGATCTGCTTCATGGCGCCCGGTTTGAACATCCAGTCATAGTTGTAGTTTACCCACTTGCCGTCTGCCTGCTTCTCCTGGGTTTCGTTCCAGTCGGTATAGGCAATCAGCTGGACCAGATTGAGATCCATCCCCATCTTAGGCTCCAGCTCGCTTTTGATGCGCTTCAGTTCTGCGGCGTCAAAACACTGGAGATAAACTTTGTCCTTCTTGCTGGTGTAGCCGTATTGCTTCAGCACCTCCAGCGTCTTCGCGGCAATATCCTTCCCTTCCTGGTGATGGAACCACGGGGCTTTAATTTCCGGATAGATACCGATATTTTTGCCCGTTGAGTGGTTCAGCCCCTGAACAAACTCAATCTCTTCCTGGAAGGTATGGATACGGAAGTCAGATTTACCCATCGGGAAACGTCCCGGATAAACCTGCACCTTCTTGCCGTTTTCAATCTCGAAGCCTTCGGTAAACTTCAGAGAGCGGATTTCATCCAGAGTAAAATCGATGGCGTAAAAACGACCATCTTTACGGGCGCGGTCCGGGAAACGCTCCGCCACATCGGTCACGCGATCAAGATAGTGGTCATGCAGGACGACCAGCTGGTCGTCCTTTGTCATCACCAGATCCTGCTCAAGATAATCGGCCCCCTGCGCGTAGGCCATCGCTTTCGCCGGCAGCGTATGCTCCGGCAGATAGCCGCTTGCGCCGCGATGGGCAATAACGATTTTATCCGCCGCCAGTGCGGAGCCGGTCATCAGGCCCGCCAGCAGCAGACCGGTCGCTAATTGAGTTAATTTCATGGCAATGCTCCTTATTGACGACGCGCCAGCACGTCCGCGTGGTGACGTTTTTCACCGATCATCACAACAATCAGCAGCAGTACCGCCAGCACGCTGCCGCCGATCATCACCATAAAGCCGCCGTCCCAGCCGAAGAAGTCAACGGTATAGCCCACGATGGCGCTCGCCGCGACCGAACCGCCCAGGTAGCCAAACAGACCGGTAAAGCCTGCCGCCGTACCGGCTGCTTTTTTCGGTGCCAGTTCCAGCGCATGCAGACCGATCAACATAACAGGACCATAAATCAGGAAGCCGATGACGATCATACAGGTCATATCCACGCCCGGGTTGCCCGGCGGGTTGAGCCAGTAGACGACGGTGGCAATGGTCACGAGCGTCATAAAGAAGACGCCCGTTGCGCCACGGTTGCCCTTAAATACTTTGTCCGACATCCAGCCGCAAATCAGCGTCCCCGGGATCCCCGCGTATTCGTACAGGAAGTAGGCCCAGGAGGATTTATCCAGCGCGAAATGCTTCACCTCTTTCAGGTAGGTCGGTGACCAGTCGAGGATGCCGTAACGCAGCAGGTAAACAAACACGTTCGCAACCGCGATGTACCACAGCAGTTTGTTCGGCAACACGTACTTCATGAAGATCTGCTTTGCCGTCAGCTCTTCTTCGTGCTTCTCGCTGTAATCATCCGGATAGTCGTTTTTGTACTCCTCAATCGGCGGCAGGCCGCAGGACTGCGGTGTATCACGCATCAGCGCAAAGGCGATAATCGCCACCAGAATGGCGCCAAAGGCAGGCATATAGAGCGCAGCGTGCCAGTCGTTAAACCAGGCCATCCCCAGCAGGAACAGCAGAGGCGGAATGCCGCCACCCACGTTATGCGCGCAGTTCCACACCGACACAATGCCGCCACGCTCCTTTTGCGACCACCAGTGCACCATGGTACGCCCGCATGGCGGCCATCCCATCCCCTGGAACCAGCCGCACAGGAACAGCAGCACAAACATAATGGCGATGCTGGACGTTGCCCATGGCACAAAGCCCATAAACAGCATCACCGCCGCCGCCAGGATCAGACCGGCTGGCAGGAACACGCGCGGATTCGAGCGATCCGACACCGATCCCATGATGAATTTCGAAAAGCCGTAGGCGATGGAGATCCCCGACAGCGCGAACCCGAGATCGCCACGCGAAAAGCCCTGCTCAACCAGATAAGGCATGGCGAGGGCAAAGTTTTTACGCACAAGGTAATACGCCGCATACCCGAAGAAGATCCCCAGGAAAATTTGCCAGCGCAGGCGGCGGTAAAGCGGATCTATTTCTGCCTCAGGCAGACGCGCCCGGTGCGGCGCAGGTTTAAAGATACTGAGCATGACAGCCTCCGTGGCCATGTATTGAATTTACAGGGGTTTAACTGCCCCAAACTCCAGCAAGGCGGGGATGTTAAGAAATCACGGTGATTGTTACTGTGAATCAACGCACAAATTGTTACAGAAATATGACAACATGCGCAAAAAAGCGCATGGAATCACGTTTCACTTTCGAATTTCGCTCGTTTGTGTTCGAAATCAAACAAACCACAGTTTTCATGTGGCTAAATGATAAAAAACGAACACAGAGGGATGACAATGACAATTCACGATCCACGCTACAGCGATGTGATTATCATTGGCGGGGGCGCGACCGGCGCTGGCATCGCACGCGACTGTGCGCTCAGAGGGCTGAGCGTCACGCTCCTGGAGCGCCATGATATTGCGACCGGCGCTACCGGACGCAATCATGGCCTGCTGCACAGCGGCGCCCGCTACGCCGTTACCGACGGCGAATCGGCACGCGAATGTATCGCCGAAAATCAGATCCTGCGACGTATCGCCCGCCATTGTATTGAACCGACCGACGGCCTGTTTATTACGCTTCCCGAAGACGATCTCGCCTTTCAGTCAACTTTCATTACCGCCTGCCAGGCCGCGGGAATTCAGGCACAAGCCATTGACCCGGCCCTTGCACGCCGCATCGAACCTTCGGTTAATCCGGCACTGACGGGTGCAGTAAAAGTCCCGGATGGTACCGTGGATCCGTTTCGTCTGACGGCGGCCAACATGCTGGACGCCCGCGAGCACAGCGCGCGGATCCTGACCGGCCATCAGGTCACCGGGCTTATCCGTGAGGGGCATCGCATCGTGGGCGTGCGGGTCCTGGATACGCAGTACAACGAACACAGCGAGCTATATGCCGCCGTGGTGGTCAACGCGGCGGGGATCTGGGGGCAACACATCGCAGAATACGCCGATTTATCTGTGCGCATGTTCCCGGCCAAAGGCTCGCTGCTGATCCTCGACCACCGCATTAATAACCATGTCATCAACCGCTGCCGTAAACCGTCTGACGCAGACATCCTTGTCCCCGGCGATACCATTTCGTTAATCGGGACCACCTCCACCCACGTTGACTACAGCGAGATCGACTACAATCGGGTCACCGCAGAAGAGGTCGACATCCTGCTGCGCGAAGGAGAAAAACTGGCGCCGGTGATGGCCCAGACCCGCATCCTGCGCGCCTATGCGGGTGTGCGTCCGCTTGTCGCCAGCGATAACGACCCAAGCGGGCGCAACGTCAGCCGCGGCATTGTGCTGCTTGACCATGCCGCGCGCGACGGGCTGGACGGCTTCATCACCATCACCGGCGGTAAATTGATGACCTACCGCCTGATGGCCGAATGGGCGACAGATGCTGTCTGCCGCAAACTGGGCAATAGCGAACCGTGCGTGACCGCAGAACAGCCCCTGCCCGGCTCGCGCCAGTCCACCGAGAAAACGCTGCAAAAAATTATCTCCCTGCCTGCCCCCCTGCGTGGTTCGGCTGTCTATCGCCATGGCGACAGAACACCGGTCTGGCTGGGTGAAGGACGGCTGAGCCGCAGTCTGGTATGCGAGTGCGAGGCCGTTACCGCCGGGGAAGTGCAATACGCGGTGGAGAATCTGACGGTGAATAGCCTGCTCGATCTCCGCCGCCGCACCCGCGTCGGGATGGGCACCTGTCAGGGGGAGCTGTGTGCCTGCCGTGCCGCCGGGCTGCTGCAGCGTTTTCATACCACCACCGCCACCCAGTCGCTCGATCAGCTCAGCGATTTTCTGAACGAGCGCTGGAAAGGCATTCAGCCTGTCGCCTGGGGCGATGCCCTGCGTGAAAGCGAATTTACCCGCTGGGTGTACCAGGGGCTTTGCGGTCTTGAGAAGGAGCAACGCGATGAAATTTGATACGGTGATCGTCGGCGGCGGGCTGGCGGGTCTGCTCTGTGGCATCAAACTCACGAAGCAGGGACTGCGCTGCGCCATTATCACCCGGGGCCAGAGCGCCCTGCACTTCTCGTCGGGCTCGCTGGATCTGGTGGACGAAACGTACCGCGAAAAACTGCCGGCAGAGCATCCTTATCACCTGACTGGCGCGCAGCACATAGACCGCTATGCCCTGGAAACCGAAGCGCTGCTGGCTGATTGCGGCGCACGTATGCAGGGGAGCGCCAGGCAAAATCACGCGCGCGTCACGCCGCTTGGCACCCTGCGTTCCGCCTGGCTCAGCCCGGAGGAGGTGCCCGTTGCCCCGTTCAAGGCCACGCGCGTGCGGGTGGTGGGCATTAGCGGTTTTCTGGATTTTCAGCCCCATCTGGCAGCGGCCTCGCTCAGTCGCCAGGGGGTCAACGCTGAAACGGCAGAGATTGACCTTCCTGAGCTGGATGTCCTGCGCGACAACCCCAGCGAGTTCCGCGCGGTGAATATTGCCCGTTTGCTCGATAACGAAGAGAAATGGCCGCTGCTGTATGAGGCGCTCAAACCGCTTGCAGAGGGATGCGATGCGCTGTTTATGCCCGCCTGCTTTGGCTTACAGGACAACCGGCTGTGGCGCTGGCTGTCCGACCGCCTGCCCTGCTCGCTCGGCCTGCTGCCAACGCTTCCTCCGTCGGTGCCCGGCATTCGCCTGCATACCCAGCTTCAGCGCCAGTTTGTGGCCCAGGGAGGCGTGTGGATGGCGGGTGATGAAGTGAAAAAAATCACCCTGAATGACGGCTCGGTGAGCGAAATCTGGACCCGCAACCACGACGATATTCCGCTTCGTACGCGTTACGCGGTGCTGGCAAGCGGCAGTTTCTTCAGCAACGGTCTGCTGAGCAGCCGGGACGGCATTCGCGAGGCGATTATGGGGCTGGACGTCCGCCAGAGCGCCTCTCGCGCGGACTGGTATCAGAGCGATTTCTTTGCCCCGCAGCCGTGGCAGCAGTTCGGCGTAATCGTGGATAACCAGCTGCATCCGCAACTTTCAGGAAAGTCAGTACCGAATCTCTACGCCATCGGCTCGCTTTTGGGTGGATACGATCCTATCGCCCAGGGCTGCGGCGGCGGCGTCTGCGCCATAACGGCGCTCTATGTGGCAGAGCAGATTTGCCAGCGCACGGAGGCTGAATAATGAACGATACCCGCTTTGAAAGCTGCATCAAATGCACGGTCTGCACCACCGTCTGCCCGGTCAGCGGCGTTAACCCGCGCTATCCCGGGCCGAAACAGGCCGGGCCGGATGGCGAGCGCCTGCGTCTGAAGGACGGCGCGCTGTACGATGACGCGCTGAAATACTGCATCAACTGCAAACGCTGTGAAGTCGCCTGTCCGTCGGATGTGAAAATCGGCGACATTATTCAGCGCGCCCGGGCACGCTATAGCACGCAAAAACCGTCGCTGCGCGATGCCATTCTTAGCCATACCGATCTGATGGGCAGCGTCTCTACGCCATTTGCCCCGCTGGTGAACGCCGCGACCTCGCTGAAACCGGTGCGCCAGCTGCTGGATGCCACGCTTAAGATCGACCATCACCGCAGTCTGCCCAAATATTCCCACGGCACTTTCCGCCGCTGGTACAAATCCGTAGCGGCAGACCAGGCGCGGTATGCCGACCAGGTCGCGTTCTTCCATGGCTGCTACGTGAATTACAACCATCCGCAGCTGGGTAAAGATCTGCTGAAAGTGCTGAACGCCATGGGTACAGGCGTGCAGTTACTGAACAAGGAGAAATGCTGCGGCGTGCCGCTGATCGCCAACGGGTTTACCGATAAAGCGCGCAAACAGGCCAGAAGCAACGTCTCGTCGCTGCGCGAGGCCATCGTCGATAAAGGCATTCCGGTGCTGGCCACCTCCTCGACCTGTACCTTCACGCTGCGCGATGAGTATCCGCACCTGTTGGACGTGGACAATACCGGCCTGCGCGAACATATCGAGCTGGCAACCCGTTTCCTGTGGCGCAAGCTGGACAGCGGGCAGACGCTACCGCTGAAAAATTTACCCCTGAAAGTGGTCTACCACACGCCGTGCCATATGGAAAAAATGGGCTGGGCGCTTTACACGCTGGAACTGTTGCGGTTAATTCCGGGGCTGGAGCTGACGGTGCTGGATTCGCGCTGCTGCGGCATTGCGGGGACGTACGGCTTTAAGCGTGAAAATTACGAAACATCACAGGCAATTGGCGCGCCGCTGTTCCGCCAGATTGAGGAGAGCGGCGCGGATATCGTGGTGACCGACTGCGAAACCTGCAAATGGCAGATAGAGATGTCCACCAGCAAGCGCTGCGAGCATCCGATCACGTTGCTGGCGAAGGCCCTGGGTTAGGTATCGCCGGGGCCGCCGCCCCGGCAAACCGGTCACTCAACGAACAGCGATTCCACCACGTTGATCCAGCCGTGCTCGCTGGCCACCTCTTTACCTGCCAGCCAGCGACGCAGCATGTTCAGCGCCATCATGGCGCAGACGTCCTGACGCACCGCCAGGCTGTGGCGGGTGATACTCATTTTGACTCTTAAGGCATGCGTCCCTTCCGGCGTAGCCAGCGCAAAGTTGAGATATTCCTCATCCATACCCCCGACAAACAGCGCCAGCCCGGCAAAATGGTTGACCCGGCGTTCTGACGCCCAGCGCGCCGTCTGCGCCAGCGTCTCCTGCTGGAACGGCACCACCTCGCTGGCCAGCAGAGGAGCATTAACGCGCGACAGTTGCAGCGCCAGCAGGCCGCCGGTGAACTGCTCGCTGAGGGTGACGCTCAGCTGGCGCGACTGCAGATGCTTCGCAATCTGCGCCGGTAGCCCTTCCGTGCCCTCGAAAATCAGACTTTCGCCCGCCACGCGCTGCACTTCCGGCCAGAGCGCCAGCATCGCCGCTTTCTGCGTGGCAGGCCCGGTGAGCTTGAGTTCAATGATCGGCATGGAAGAGCGATAGCCCATGGATACCCCAGGCGGCAGCGGCAGGTGATCGAGGCTCTGCGCCAGATCGCTTTCCGAACGGCCAAAGGTGGTCAGGCGCAGGCAGACTGGCGGTTCAGGCAGGGTAAAACGTTGACGAAGGCGCGGCAGGATCTGCTGTTCGACCATCACTTTAAATTCAGACGGGACACCCGGCGTGAAGAACATCAGGCAGCGGTTCAGTTGAACGGCGAAACCGCAGGCGGTACCCACCGGGTTATCGACCAGTTCGGCGCTGGCCGGGATTTCAGCCTGTTTGCGGTTGCTGGGTGCCATCACGCGGCCACGTTCGGAGAAGAAACGCTCCATGTGGGCCAGCCACTCCTCGTGCAATACCAGCCCTTCGCCTTTGGCGGTCGCGGCAGCCAGCGCGCTGAGATCGTCGCTGGTGGGGCCCAGCCCACCGTTCACAATCAGCACGTCGCAGTGTTCGCTACGCTCGCGCAGGACAGTCACCAGCGACTCAAGATTGTCGCCTACGGTATTGCGGCGCGTTAACGGTAATCCTTGCTCAAAGAAAAGATCGGCAAGCCAGGCAGCATTGGTATCAATAATCTGTCCATGCAGCACTTCGTCGCCGGTGGATAACATCTCCACATTAATCATTGTGTTCTCCCGCTTATATGGTGAAAACACTATAGCGCAATCACCGGCATGGAGAGGAGAGAAACTGGCGCGACGGACGCCGCGCCGGAGGGGTTAGAAGCCTGCGCTGACGCCCACGTACGGGCCGTCAGCCAGCGCGTTGTCGCGGTTGCCGTCTTTGCCCGCCAGATTCAGATAACGATAACCCGCTTCAATGGTAATCGGGCGCATGATGGTCCAGCGCGCACCCGCGTTGGCTTCTTCATAGCTGTCGATACCGCTGGAGAGGGAGTCCGGAGAGTAGTAGTACTCACCAAACAGGCCGAAGCTGTCGCCAATTTTCCACTGCAGACCGCCGCCCACCGCTGCCGCATACCCTTCGTCGCCGTCGTTCGGGTTGGTGTAGATACCTTTACCGCCGACGGTGGCCAGGAACGGGCCAAGAGGAATATTCAGACCCAGGCCGAGGCTTGCCGCATCGCCATCGTCGTCGTTATGCGTCCAGCCGCCGGTCATCGCCAGACCGGCGGTCTCGGTACCCAAGCCAAAGCCCAGGTGGGTGTAATCCTGACCCGCAGAGCCGTTAAAACTGATGGCGTTAGCCGCCGCCGAAACGAATATCAGGCCTAAGCCCATCAATGCCACTTTTTTCATTATCATGTTCCCGCGCAATTTATAGAAAAGTCCCAAAAAAACCGCGAGATTTTAACCTGAGACGCCTGGCGATCAAGCACTCTGCGTGCGGCGGGCAAGTAGATTGTAACGATTTGAAACGCGCGGTTTTTTTACGTCAGCAACAGAAAGCGCATTTTTACGCTCAGCCCTCCCAGTGCCTCACTGCGGGAAAGCTGCAGGTGGCTTCGGTGAAGCCGGGCGATATCGCTCGCCAGCGCCAGCCCGATACCCGATCCGCTGGCGTCCCCGACGTTTTCCAGCCGATGGAAAGGCAGTACTGCCTGATGAATTTGGCTGTCTTCGATGCCGGGCCCGCTATCCTCCACGCTGAGCTCAACGCCGCCCGCGTCGGTGTGCAGGAACACGGTGACGATGCCTCCTGCCGGGGTGTACTTGATCGCGTTCTCAAGCAGGTTGGCGCACAGCTCCCCCAGCAGCACCTCATCACCGTCTATGATGACGGGTTGCTGAATGCCGTCATAACCCAAATCGATCGCCTTGCTGCGCGCCTGCGTCAGTCTGGAGAAACAGCAGTTCTGCACCACCTGAACCAGGTCCACCGGCGCAAACTGGCGATCCCCCTGCTCTTTGCGCCTCACCGTGGAGAGTTGCAGCAGCCGTTCGGTGAGGACGATGGTGTTATCCAGCGTCACGTTCATGGCACGTAAACTCTCCTGCCACAAGGCCGGATCGTTTCGCGTCAGGGCAACGGAAACCTGGGTTTTGAGCACCGCCAGCGGCGTTTTGAGCTGATGAGACGCATCGGCGTTGAAGCGCTCCTGGCGGGAAAGCACGCCGCGTAATCTGTCGATATAACGGTTAAAAGCCACGATCAGCAGCCGCGTTTCCGACCAGGGCAGCAGCTCCGGCAGCGGGGCCAGCAGCCCAGGCTCACGGCGCACCATCAGCGAGGAGAGCTGACGCATCGGGCGCAGCACGCGGCGCAGCAGCCAGGCGGTTAAGACCAGCGTCAGCAGCACCAGCAGTCCCTGCGAAACGAGCGATGAAAACAGAAGCTGAGTGGCCAGATAGCGCCGCGACTGCAAGGTTTCGGCGACGTAGATCTCCGCCATACCGGAAACATTGTCTTCGTTAATTGGCTGGAGCAGCTTCGCCACGCGGATCGCCTGGCCGCGATACTCGGTATGATAAAACCAGGCCAGCGCGGGATAGTGCGTGGTGCGCGACGTGGAGGGGGGCATGTTCGGCAGATCGTCATAGCCGGAGATCACCCGCCCCTCCGGGTCAACCACCTTGTAATAGAGACGATCGTTCATGTTCAGCTCAAAGCTGTCGAGCACCACCCAGGGAACATCAACCAGCAGCTTGCCGTTGTGCACCTCCAGCCGCTCAGAGACGGTACGCGCCGAAGATAACAGCGTGCGGTCGTACGCCTGGGTCGCCGCCTGCAGGGCGCTGACGTAACTGTTAAAAGCCGATAATCCCCACAGCAACAGCAGCGGCAGGCCGAGAAAAAGCAGCAGTTGCAGATAAAGCGACTGAGGCTTAACCCACTTCATCGCCGCACTCCAGCACATAGCCCAGTCCGCGCAGGGTGGTGATCCGCACGCCGCTGCCGCTCAGCTTTTTGCGCAGGCGATGAATGTAAAGATCGAGACTCTCCGGGCTGACGTCGTCGTTCAGGCTAAACACCTGATCGAACAACTGCTGCCGGGAAACGGGGCGGGTGCGACGATGCATCAGCACCTTCAGCAGCGACAGTTCGCGCGGGGTGAGCGAGAGCGGCTCGTCGCGCAGCAGGAAAAAACCGTCGTCGTCATACTCCAGCTCCCCAAGGCGCTGGCGTTCCTGGGTTCTCCCCTCGCTTCTGCGCAGCAGGGCGCGAAGCCTGGCGTCCAGCTCCTCCAGCTCAAACGGTTTTGGCAGATAATCATCTGCCCCGGCGTTCAGGCCTTTTACCCGATCAGCCACGTTGCTGCGTGCGGTGAGAAACAGCACCGGCAAGGTCTGGCCGCGTTTACGTAAACGGTGCACCACCTCCAGGCCGTCAAAACCGGGCATACCGATGTCCAGTATCGCTACCGCGTAGTTTTCCCCCTGCAGCAGATGATCGGCCGCGCGCCCGTCAGAAACGCAGTCTACGGCAAAGCCTTCCTGCACCAGCGCTTTCTCCAGCCAGTGAGCCAGCTCACGATTATCTTCCGCCAGTAAGAGACGCATATCACATCCTGTAAAGTTGGTGTCGCGTTGAAAGGGAAATGAAAGGTTATTGTTTTAACAATCACGCAACGGAACCGCTACAAGGTGGTTCACATAATCAGAAAAAAACCCGTACCCGTACCCCCGGCGTGAGGATAAACGATGAAAAAACAATTACTTTCAACGATTGCTGCAAGCGTATTAATGTTGAGTGCCTCTGTTGTCCAGGCGCAGGACGCCCCGTCCCGCACCGAATGTATCGCTCCGGCCAAACCGGGCGGCGGTTTCGATCTCACCTGCAAGCTGATTCAGGTCAGCCTGCTGGAGACGAAGGCCATTGAAAAACCGATGCGCGTGACCTACATGCCAGGCGGCGTGGGCGCGGTAGCCTATAACGCGATTGTCGCGCAACGACCGGCGGAAGCCGGCACGGTGGTGGCCTTCTCCGGCGGCTCGCTGCTTAACCTCTCCCAGGGCAAGTTTGGCCGCTACGGCGTGGATGACGTGCGCTGGCTGGCCACCGTCGGTACCGACTACGGCATGATTGCCGTGCGTGCAGATTCCCCATGGAAATCCCTGAAAGATTTGCTCACCGCCATGGAAAAAGACCCTAACAGCGTGGTGATTGGCGCAGGCGCCTCCATCGGCAGCCAGGACTGGATGAAAGCCGCCCTGCTGGCGCAGCAGGCGAAAGTGGATCCGCACAAAATGCGTTACGTGGCGTTTGAGGGCGGCGGTGAACCGGTGACGGCGCTGATGGGCAACCACGTGCAGGCAGTTTCCGGTGACCTCAGTGAAATGGTGCCCTACCTGAACGGCGATAAAATCCGCGTGCTGGCGGTCTTCTCCGAAAACCGTCTGCCGGGACAGCTGGCAAACGTGCCGACTGCAAAAGAGCAGGGTTATGACCTCGTCTGGCCGATTATCCGCGGCTTCTTTGTCGGGCCAAAAGTGACCGATGCCGAATACCAGTGGTGGGTCGACACCTTTAACAAATTGCAGCAGACAGACGAATTTAAAAAGCAGCGCGATCTGCGCGGGCTGTTTGAGTTCAACCTGAACGGCAAGCAGCTGGACGAGTATGTCAAAAAACAGGTGAATGACTACCGCGAGAAAGCAAAAGCGTTTGGCCTGGCCAAATAACCGGAGGCGCTATGAGCGATCGCATTTTTGCCGGGATCTGGTTGTTGCTCTGCATTGGCGGGATGTTCGTCGCCTGGCAGATCCACAGCGAATACAGCTATGAACCCGTGGGGCCCCGCCCCTTTCCAATGGGCATTGTCGGCCTGATGCTGCTTTGCTCGGTGGCCATGCTGTTACGCCACCCGGATACCGTAGAGTGGCCGCCTAAGCGCATTTTGCAGCGGCTGCTGGTGATGGTCATTGTGCTGCTGATGTATGCCTGGGGCTTTGAATGGCTCGGCTTCCCGGTGGCGACCGCCATCCTGACGATGGTCATCGGCACGCTGTTTAACGCCAGCCTGCCTGCGGCGGGGATCTCGGGCGTGGTGATGGGCATTTTCCTGTGGTACGCCTTTGACCGCCTGCTGGATGTGACGTTGCCGCTTGGCGCCTGGCTTAATTAACGGAGCACGCTATGGATACCTGGATTTACCTCTCACAGGGGTTCGCTGTGGCGATGACCCCGGAAAACCTGGTGATCGCCCTGATCGGCTGCTTCGTCGGGACAATCGTCGGTCTGTTGCCTGGGCTTGGGCCCATCAACGGGGTCGCTATTTTGCTCCCGCTGGCGTTTGCCCTGCATCTGCCTGCGGAATCAGCGCTAATCCTGCTGGCGACGGTCTACATCGGCTGTGAATATGGCGGCCGAATCTCGTCAATACTGCTCAACGTGCCCGGGGATGCGGCGGCCATTATGACCGCGCTGGATGGTTACCCGATGGCGCGGCAGGGGCGCGGCGGCGTGGCGCTGTCTATTTCCGCCGTCAGTTCGTTCTTTGGCTCGCTGATTGCCATTGGCGGCATCATTCTGTTTGCGCCTGCGCTGGCCCAATGGTCGCTGGCGTTTGGCCCGGCAGAATATTTTGCCCTGATGGTCTTCGCCATTGCCTGTCTCGGCAGCATGATGGCGCAAAACCCACTGAAGTCGTTTTTGTCTGCGCTGATTGGCTTAGGGTTAGCCACCGTCGGCGTGGATGCCAACACCGGGGTCTATCGCTTTACCTTCGACAGCGTTCACCTGTCCGACGGCGTGCAGTTTATCGTGGTCGTGATTGGTCTGTTCTCTGTCTCTGAGATCTTACTGATGCTGGAACATACCAGCAGCGGGCAGACGCTGGTGCGTAAAACCGGCCGGATGCTCTTTAACGCCAAAGAGGGCGCGCAGTGTATCGGTACCACGCTGCGTTCAGCGGTCATTGGCTTCTTTGTCGGCATTCTGCCGGGCGCCGGGGCGACCATCGCCAGCGCCATCACCTACATGACGGAGAAAAAACTCAGCGGCAACAGCGACAGCTTTGGTAAAGGCGATATTCGCGGCGTCGCCGCACCCGAGGCGGCTAACAATGCCTCGGCCTGTGGCTCGTTTATTCCCATGCTGACGCTCGGCGTGCCCGGCTCCGGTACCACGGCGGTGATGATGGGGGCGCTGACGCTCTATAACATCACGCCAGGACCGGCGATGTTCACCGAACAGCCGGATATCGTCTGGGGGCTGATTGCGGCACTGCTGATTGCCAACGTAATGTTGCTGGTCATGAACATCCCGCTGATTGGCCTGTTCACCCGTATGCTGACCATTCCGCTGTGGTTCCTGGTACCCGCAATCGCGGCCGTCTCGGCGGTAGGGGTGTATGCGGTGCACAGCACCACCTTCGACCTGATTCTGATGGTGGTGCTGGGGGTGTTCGGCTACATCTTGCGTAAAATGCACTTCCCGATGTCGCCGCTGATTCTGGGCTTTGTGCTGGGTGAGATGCTGGAACAGAACCTGCGCCGCGCCCTGTCCATCAGCAATGGCAATATCGCCATTCTGTGGGACAGCAATGTGGCGAAGATCCTGCTGGCGCTGGCTATTGTGGTGGTGGTCGTGCCGCCGGTGCTGCGCCTGCTGCGTCGTCAGCGTAAGCCGCAGCCCGATATCGGCTAATTAACCTGACAGCTGGGCATTCACCCACTGTTTTAACGCCTGGCGGGAGATCTTAATCCCGCCATTTTTTAACTCCGCAGGCAGTACCAGCCAGTGCACGGGCTGCTCAAATCGCGCCAGTTTGCCCTGTACCCATTCCGGCAAGCGGGTGATATCCGTTCCCGGTTCACACTCCACCACCGCTACCGGACGCTGACCAAATTCGGCGTCATTCAGCGGAACAATGAAGACCTGGCTGATGTGCGGATGGGTCGCGATAATCCGCTCAAGGCTCTCCGGCTGAATGCCCTCGCCTCCACTGAAAAAGAGGTTATCCATCCGACCGAGGATCGTCAGGCGACCGTCATGCAGTTCGCCGCGATCGCGGGTGGCAAACCAGCCCTCTGAATTCGTGAGCGGCAGCAACGCGCCGTCGCGCCAGTAGCCTGAGGCCATGCTTTGCGCCTTGATCCACACTTCACCGTTAACGACCTGAACCTCCCTGCCCGGCAATGCGCTGCCCACGTCCGGCTCACCGTCAGCCTCTTTCGCGCAGACGGTAGAGGCAAACTCCGTCAGGCCATAGCCACAAAACGTAGAAATACCCTGCGCGCGCGCCTGTTGCGTCAACTCAACGGGGATGGCGGCCCCGCCCAGCAGTACCGCTTTCAGCGCGATCCGCTGGTGGGTATTGAGCAGACGCCAGAGCTGGGTTGGCACCAGCGAGGCATGCGTACACCCCTGCAAGGCCTGCTCCAGCGGCTGCTTCTCGCGTACGGTTAAGCGCGCGCCAGCCTGCAGCCAGCGCCATAAAATCCCCTGCCCGGAGACATGAAACAGCGGCAGCGAAAGCAGCCAGTCGTCATCGTCGCCGTAGGGCATCAGCGCGAGGACGCCCTCAGCGCTGGCAAGATGCGCCCCGCAGGTATGAACGGCCGCTTTCGGCAGCCCGGTGGAGCCGGAGGTGAGCGTCATTGAAGCCAGCCGCTCAGGCTGCCATGCCACGCTGTATTCGCCGGACGGAGCATGCATGCTAAGCGCGGCGAGCCCGTCATAGTGACCGTCCAGCACCAGCGCAAAACGCAGCGTCATCTGCGGAAGTAATACCTCCAGCAGCGGATGCGGGAGCTGGGGATTAACGGGAAGAATTCGCGCACCGCACTGGAGCAGCGCCAGCCATGCCAGCAGGGTCTGCGGGTGATTATGGGCGAGCAACAGCACGCCGTCACCCGCCTCCACGCCCTGCTGATGAAACCCTGCAGCCAGATTGTCGATGCGGGTGCAGAGCTGTTGCCAGCTCAGCACCTCGTCGTTGAGACGCAGAGCCGGTTTATCGGCACGCTGCTCGCGCCAGTGCCGCCACGGCCAGTCGCTAAAACTCATTGCAACGGCTCCAGCGCCTCAACGCCCGCGCACGGCAGCTCGCTCCCCGGCCACGGGCGAATGAGCTGGGTTTGCATCAGGTTTAACGTATCCAGCCCCGGGATGGTGTCGGGGGTTAACCAGGCGGCAATGCGCGCCAGCTGCGTCAGCCCAAGGCTGGATTCGATGGAGGAGCTGATCACCGCCGTCAGCCCTGCGCCATGCGCTGCCGCCACCTGTTCGCGCACCTTCGCAAGACTGCCCGTTAGCGTCGGTTTTATGACCACGGCGCTGACGCCAGGCTCGGCGCTAAAGGCAAAGTCCGCCTCGCGCAGGCTTTCATCCCAGGCGATGGCAATGCCGGTTTCTCGGGCAAAAGCGCGTGAATCCTCACGGGTTTTGCACGGCTCTTCCAGAAAAGCGATGCGGCTGCGGTACGCCGGGTTGACGTACTTCGCGAACTGCTGCGCCTTAAGCGGCGTCCAGGCGCGGTTGGCATCCAGACGCAGGCGCAGATCGGGGATCGCCTCCAGCAAGAGGTTAGCGACCATGCCGTCGCGTACCGCTTCGTAAAGACCGACTTTGATTTTCGCCACTTTCTCGCCGGGCATTGCGCTGAGCAAGGCAAACAGCTCGTCCGGATCGCCCGTGCAGAGCGGCGCGGCACGGTAATCGGCCTCATCAGGGAGGCTGCCGTCGAGCTCCGCGAGCGCGCAGCTGATGCCAAACGCAGCGGAAGGGAGATCGGGCAGCGGCGGATTCAGGCCTGTACGCCATTCCTCTACCCATGCCATCAGCGCAGCCTGCGCCTCCTCCAGCGACTCCAGGCTAAAGCCCGGCAGAGGCGAAATCTCGCCCCAGCCCTGCCCTTCACCCTGCTGCAGTTGCACGAAGAAGCCATCACGGGTTTTTAACCGCCGTTCACGCAGCACCACGCCCGCGTCCATCGGTATCTGCCAGCGGTAAACCTGCGCGCGACGCATTACGGGTTCCGTTTGTATTTACTGAAGTCCGGCTGGCGTTTTTCGTTAAACGCGTTGCGTCCTTCCTGACCCTCTTCGGTCATGTAGAACAGCATGGTGGCGTTACCCGCCAGCTCCTGCAGCCCCGCCTGACCGTCACAGTCAGCGTTCAGGGCCGCTTTCAGGCAGCGCAGCGCCATTGGGCTGTTCTGCAGCATTTCGCGACACCAGCGAACGGTCTCTTTTTCGAGATCGGCAATCGGCACCACGGTGTTAACCAGGCCCATATCCAGCGCTTCCTGGGCGTTATACTGACGGCACAGGAACCAGATTTCGCGGGCTTTTTTCTGACCGACAATGCGCGCCATGTAAGAAGCCCCCCAGCCGCCGTCAAAAGAGCCGACTTTCGGGCCCGTCTGACCGAAGATAGCGTTCTCTGCGGCAATGGTCAGATCGCACATCATGTGCAGCACGTGGCCGCCGCCGATGGAGTAGCCTGCCACCATGGCCACCACGGGTTTTGGGCAGGTACGGATTTGACGCTGGAAATCAAGCACGTTCAGGTGATGGGTACCCGCATCGTCCTGGTATCCGCCGTAGTCACCGCGTACTTTCTGATCGCCGCCGGAGCAGAAGGCTTTTTCACCTTCCCCGGTCAGGACGATAACGCCGATGTTGTCGTCATAGCGCGCATCCGCCAGGGCCTGAATCATCTCTTTTACGGTCAGGGGACGGAAGGCGTTACGCACCTGCGGACGATTAATGGTGATTTTGGCGATACCGTCAGCCGATTTGTGGTAACGAATGTCGGTGTAACCTTCGGAGCAGTCTTGCCATTCAACCGGTGCATAGAGCATGTTTTCATCAGGATAGATCATAGAGTGTCCTTTATTCGACGACGCAGTATCTGAGCCAGACTCGCGCTAACCGCCCCGGGATTTTCCCGGTGGGCGTTGTGTCCGGCGTTTGGAATGACATGGCGAACAGCGTTCAGTTCAGCGGCCAGGGCCGCGAACTTCTCGTCACGTTCGCCATAGAGATAATTAAAAGGGAAATTTCGCTCGCTGAGTGCGGCACGCAGGTCTGGTTGCACGGCGAGCGAGGTTGCCTCAAGCATCATCGCCAGGTTTGTGCCCGCGTTGCGACAGCGCAGGGCGATGAGCGCCCTGCGCTGGCTGTCCGTCAGGGAGGCAAAGACAGGCTGTTGATACCAGTCGGCAAAGACGTTTGAGAGAGGCTGCGTGCGAAAACGCTGCGCCCACAGATGGTCGGATGCTGCTCTTGCCTCTCGTGCTGCGACCCCCTTCAGGCCCGGATGTCCGCCTTCCACGATGATGCCGCAAAGCCCCGCAGGATCCTGACAGGCATGAAACATCGCAATACGGCCGCCAAGGGAGTACCCCACCAGCCAGTAGTTAAGTATGTTGTAACTAACAAGGGTTCGGGTAAGCACGTCACTCATCTCGTCGAACCCCGTGACGGCCATACTGGCGGACCGGCCATGCCCCGGCAGGTCGAGATAAAGCCGGGGATAATCGCTGAGCGCCTCGCCGACCGTCTGCCACTCGCGGCAATCGCCAGAAAATCCATGCAAAAAGACCAGCCAGGGGTAACCTGGCTTACCGGCCTGTTGCGCGCCTGCGAGGATCACAGGTGGCTCACCTGCGCCAGCAGACTTTGCAGCTTCTGCGCACCGTCAGCCTCGTTGACGACCAGTTCAATCAGCGTTGCACCGGGCTGTCGCCAGGCGCTGCTCAGGACTGCATCCAGCGCTTCCCAGTTTTCCGGGCGGTGGTATTTCAGGTTAAACATTGCTGCGGCATGTTCAAACTGCACGTTCTGCGGCATCAGATAGAAGCGCTCGCGTTCGCTCTGCGGTGTCGGCAGCAGGGAGAAGATCTGCCCGCCGTTATTGTTGACCACAATCAGCACAAACGGCGCCGACACCTGCCGCAGCAGCGCCAGCGCATTGAGATCGTACAGCGCTGAAAGATCGCCCACGATCGCCAGCGTGGATTTCGCGCTGGCTCGCTGCACACCCGCCGCCGTGGAGATCAGCCCGTCAATGCCGCTGGCTCCCCGGTTACTGTAGACCGGATAGCCCGCAGGAAGTTTTGAGAACGCATCAATCAGACGCACCACCAGGCTGTTGCCGACAAACAGTTGCCCCTGCTCCGGCAGATACCGGTAAATACGGTGCGCCAGCTCCGCTTCACCAAATTCTTCGCATTCTGCACGGGTCAACTCCCACGCCTGACGCGACAGCGCCGGGATCTCAACGGCCCACGGGGCGCGCTTTTCCGCCGGGTGGAGCGCCAGCCAGGCGTCAATGTCGCTCACCAGACGACGACCGCGATGGTGCGCCGGATCGAGCCGCCCTTCCAGTGGATCCACCAGCCAGTACTCTTCCGGGCTACAGGTTGCCTGCCACTGCAGTAACCGTTTGCCGGTCAGGCTTGCGCCCAGCTGAACCACAATCTGCGCCTGCGCCAGTTCAGTCACCGCTTTCGCATTCCCGAGCCAGAGATCGGCACACGGCAGCGGCTGTCCGGTCTGGGACAGCACGTCGCCAATCAGCGGCCAGCCAAGGGTGTGTGCCCATTCGGCCACCTGCCTGCCTTCGGCGGCGCTCATGCGCCCGGCAATAACCACGCCGCGTTTTTGTCGCCAGAAGAACCAGTCACGTTGCTTTGCGCTCTCAAGGTGTGTCTGCTCGCGCAGCCACGGCTTTTCGCTCTCCCACCAGTCGCCAAGCAGCTGCTGCCAGGCAAGACCGGTGTCGTCCATTTCGCCGTACAACGGCTCGGCAAACGGACAGTTAATATGTAACGCCCCGCTGCGCAACGTCTCCATGGCATGATCGACGGTCGAGACCAGCCAGCTTGCGGGAATGTCCTGCGTGGGTCGGGGTAACGAAACCGTCTGCGAAGGATGCGAGGCAAAGAGGCCCAGCTGACGAATAGCCTGGTTCGCTCCGCAGTCAATAAGCTCCGGCGGGCGATCGGCCGTCAGCAGAACCAGTTTCTCACCGGTCAGCCCGGCTTCAATAAGGGCCGGATAGAGGTTTGCCACGGCAGTACCGGAGGTGACGATTACCGCCACCGGTTCCTTGCTGACCTTTGCCAGCCCCAGAGCCAGGTGGCCCAGGCCGCGCTCGTCAAAATGGGTGTGGTGAATAAATGCCCGGTTCTCTGCTGCCGCCAGCGTCAGCGGTGTGGAGCGTGAGCCCGGCGCAATACACACATGCCTGACGCCATGGCGAGTCAGGGCTTCAAGGATCACCGTCGCCCAGCGTCGGTTAAAAGAACTTACTGACATGAGATTGTCCGGTATCAAGAATGCGACACAGTATAAATAATAGAAAAAAATAGAATTTTGATATGAATCGGGATTGCGCGAATCAGTACTAATCCTTCAGGAGCAGAGAGCGCAAGCCTGCGGCTTTATTTTCGATCTCCTGCCATTCCTGTTCCGGATCGGAACCGCTGACGATCCCCGCCCCGGCGTAAAGACGGACGGTGGCGTCATGAACGCGCGCCGAGCGCAGGGCCACGCAGAACTCGCTTTGTTCTGGCGACAGATATCCGGCGGATCCGGCATACCATTCCCGGTCGAAAGGTTCAACGCGGTGTATAAATTCGCGTGCTGGCTGGCGCGGTAACCCGGCAACCGCAGCCGTCGGCTGCAGCACATGCAGACATTGCTCATCATCCGCATGCTTGAGCTCGGTCCAGATGCAGCGGCGAAGATGCTGCACTTTGCGCAACCGCATAACCTGTGCTGGCAGGACCTCCAGCGTCCGGGTATGGTGCTGCAGCCGCTGGCAGATATCCTCTACCACCAGCATGTTTTCACGCTGGTTTTTATCATCGTTCATCAGCCAGTCGCCCAGAAGGCGGGCCTGCTTGTCATCGGGATGGCTGGCGACGGTACCGGCCAGCGCTTCGGTACGCAGCAGGTTGCCGCGCCGCCGCCACAGCCGTTCAGGTGTGGAGCCAAGAAACGCGTTGCTGGCATCGAAAACCATGCAGAAATGATAGCAGTTCAGATTCAGGGCACGGCTGGCCGCCATCAGCGCCACGGCATTCACCGGCTGACTGAACTGCAGATCGGTTGCCCGGGCGAGCACCACCTTTTCGACATCACCGCGCGCAATGGTTTCTGTCGCCTGGCGGATAAGGCGTAGCCATTCCGGTTTTTGCGGCTGATGGGTCTCCTGCACAACCTGGGCGGAGAGCGGGCGGATTGGGCGGGCATCGCGAAGCTGCTGTAAGAACGCCAGCGCCGCGTCGGCATCCTCCTGAAGGGAACGGTCACTCCACAGCTGCAGACGCAACGTGGCGGTCCCGGCAGAACGTCGCCACAGCAGGCGGGGTAAAAAGAGACTGCCCTGCTCCGGGGTGAAGGCATTCAGGCCGCAGATCCGCGTGTCGTTCGCTACAGGCTGTTGCTGTAAAAACTGCGAAGCCTGAGCCAGGGAGGAAAAATGGATGACGGCGCCCAGCGCAGCCAGCTCTTCATCACCGTTACGCTGCTGCCAGTAAAACTGGGGAAAGAGGCACTGAGCACCAAGCCAGGCGAGAGGGTCGAAAGCGTCGTTTAACGGGAAAGAGACGTCAACGTGACGTAAGCCGGGTGTAGCGGGTAACGCTTGCGCAAGCTGAGTACGCAGACGTTCCAGCGCGTTGGAAATCGAATGCACGCGAACCTCTCCCTGTAAAAACGCTTAGTATACGGGGTACCATCAGAAATATCAGTACCCACGTATAGGGAGGGGTTAAGCGTCCGATTCAGGGGTTAACGACGGGCCAGAAGCAGCCCCAGCACCAGCCCCACCGCCGCTCCGACACCAATGCCTTGCCACGGTTTTTCATGGACGTAATCATCGGCGCGATACACCGCTTTTTTTGCGCGGTAGTAGTAATTGTCGGACGCATGGCTGACGCGGGTTTTGACGTCATGTAGCGCCTGTTCGGCACGTGCCTTGAGTTCGATATATTTCTGATCGGCAGGGTCGCCGGACGAACGTAACACCTCTTCCAGCGTTTCGCTCAGTAACGTCAGGTCGTCATCGACACGGGTATCCCAGGATTGAAATGACATATTTTTCTCCATGTTAGTACACCAGTCCGCTAACTATAGCCAACGACCTGCCATTACGCCTGTTTCACTTCCCGCGCCATACCGATATGAGGAATGCCGTCTTCGTCGTACACGTCCGTGACCGGCATAAAGCCAAAGTGGCCGTAGAAAGACTGAAGGTGCGCCTGTGCGCCAAGGTATAACGCCTTGTCTGGCCACTGTTTTTGGCATGCCTCCAGCGTTTTTTCCATCAGCTGATAGCCCAGTTTTTCACCGCGCGCCTTGCCGCTAATAATGACGCGACCAATAACGACAGGCTCAAAATCGTCCTCGCTTTTCAGAATCCTCGCATACGCCACCAGCTCGTTATCCCTCCAGCCGAGAATATGACGGTTCTCGCCCACCAGATCATCACCATCGATGTCCTGATACGGGCAGGTTTGTTCCACAACAAACACTTCGCAGCGCAGTTTGAGCAGGGCGTACAGTGTCTGAACGGTGAGTTCACTATGGTGTAAATCTTGCCACTGGATCATGTCGGTCTCCTTCCTGGGTTCATCACGTTATACTAAACCCTCCCCCATTCGGCAAAGGGCTGATTGCGTTATGGAACTGATTTTTCTGGGTACGTCCGCTGGCGTGCCAACACGCACACGAAACGTGACCGCGATCCTGCTGGATCTGCAGCACCCAACCCGTGGTGGACTGTGGCTGTTTGACTGTGGCGAAGGAACGCAGCATCAGCTGTTACACACCGCTTATCATCCCGGTAAGCTGGATAAGATCTTTATCACGCATCTGCATGGCGATCACCTGTTTGGCCTGCCGGGCCTGCTGTGCAGTCGTTCGATGGCGGGTAATGCCAACCCGCTGACGATTTACGGGCCGGCGGGTACTGGTGAGTTTGTTGAAACCACGCTGCGCCTGAGCGGGTCGTGGACAGATTATCCGCTGGAGGTGATCGAGATAACCGAGGGGCTGGTTTTGGATGACGGGGACTATACCGTCACCGCCCGGCCGCTGAATCATCCGGTTGAGTGCTATGGCTACCGCATTGAAGCGCATGATAAGCCCGGCGCGCTCGACGCCGCTGCGCTGATTGCCGCTGGTGTGAAGCCCGGACCGCTTTTCCAGCGACTGAAACAGGGCGATACCGTCACGCTTGAGGACGGCCGCATGATTAATGGCCAGGACTATCTCGCCCCACCGCAGCCAGGGAAAAAACTGGCGATTTTTGGCGATACCGCGCCCTGCCCTGCGGCCCTGCAACTGGCGCGAGAGGTGGATGTGATGGTGCACGAAGCCACGCTTGAAACGGCGATGGAAGAGAAAGCCAACAGCCGGGGTCACAGCTCAACACGTCAGGCGGCGGCGCTTGCCCGTGAAGCGAACGTCGGAAGATTGATTGTCACCCATGTCAGCTCGCGCTATGACGCCCGCGGCTGTGAAAAACTGCTGGCAGAGTGCCGCGACGTATTCCCGGCATGTGAGCTGGCCAACGATTTCACTAAGGTCAGCGTTTAGTCCTTCATTTTTCTCTCAGGATGCCGATAACGATTAAAAGGGCAGCATTTCACTTGAGGGTAGAATGGATAATTTCCAGAAAGATATTGATGACAGGGCAAATCTCACCCTGTCGAATCGTTTTGAGCTGTTGCTGTTCCGTCTGGGCACGTCTCTGAATGAAAATAAATCCGAGCTGTTTGGCATTAACGTCTTTAAGCTGCGTGAAATTGTGCCGATGCCGGAGTTCACCAAACCCGCAGGGATGAAGTCCCCGCTGATGGGGATGGTGAATATCCGCGATCAGGTGATCCCGGTGATCGACCTGGCCGCCGTGGCGGGCTGTAAGCCGACGACGGGGCTCAACATCCTGCTGATCACCGAATATGCCCGCAGCGTGCAGGCGTTTGCGGTGGAATCGGTTGAGAACATCATGCGCCTCGACTGGAAGCAGGTTCACGCGGCGGAAACCGCCGTCAGCGGACGTTACATCACCAGTATCGCCTGTCTGGACGAAAAGACCGATACCAACGAGCTGGCGATGGTGCTGGACGTTGAGCAGATCCTGTATGACATCACGCCGGCCAACCACGATCTGCACGCTACGGATCTGCAGACCACTAAGTTCCACATCAAGCCTGGTGCTGTGGCGATTGTGGCGGAAGATTCCAAAGTCGCGCGCTCCATGCTGGAGAAGGGATTACAGGCTATGGAGATCCCGGCGCAGCTGCATATCACCGGTAAAGACGCATGGGAGAAAATTGGCGTGCTGGCCGCGCAAGCGCAGGCTGAAGGGGTGCCGATCACCGATAAAATTGCCCTGGTGCTGACCGACCTCGAAATGCCAGAGATGGACGGTTTCACGCTGACGCGCAAAATCAAAACTGACCCGCTGTTGAAAGATATTCCTGTTGTGATCCACTCTTCGCTTTCGGGCAACGCCAACGAAGATCATATTCGTAAAGTGAAGGCCGACGGCTACGTGGCGAAGTTTGAGCTGAACGAGCTGTCGTCGGTGATTGAAGAGGTGCTGGACCGTTCGATGAAGAAGATTGACGGGCCGTTGATTAGCAGGAAACAGCTGGCTTAAGTCTGGTGCGGGCTGAGGGATCCCCATAAATTAATGCCTGCACGGAGGACCCCCTCTCCCTTGAGGGAGAGGGTTGGGGTGAGGGGGAACATACGGCTGTAGGGGTAATTCCGTTCACTTTATGTTCCTTGCTACTCTGTAACAACATGACCCGTGAACGTGCCAGGGCGGCTCAATCGCCGCCGCCCTGGCGACCCGGGCTCCCGGCGGTAAATCGCCGCTGCGCGGTGCCTTCGGCTTATTCCTTCCGGCTTATCGGGGACGGGCGGATGTAACATCCCTGTAAAGCCGCCCTCTCGGCGCATCCATGCGCCTCGCCCCGGCCTGCAGGAAACGCCTCAGCGATTTACAGCCGGACCAGGGCATCGCTGTAAGTTATTCATTTTCCTGAAGCAACATTCATCGCTTTTGGTAAAAAATTACTGGAGATCCCTCAGCCCACAGGGAGAGGGCGAAAACCATAAAAAAACCCGCCGAGGCGGGTTTTTTGCTTTTACATTAATGGCATTGCTCGCTGCACGATATCAATCAGCGGCTGCGGATAGATACCGAAGATTAGCACCAGCAACGCGGAGATCAGCACCACAATACCACCGGCGCTGTACTGCCAGTTGCCTGGTGCGTCACGGTTGAGCTGCTGAGGCGCGCTCAGGTACAGGCTCACGGCCACACGCAGATAGTAGTACAGACCGATTGCCGAGCCGATAACCACGCCCGCAGTCAGCCACCACAGGTGCGCCTGCACACCGACAGCCAGCACGTAGAACTTACCGATGAAGCCCAGCGTCATTGGGATACCCGCCAGAGAGAGCATCATCACGGTCATCACCGCAGACAGGATCGGACGGTGCCAGAACAGGCCACGGTAGGAGAACAGTGAATCTGCATCCGGGCCACGGTACGGGCTGGACATCAGGCTCACCACGCCGAACGCGCCGAGGCTGCTGAACAGGTAACCGGCCAAGTAAACGCCTACGGTTTCCATCGACATCTCACCGCTCTGCAGCGCAATCAGTGCCACCAGCAGGTAGCCCAGATGAGAGATGGAAGAGTAACCCAGCAGACGTTTAATGTTGGTCTGGCTCAGCGCCATCAGGTTACCAAAGATGATGGAGACGAACGCGATAATCCCCAGCACCGTGCGAACTGCTTCGCTGTCACCTACCGGTGCGTACAGGAACAGGCGCATGACCACACCGAAGATGGCGATTTTGCTCGCCGTCGCCAGGAAGGTAGAAACCGGCGCCGGTGCGCCCTGGTAAACGTCCGGGGTCCACAGGTGGAACGGAACCAGAGAGAGTTTAAAGCCGAGGCCAACAATCATCATGCCCAGACCCGCCAGCAGCAGCGGCTCGTGCAGCATGCCGTCGCCGAGGCTCTTACCAAGCGCCATAAACGAAAGGTTACCGGTCTGTGCGTACAGCAGCGCAATACCAAACAGCAGGAAGGACGAGGCTGCAGCAGACAGGATGGTGTACTTGATGCTCGCTTCCAGAGAGCGCTTCTGACGGAAGGCATAACCAATCAGACCGAACAGCGGCAGAGAGATAAGCTCAATGCCGAGGAACAGCGCAGCCAGATGGTTCGCATTCGCCAGCAGAATGCCGCCCAGCGCGGCAATCAGAACCAGCAGGTAAAACTCTTCTTTGTTGTCGTTGTAGCCTTCGAGCCACGGATAGGCAAAGGTACAGGTCGCCAGGCTCGCCAGCAGAACCAGCCCTGTGTACAGCATGGCATAGCCGTCAACGCGCATCAGCGGGGTGACGTCCATCGCCCCGCCCTGGCCAACAAACCAGAGAGAGACTAACGCAGCGTTCAGTCCGATGACCGACAGCGTGGCATTCAGGAAGTGATTGCGTCGCCACGCAATGGAGAGCATCACAACCACCACCGTCAATCCGACGATCAGCAGCGGTAGCAGCGCGATCAGTTGTTGTGGAGTTATTGTCATGGCGAATTACGGCCTTGTAGTAGAAGCAGAATTAACAAACCACTGCTGGATATTACCCATCGCGGAGTGCGAGGTATCCAGAATCGGCTGCGGGAAGAAGCCCAGCAGCACCAGCAGTACGACCAGCAGCAGGATGATGAACAGCTCACGCAGCGACATCCCCGGCAGTTCTTGTGCAGCAATTTCGCTCTTCGCTTTACCGAAGTAAGCACGGTGCAGCATCGCCAGCGAGTAGACAGACGCGAACACCAGACCAAAGGTGGAGATGACGGTAATCATCGGTACCACTTTGAAGCTGCCGAACAGAATCATAAATTCGCCGACGAAGTTACCGGTACCTGGCATACCCAGGGTCGCCACCGCGAAGAACATGGACAGCGCCGGCAGCCACTTAATTTTGCTCCACAGACCGCCCATCATACGCATGTCACGGGTGTGCAGACGTTCGTACAGCTGACCACAGAGGATGAAGAGACCGGCTGCGGACAGACCGTGCGCAATCATCTGGATCACCGCGCCCTGGTACGCCAGCTGGCTGCCGGTGTAGATAGCAATCAGCACGAAGCCCATGTGGGAAACGGAGGTGTACGCAATCAGACGTTTGATGTCGTACTGCGTGAACGCCATCCAGGCACCGTAGAAGATACCAATCACACCCAGCCACATGGCAATCGGTGCGAACTCAGCGGACGCGTTCGGGAACAGTGGCAGCGCGAAACGCAGCAGACCGTAGGCTGCCGTTTTCAGCAAGATGCCCGCCAGGTCAACAGAACCTGCGGTTGGCGCCTGAGAGTGCGCATCTGGCAGCCAGCCGTGCAGCGGTACTACCGGCATTTTCACCGCGAAGGCGATGAAGAAGCCGAGCATCAGCAGGTATTCCACACCGTGAGACATCGGGGTCTTCAGCAGGTCTTCATAGTTGAAGGTCCAGACACCGGTCGCATTGTGGTGCACAAACACCAGCGCCAGAATGGCAATCAGCATCACCAGACCACTCGCCTGGGTATAGATGAAGAACTTGGTGGCCGCCGTGATACGCGTTTTACCGTCGGACGCCTTATGGCCCCACAGCGCGATCAGGAAGTACATCGGCACCAGCATCATCTCCCAGAAGAAGAAGAACAGGAACATGTCGATGGCAAGGAACACGCCGATTACGCCGCCCAGGATCCACATCAGGTTCAGGTGGAAGAAGCCCTGGTATTTTTCGATTTCTCGCCAGGAGCAAAGTACCGCCAGGACGCCGAGCAGACCGGTCAGCACCACCATCAGCAGCGACAGACCGTCAATCGCCAGGTGGATCGTAATGCCGAAACGCGGGATCCAAGGCAGGATAAACTCAGACTGCCACTGCGGAATGCCTGCAGACTGGGTCAGGGAGTAGCCACCCTGCAACCAAAGTTGCAGACCAAGCGCGAGCGTCAATCCCATGGTGATCAGCGCGATCCAGCGCGGCATCTTCACGCCAAAGCGTTCAGTCTGCCAGCACAGGAAGCCGCCGATGAAGGGAATTAATATTAGCCAGGGTAGTAACATGGCGATTTACATTCCTTTTTAAGGCCCCCAGAAGGGGCCTGATTTTCAACGAATTCGAATAAAATTCACTTTACGATCAACGCAACACCATCAGCAGCGCCAGCACGACAACCGCACCGATGCTCATGGACGCCACATACCAGCGCAGGTAACCGTTCTCGCTGTACAGCAGGCCTTTACCTGCAAAGCGGGAGAGGATCGCCGGGATATTCATCAGGCTGTTCAGTGGGTCGCGCTTCAGCAGCCACGCAATGCCCAGGAACGGCTTAACGAAGATCATGTCGTACAGCCAGTCGAAGCCCCACGCGTTGTACCACCAGGTGCCCAGCAGGCGGCCTGGCGCACTGTTGGCAACGGCAGTCACCAGCGTGCGTTTGCCCAGCCACAGCCATGCAGCAATCAGGATACCCGCGATAGCGACCACACCAGAGGTGATTTCAAGCGTCAGAACGCGGCCGTGCTCAAGCTCGGTGGTGTCTGGCAGTACACCCTGCAGCGGCGGCACAATCATCGCGCCAACGAAGGTGGACAGGACCAGCAGCACAATCAGCGGCAGGTGGTGAGTAATTCCCTTCCCTGCATGAGCGTGAATTTGTTCTTTACCGTGGAATACGATGAAAATCATACGGAAGGTATACAGGGAGGTCATAAACGCACCGACCAGACCCGCAACCATCAGATTGATATGACCATTCGCCATGGCACCGGCAAGGATTTCGTCCTTACTGAAGAAGCCCGCAGTAATCAGCGGCAGTGCCGCCAGCGCCGCGCCGCCCACCAGGAAGCAGACATACACCAGCGGGATGGACTTACGCAGTCCGCCCATCTTGAAGATGTTCTGCTCGTGATGGCAGGCCAGGATCACGGAACCGGATGAGAGGAACAGCAGCGCTTTAAAGAACGCGTGCGTCATCAGGTGGAAAATCGCCGCGTCCCACGCCTGAACGCCCAGCGCCAGGAACATGTAGCCAATCTGGCTCATGGTGGAATAAGCAAGAACGCGTTTGATGTCGGTCTGTACCAGCGCGGCAAAGCCTGCCAGCACCAGCGTGACCGCACCAACGATACCCACCAGATGCAGAATTTCCGGGGTCATCAGGAACAGGCCATGGGTACGCGCAATCAGGTACACACCGGCGGTGACCATGGTCGCGGCGTGGATCAGTGCGGAGACAGGGGTTGGACCCGCCATCGCGTCGGCCAGCCATGTCTGCAACGGCAGCTGTGCAGATTTACCCACAGCACCACCCAGCAGCATCAGCGTTGCCCACCACAGCATGTTGTTGCCTGCGGCGAAGTGTGCAGGCGCCAGTTCCACCATTTCGCGGAAGTTCAGCGTGCCTAGTTCGTTGTAGAGAATGAACAGCGCGAACGCGAGGAAGACGTCACCCACACGGGTCACGACGAACGCTTTCATGGCCGCTGCGCCATTCTTCGGATCGGTGTAGTAGAACCCGATCAGCAGGTACGAACAGAGACCCACGCCTTCCCAGCCCAGATACATCAGCAGCAGGTTATCGGCCAGCACCAGAACCACCATGCTGGCGATAAACAGGTTGGTGTAGGCGAAGAAGCGGGAGTAGCCCTCTTCACCGCGCATGTACCAGGAGGCGAACATATGGATCAGGAAGCCCACGCCGGTTACCACGGAGAGCATGGTCAGCGAGAGACCATCCAGCACCAGGTTAAAACCGATGTTGAAATCACCGACCGACATCCAGGTCCACAGCGGCACGCTGAAGGCCTGACGCCCGTTGTTGAAGAAATCGATACCCGCATACGCTGTTACCAGCGCAGCCAGACCGACAGATCCCATGCCGACGGTCGCAGACAGATTCTCAGACCAGCGGCCGCGAGAAAACGCCAGCAGCACGAAGCCAATCAGCGGAAAAATAATGGTTAAGGCAAGCATGTTCATCCACGCAACTCACTTACTGAATCGATGTTCAGGTTCTGGCGGCGACGATGGAGCTGCAGCAACAGCGCCAGGCCAATACTCGCTTCGGCAGCCGCGAGGCTGATGGCGAGAATGTACATCACCTGACCATCGGTCTGGCCCCAGTAGCTTCCGGCGACCACGAAGGCCAGCGCGGAGGCGTTAATCATGATTTCCAGACCGATCAGCATAAACAGCAGATTGCGGCGGATAACCAGACCGGTTAAGCCCAGAACGAATAAAATCGCAGCGAGGATCAGTCCATGTGTTAAGGGGATCATGCGCGTTCCTCCGTTTTTCTTTTCGCGCGGTCGTCAGTGCGGTTGCTCAGCACCTCACCAGCACGCTCTTCGCGGCCAACGTGGAAGGCAACAACCAGACCCGCCAGCAGCAGCATAGAGGCCAGTTCAACCGCCAGAACGTATGGGCCAAACAGCGTGATACCCACTTCTTTCGCGCCGATTGGCGTACCGTCGATGCCCTGGTCGTTCACGCCGAGAATGGCATAAACAATCACCACCAGCATGATGGCCGACAAAATTGCCGGACCAATCCACACCTGCGGTTTTAACCACTGACGTTCCTGCTCAATTTCAGAGCCGCCCAGGTTCAGCATCATCACCACGAAGACGAACAGCACCATGATGGCACCGGCGTAAACGATGATTTCCAGCGCACCGGCAAAGTGCGCGCCGAGCGCAAAGAACACCCCGGAAATAGCCAGCAGCGAAATGATTAAGTACAGCAGCGCATGCACCGGATTGGTGTGCGTAATCACTCGTAGCGTAGCCAGGATGGCGATAAGGCCACAGATATAAAAAGCGAATTCCATTGCCCTCTCCTTACGGTAACAGGCTCTTGACGTCGATAGGCTTGGCTTCGTTCTCTGCTTCGCCCTTATCTTTGCCGTCGATTGCCATACCCGCCATCCGGTAGAAGTTATATTCCGGGTATTTGCCCGGACCGGAAATCAGCAGATCCTCTTTCTCGTACACCAGGTCCTGACGCTTGTACTCACCCAGTTCGAAGTCCGGGGTGAGCTGAATCGCCGTGGTTGGGCACGCTTCTTCACACAGACCACAGAAGATGCAGCGTGAGAAGTTGATGCGGAAGAACTCAGGGTACCAGCGGCCGTCTACCGTCTCTGCTTTCTGCAGAGAGATACAGCCTACCGGACACGCTACCGCACACAGGTTACAGGCAACGCAGCGCTCGGAGCCGTCCGGGTCGCGCGTCAGCACGATACGGCCACGGTAGCGCGGCGGCAGATATACCGGCTCTTCCGGGTACATCCGGGTTTCGCGTTTGGCAAACGCGTGCAGGCCGATCATCCAGATACTGCGTACCTGGGTACCGAAGCCTACCAGTAATTCTTTTAAGGTCATGGTCTATAGCCCCTTATGGCTGCTGCCAGAGAATGACAGCCGCCGTTACCAACAAGTTGACGAGCGTCAGCGGCAGGCACACTTTCCAGCCGAAGGACATTACCTGGTCATAACGCGGACGCGGTAACGCTGCGCGAATCAAAATGAACATCATCATGAAGAACGCGGTTTTCAGCGCGAACCAGATGAACGGCGGTAAGAACGGGCCATGCCAGCCACCAAAGAACAGCGTTACCATCAACGCGGAAATGGTGACGATACCGATGTACTCGCCCACGAAGAACAGACCGAATTTCATACCGGAATATTCAATGTGGTAACCGTCGGCCAGTTCCTGTTCGGCTTCTGGCTGGTCAAACGGGTGACGGTGACACACCGCCACGCCCGCGATAGCAAAGGTAACAAAACCAAAGAACTGCGGGATAACGTTCCAGATGTCGGCCTGGTTGTTAACGATGTCGGTCATGTTGAATGAACCGGCCTGTGCCACCACGCCCATCAGGGAGAGCCCCAGGAACACTTCGTAGCTCAGCGTCTGCGCGGAAGCACGCATCGCACCCAGCAGCGAGTATTTGTTGTTACTGGACCAGCCTGCGAACAGTACCGCGTAAACCGCGAGCCCTGCCATCATCAGGAAGAACAGAATGCCGATGTTCAGGTCAGCCACCACCCAGGTCGGGCTGACAGGAACGATAGCAAACGCCAGCAGCAGCGAGGTGAAGGCGATCATCGGTGCCAGCGTAAAGATCACGCGATCCGAGAAGCGTGGGATCCAGTCCTCTTTGAAGAACATCTTGATCATGTCCGCAACCAGCTGGAGTGAACCACCCCAGCCAACGCGGTTTGGTCCATAACGGTTCTGGAACAGACCAAGCAGACGACGTTCACCAAAGCTCATGAACGCACCACAGGTGACCACCACCAGCAGAATGACAATCGCTTTCAGAATGCTCAGCAGGATGTCGATAAGATCCGGCGTTAACCAACTCATGCTTTTGCCTCCTGCAGGTTATCAAGACGCGCACCCGCCAGTACCGGCGCGATGCCAGGCATACCCATCGGCAGACCGACCTGCCCTGCTGTCAGGCTTTCAGAGATAATCAGCGGCAGGCTGATGGTCTGGCCCTCGTAGCTAAAGGCAATGTTCGCACCCGCGTTCACGCCAAGCTTCGCGGCGTCTGCCGGGTTGAGCTTGATGTACGGCTGCGGCATACGCTGCTGGAATACCGGTGAACGCTGGGACAGCTCGTCGCTACCAAACAGATGGTAGTACGGCGCAATACGCCAGCTACCGTCCTGCGCCTGGAAGCTCGTCGGAACGGTCGTGAAGAAGTCCAGACCGGTTTCGGAGGCTTCAATCAGACGCACGCCCGGATCGCCGTGACGCAGTGAACCGCCCACTTCCGCCTGGAACTTGTTCCACGCCTGCGGGGAGTTCCAGCCCGGTGCCCATGCGAATGGGATCTGTGAACGCGGCGCAGACGGCTGGTTGTTCCCTTCCATGGAGAAGGCGAACATGGTGTCTTTATCCTGCGGCTGACGTGGTTCGTGCACGCTGATATTGGCACGCATCGCGGTACGGCCACTGTAACGGTGCGGTTCACGCGCCAGTTTCTGGCCGCGAATACGGAAGCTCGCTTCAGGCGCAGCATCTTTAATGCCCGCCAGCTGAGGCAGTTTTTCGACTACCGCATCGATAACGTGGTCGAGCTGCGTCCAGTCCACTTCACGGCTCTGCACGGTGCTGTGCAGGGAGTGCAGCCAGCGCCAGCTTTCCAGCATCACGGTGTTGCTGTCGTAGTACGCCGGGTCATAAACCTGGAAGAAACGCTGTGCGCGGCCTTCGTTGTTGATAACCGTACCGTCGCTTTCTGCGAAGCTTGCCGCAGAGAGCACCAGGTGCGCTTTATCCATAATCGCGGTGCGCTGATGGTCGATTACCATCACCAGCGGTGCTTTAGAGAGCGCAGCGTCAACGCGCGCGGCAGAGGCATGGCGATGCAGGTCATTTTCCAGCACCACAACGGCGTCAGCAGCACCGGACTCCAGTTCGCTTAACGCTTCTTCCAGCGAGCCGCCGCCAATCATACCCAGACCGATGCTGTTCACCGCACGGGCAATCATGGTGACACCAACGTCCGCACCGCGGCCTTTCAGGGCTTTGGCGACGTTCGCTGCAGCCTGAATGATCTCGGCGCTACCGGCGTTAGTCCCGGAGATAATCAGTGGTTTCTTCGCCCCCGCCAGCGCCTGAACAATCACGTCGACTTTGCTTTGCAGGTCACGATCCAGTTCAACGGCCGGAGAATTGTTGTCCAGCGCATGAGCAATGGCAAAGCCAAGACGCGCCTGATCTTCAACCGGCGCGCAGTAGGTCCACGCGGCGATATCGTCCAGACGGGTGTTGTCGACGTTCGTCACAAACAGAGGATGCTTCGCGCGCTGGCCGATGTTGAGGATTGCCGCAATCTGCCAGTCAGCCACTTTCTGTGCCGCTGCCATTTCACGTGCTTTACCCTTCACCGCCTGGCGAACCGCCAGAGCCGCGCGAGCGCCAGTCTGCGTCAGATCTTCGCCCAGCACCAGAACCGCATCATACGATTCGATTTCGCGCAGCGCAGGGGTATGAATACCGCCTTCGCGCAGCACTTTCAGTACCAGCTGCAGACGTTCCTGCTCGCCCTGAGCGATACCGGTGTAGAAGTTTTCCGCCCCCACCAGCTCACGCAGCGCGAAGTTGCTTTCGATGCTGGCACGCGGGGAGCCGATACCGATCACTTTCTTCGACTGGCGCAGAATATCTGCCGCACCCTGCATCGCCTGTTCAGCGTTCAGGGTGATGAAATCGTCGCCACGGCGCTGAACCGGCTGACGCGGACGGTCTTTCAGGTTCACATAGCCATAGCCGAAACGACCGCGGTCGCACAGGAAGTAATGGTTTACGGTACCGTTGTAACGGTTTTCGATACGACGCAGTTCGCCGTAGCGCTCACCCGGGCTGGTGTTACAGCCCAGCGAACACTGCTGGCAGATGCTTGGTGCAAACTGCATGTCCCACTTACGGTTGTAACGCTCGGAGTGGGTTTTATCGGTGAATACGCCGGTCGGACAGATTTCCACCAGGTTACCGGAGAATTCGCTCTCAAGCGTACCGTCTTCCGGACGACCGAAGTAGACGTTGTCATGTGCGCCATACACGCCCAGATCCTGACCGTCTGCGTAATCTTTGTAGTAACGCACGCAGCGGTAGCAGGCGATGCAGCGGTTCATTTCGTGAGAGATGAACGGCCCCAGGTCCTGGTTACGGTGAGTACGTTTAGTAAAGCGATAGCGACGGAAGCTGTGACCGGTCATTACGGTCATATCCTGAAGGTGGCAGTTGCCGCCCTCTTCACAGACCGGGCAGTCGTGCGGGTGGTTGGTCATCAACCATTCCACAACGCTTTCACGGAACTGTTTTGCTTCTTCGTCATCAATCGAAATAAAGGTGCCTTCGGTGGCTGGCGTCATACAGGACATCACCAGGCGACCACGCGTGTCTTCCGCGTTTTGATATTGCTTCACCGCACACTGGCGGCAAGCACCGACGCTGCCCAGCGCCGGATGCCAGCAAAAGTACGGAATATCGAGGCCAAGAGACAGACAAGCTTCCAGCAGGTTGTCCGCCCCGTTGACTTCGTATTCTTTGCCGTCTACATGAATCGTAGCCATTAGCATGCTTCCAGTTGTCTCGAATTGCTTCGAGCGTTAATCAAAATTCTGTTTTTACCAGCGTGCTTTCAGCAGGTTCGGCTGAATACCATTGATTGAATGGGTATTGCTGAACGGCTGCTTGATGCCTGCTTCGAATTCGTCGCGGAAATATTTAATCGCGCTCTGCAGCGGCTCGACGGCACCCGGTGCGTGGGCACAGAAGGTTTTGCCCGGCCCTAAGAATCGACACAGTTGCTCAAGTGTCTCGATATCACCAGGCTGGCCTTCGCCGCGTTCGATAGCACGCAGGATCTTCACGCTCCACGGCAGACCGTCACGGCACGGTGTACACCAGCCGCAGGACTCACGGGCGAAGAACTCTTCCAGGTTACGCACCAGCGAGACCATGCCGATCTCGTGGTCGACGGCCATCGCCAGCGCCGTACCCAGACGGCTGCCTGCTTTACCAATGCTTTCGAACTCCATCGGCAGATCAAGGTGGGCTTCGGTCAGGAAGTCTGTCCCTGCCCCACCCGGCTGCCAGGCTTTAAATTTCAGGCCATCGCGCATGCCACCGGCGTAGTCTTCAAGAATTTCGCGGGCGGTGGTACCGAACGGCAGTTCCCAGACGCCAGGGTTTTTCACGCGGCCGGAGAAGCCCATCAGCTTGGTACCGGCATCTTTGCTTGAGGAGATGCCCTGATACCACTCCACGCCGTTGGCGAGGATAGCCGGAACGTTACACAGGGTTTCGACGTTGTTCACACAGGTCGGTTTACCCCACACGCCGGAGCTTGCCGGGAACGGCGGCTTGGAACGCGGGTTCGCACGGCGGCCTTCCAGGGAGTTAATTAGCGCGGTCTCTTCACCGCAGATATAACGCCCTGCACCGGTGTGCACGAACAGCTCGAAGTCGAACCCGGTACCGAGAATATTTTTACCCAGCAGGCCCGCTTCGGTCGCTTCGGCAATCGCGCGACGCAGGTTTTCCGCCGCTTCGATGTACTCACCGCGCAGGAAGATGTAACCACGGTACGCTTTCAGCGCGAACGCGGAGATCAACATGCCTTCCACCAGCAGGTGCGGCAGTTGCTCCATCAGCAGACGGTCTTTATAGGTACCCGGCTCCATTTCATCCGCGTTACACAGCAGGTAACGGATGTTCATGGATTCATCTTTTGGCATCAGGCTCCACTTCAGACCGGTGGAGAAGCCCGCGCCGCCGCGGCCTTTCAGACCCGACTCTTTCACCGCGTTAACGATGTCGTCTGGCGCCATGCCGCCCAGGGCTTTACGCGCCCCGGCATAGCCGTTTTTGCTCTGGTATTCGTCGAGCCATACCGGCTGTTTGTCATCGCGCAGACGCCAGGTCAGCGGATGCGTCTCAGCAGTACGAATTACAGTTTTCATTTGTACTGCTCCAGCAGGTCAGGAATGGCTTCCGGCGTCAGATGGCTGTGAGTATCCTCATCAATCATCATGGTCGGCCCCTTGTCGCAGTTACCCAGGCAGCAGGTTGGCAGCAGAGTAAAGCGACCATCGAACGTGGTCTGGCCCGGCTTGATATTGAGTTTTTTCTCAATCGCAGCCTGAATGCCCTGATAACCGGTAATGTGACAGACAACGCTGTCACAGTAGCGGATCACATGGCGGCCCACCGGCTGACGGAAGATCTGGCTGTAGAACGTGGCTACGCCTTCTACGTCACTGGCCGGGATACCCAGCACTTCTGCGATCGCATAGATCGCCCCATCCGGCACCCAACCACGCTGTTTCTGTACGATTTTCAGCGCTTCAATGGACGCCGCACGCGGGTCTTCGTAGTGGTGCATCTCGTGCTCAATGGCGGCACGCTCTGCTTCACTCAGCTCAAAAGCCTCGGTTTGTGGTTGTTGATTCTCGTGCATAATTAGCGGTCCACATCTGACATAACAAAATCGATACTACCCAGATACACAATCAGGTCGGAGACCAGACTGCCGCGGATGGCGGACGGGATCTGCTGCAGGTGCGCAAAGCTCGGCGTACGCACGCGGGTACGGTAGCTCATGGTGCTGCCGTCACTGGTCAGGTAGTAACTGTTAATACCCTTGGTCGCTTCGATCATCTGGAAGGATTCTTGTGCCGGCATGACCGGGCCCCAGGAAACCTGCAGGAAGTGGGTGATCAGGGTTTCGATATGTTGCAGCGTGCGCTCTTTCGGTGGCGGCGTCGTCAGCGGGTGATCCGCCTTGAACGGGCCTTCCGGCATGTTGTTGAGGCACTGCTCAAGGATGCGCAGACTCTGGCGCAGCTCTTCTACTTTCAGCATCACGCGGGTATAGCAGTCGGAAACACCGCCGCCAACCGGGACTTCAAAGTCGAAGTTCTCATAGCCAGAGTAAGGACGCGCTTTACGCACGTCGAAATCAATACCGGTCGCACGCAGGCCAGCACCGGTGGTCCCCCACTCCAGCGCCTCTTTCGCGCCGTAGGCAGCAACGCCCTGGGAACGGCCTTTCAGGATGGAGTTACGCAGCGCGGCTTTCTCATACGAGGCCAGACGTTTCGGCATCCAGTCAAGGAATTCACGCAGCAGACGGTCCCAGCCGCGCGGCAGATCGTGTGCCACACCGCCGATACGGAACCAGGCCGGGTGCATACGGAAACCGGTAATCGCTTCCACCAGATCGTAAATTTTCTGACGGTCGGTAAAGGCGAAGAAGACCGGGGTCATCGCGCCAACGTCCTGAATGAACGTGGAGATGTACAGCAGGTGGCTGTTAATACGGAACAGTTCTGACAGCATAACGCGAATCACGTTAACGCGATCCGGCACGGTGATGCCTGCCAGTTTCTCAACGGCCAGCACGTAAGGCATTTCGTTTACGCAGCCGCCGAGATACTCGATACGGTCGGTATACGGAATGTAACTGTGCCAGGACTGACGCTCGCCCATTTTCTCAGCACCACGGTGGTGGTAACCGATATCCGGAACGCAGTCGACAATCTCTTCGCCATCAAGCTGAAGAATAATACGGAATGCACCGTGCGCAGACGGGTGGTTTGGACCGAGGTTGAGGAACATGAAGTCCTCGTTTTCGGTACCGCGCTTCATGCCCCAGTCTTCCGGCTTGAAGGTCAGCGCTTCCATCTCCAGATCCTGCTTGGCTTTGGTCAGCTCAAACGGATCGAATTCAGTCGCACGTGCCGGGTAGTCTTTACGCAGCGGGTGGCCGGTCCAGGTCTGCGGCATCATGATGCGCGTCAGATGCGGGTGGCCGTCGAAGGTCATACCGAACATTTCCCAGGTTTCACGCTCGTACCAGTTGGCGTTCGGGAAAAGTTTTGTGAGCGTCGGCAGATGCATGTCGTTTTCAGACAATGCCACCTTGAGCATGATATCCGTATTGCGGTCTATTGAGATCAGGTGGTAGAAAACGGAAAAATCCGCAGCAGGGAGACCCTGGCGGTGCGTGCGCAGACGTTCATCCATGCCGTGTAAGTCAAACAGCATGACGTAAGGTTTTGGCAATTTCTTGAGGAAATCGACAACTTCCAGCAATTGTTCACGCTTCACCCAAACAACGGGTACCCCGGTGCGGGTCGCCTGAACAGTAAAGGCATCCGGCCCAAAACGGTTGCGCAGTTCGCCAATGACGGGGTCATCCAGATGATCCCGGGTCTGCCAGGCGGCTTCTTGCGCGGTTAAGTCGGTCATATTGTTCACCATTGCAAATGGTCCGTGGTGACTGTTAAGCCTGGCTTCGCGCTATTTGAGTAGTGATATGCGAAGGTGTTCTCCAGGCCCACAGGCGCAAATTAAATTTCGTCAGGCGTACGCAGGTTGGTGACGGCAATACGTTCACCACGTTTACGCTCGCGCTCAGACTGCGTGTTCGCGCGATAGACACCCTGATCGCCAACAACCCACGACAGCGGGCGGCGTTCTTTACCGATAGACTCCTGCAGCAGCATCAGCGCTTGCATGTAAGCTTCCGGACGTGGCGGGCAACCGGGGATGTATACATCCACTGGAATAAACTTATCTACGCCCTGCACAACGGAATAAATGTCGTACATACCGCCAGAGTTTGCACATGCGCCCATGGAGATAACCCATTTTGGCTCCAGCATCTGGTCATAAAGACGCTGAATAACCGGTGCCATCTTGGTAAAGCACGTACCGGCCACCACCATCAGGTCAGCCTGACGTGGGGATGCACGCAGTACCTCTGCCCCAAAACGCGCAACGTCATGCACCGCAGTGAATGACGTCACCATTTCAACGTAGCAGCAGGAAAGGCCAAAGTTGTATGGCCAGATGGAGTTCTTACGACCCCAGTTGACCATATCGTGCATGGCATGTTCGAGCTTGCCCATGTACACGCTTTTATTGACTTCTTGCTCCAGGGGGTCGGTTACGATCTCCTGTTTTTGCAGGGGGTAACGGTCATTCTCACCGTTAGGATCTATGCGGGTGAGCGTATAATCCATCTTATTGCCTCGCTGTTACTGCTGACGATTAGAGATACTGTTTTCCGGGTTGATGTGTTCACGACGTGAACGCGCAGGCGTCCAGTCAAGCGCGCCAATACGCACCAGATAAACCAGACCGGCCAGTAGCACTAAAATGAAAATTGCGGCCTCGACAAAGCCTACCCAACCACTTTCGCGGATGGAGGTCGACCATGCGAAAAGGTAAAGCGCTTCCACGTCAAAGATGACGAAGAACATGGCTACCAGATAGAACTTGGCAGACAGGCGTAAGCGAGCGGAACCTACTGAATCAATACCTGATTCGAAAGGGGTGTTTTTGTGCCTTGCGCGGGCGCGACCGCCCAGGAACCAGCCGCCGACTAACATCAGGCAGCACAGGCCAATGGCTACAATAAGAAAGATTGCGAATGCCCAGTGATGAGCGATGACTTCTGTGGATGTTGACATACTCATTGCTTACTCATCAAAAGTGATACCAACGACACTGCTCTTGCTGGCAGATGGGCATCACATCGATTCATGGGGAGGAACAAATAACCTTACACTAACTGTCAGAAATGAGACGTAGACAGCAAAATGATGGGGTTTTTTACTCCTTTCTATAACCTATTGTCAACTTTAACAAAGGTTTCTTCACATTAAATTACATCGAGCGATTCTCATTAACATTTGGTGCCCTTTAACCCTGGTGGTTACCTGACTTTTCGTCAAATGCATGTTGTTGAATCGTGTCCGTTTTGGAAGTAAAAAAAATAACCCTCCTATTTTGACAGGATTTGCCAACGATTCCTCCCCCTAAATGGGAGTATTTTCTTGATCTGAGACACGCTTTTGTTAATTCAACCAGTAAAACGGCAACATCTTTCCTGTTTTATTAACATGCCGGGCGCGGGAAGGAAGTGAGAAAGAATTTGTTCAGACTTTAATCGACTGCATTTTACTTATTGATAATTAAGAACTATTTTCATTTAACTCGCTTTAGCGGAGAGAATTTGTGCAAAAAAAAGCCACTCCATGCGAAAATAGCGCGAGTGGCATTTTTTTACACTTACATTTTGTTACCAGAATTTTGAGCTCTCGATCACTCAAAGTCACCTTCAACGATCAGGGAGTCATCCCCCCCTTCGTGGGTAACATGCTCGAACTGCCACGGGTTATGGTAGTTCTCCATTGCTTCGAACACCACTTTCGCCAGCTCGTTGTTACTGGACGTGTTGTGGCACAGCAGATACTCCGTATCCGGCAGCGGAGGGAGTCCATCGGATTTTCCCAGCACCCGCAGATCCGGGCTCATCATCTCCACCGGACGCGCCGTTACGCCAAGGCCGGCTTTGACCGCTGCGCGAACGGCAGGCAATGTGGAGGCCACATATGCCAGCCGCCACGGAATGTTGGCCTCGTTGAGCGCCGCCAGCACCATATCGCGGAATGGGCTCGGATCGTCCAGTAAGACCAGAGGAACCGGCTCGCCTTGCTGAAGCACATATTCCGCCGCGCAATACCAGTGCGTAGGAGACGTTCGCAGCGTCAGGCAATTAAATTGGCCGGGACGATGCGTGGTGACCACAAGGTCAACCTCGTTCTCTTTTAACATCTCAATCATAAAAGCATTACGCTTCACGCTAACATCCAGCGCAAGCTTCGGATAAACCGAACTGATTCGATTAAGAAGGAACGGCAATATAGTATCCGCTGACTCATCAGATGCACCTAACGTTAGCACACCCTGAAGGTTGCTAAACATTAATGACATACATGCTTCGTCATTAAAGCGAAGTATTTTCCTGGCATAACCCAGTAGCTGAATACCGTGTTCCGTTAAGAGCTTATTACGGCCATGACGGGCAAAAAGCTCTTTACCAACCAGTTGTTCCAGACGCTGCATTTGCTGACTGACGGCGGACTGGGTTCGGCAAACTGCGGCAGCAGCTGCTGCAAAAGTGTTGAGGTCTGCGACCGCAACAAACGTTCTCAGCAGATCGAGGTCGAGATTCATTATCGGACGATTTGCATTTATCATATCTATTCACTTTCAGGTTGCTCGTGCGGAGCTGCCCGGGTTGAAGCTGTGTGTAACAGTTAAGCAATTCCTTCTGGAGTTTTCCCTCGCATCCCGGCCCGGCAGACTGCCTGACAGATAGTTATTGTGCTGCTTTAGTGTATATATCAACAGTCAGAAAGCACGTTTCATGACGTTATTTTTATTCTCTTAAACGTTCAGGATATTTAGATGATCGCAGGTTAATGTAAATTACATTAAAGGTATGACACCTTTTCTGCCATCTTTATCGCAGCGCTGTCAACGTTGCAGGTTGTGCTTTGCACACGCCAGCCAGAGATAACTCCAACAATAACAATCAATTAATTCAGAAAATCAGGGCAAGATATACAAATCACATACGTCTTTCCTCTGCTTTCCTTAAAGACATCTTAACTCAAATCCACTTTATTTATAAGTCTTATCGCAATATTCAGGATTAAAGGTTGTTGTTAGGCTTCTAAACTAATTTTATTAAAATTAACTAAAGTTGCATTTTGTAGGTTAATAATAAATAAATTTTAATTTAGATTAAGGCCAATCATTAATAACACTTAACATTAATTTCACATGAGCAACTTTTAACCAAAGCCTGCTATTACAGCGCGATCTATTGAAGCACTCAGATTTTACGAAAAGTCACTCAGGTAAACTTCCGCCTTAACCCTGGCCGCTATTTTATTTTTAATAGCACAATATGCAACAAAGATTAAAATTAACAGCACAATTAACCTAATAAAACGCTTTCATGCATAACTTTAGACCAGAAAATTTCAACGCAGGCAGCGAAAGAGATTCAACAGAATTTTTTCTATTGCACAAAATCTTCTTCTGTTTACCCTTCAAAACGAAGCGAGGGGGGAGTACATTGTTCCGTGCTGACTTCCACGGCAGGGAGCGGCAATAATAGCGAAAAGGTTAAAGGTTCATGTCCCCTATCGAAAAATCCAGCAAGCTAGATAACGTCTGTTACGACATCCGTGGCCCGGTTCTCAAAGAGGCAAAACGCCTGGAAGAAGAAGGCAATAAGGTTCTGAAACTCAACATTGGTAACCCTGCGCCGTTTGGTTTTGAAGCGCCGGATGAAATCCTGGTTGATGTGATCCGCAACCTGCCTACTGCACAAGGCTATTGTGATTCAAAAGGACTCTACTCCGCACGCAAAGCCATTATGCAGCACTACCAGGCACGCGGTATGCGTGACGTTACCGTTGAGGATATTTATATCGGCAACGGCGTCTCTGAGCTGATCGTGCAGGCCATGCAGGCATTGCTGAACAGCGGCGACGAAATGCTGGTACCCGCCCCGGATTACCCGCTGTGGACGGCGGCCGTATCACTCTCCAGCGGTAAGGCGGTGCACTATCTCTGCGACGAATCCTCTGACTGGTTCCCGGATCTCGATGATATTCGCGCGAAAATCACCCCGCGTACGCGCGGCATCGTGATTATTAACCCGAACAACCCGACGGGTGCCGTCTACTCTAAAGCGCTGCTGATGGAGATCGTGGAGATCGCCCGTCAGCATAACCTGATCATCTTCGCTGATGAAATTTACGACAAGATCCTGTATGACGCCGCGCAGCACCACTCTATCGCCGCGCTGGCGCCAGACCTGCTGACCGTCACCTTTAACGGCCTGTCTAAAACTTACCGTGTGGCCGGTTTCCGCCAGGGCTGGATGGTCCTGAACGGCCCGAAAAAACATGCGAAAGGTTACATTGAAGGGCTGGAGATGCTGGCTTCCATGCGTTTGTGTGCCAACGTTCCGGCTCAGCACGCGATCCAGACGGCGCTGGGCGGTTATCAGAGCATCAGCGAGTTCATCGTGCCCGGCGGCCGCCTGTACGAACAGCGTAACCGCGCCTGGGAGCTGATCAACGACATCCCTGGCGTCTCATGCGTGAAGCCTAACGGTGCGCTTTACATGTTCCCGAAAATCGACGCGAAGCGCTTCAACATTCACGATGACCAAAAAATGGTGCTTGATTTCCTGCTGCAGGAAAAAGTGCTGCTGGTTCAGGGCACGGCCTTTAACTGGCCATGGCCGGATCACGTTCGTATCGTGACGTTGCCGCGCGAAGACGACCTCGAAATGGCCATCAGCCGCTTCGGGCGATTCCTCTCTGGCTACCACCAGTAACACAATCATTCTGCCGGGTGGCGCTGCGCTAACCCGGCCTTCAAAATCCGCAAATTTGCATCTTCCCTCCCCTCCCCGCACAATGAAGTCTGTCGCAGTGAAGACAAAAGGTAACCTATGAGTCAGAGTCATTTTTTTGCCCACCTCTCCCGCCTGAAACTCATCAACCGCTGGCCTTTGATGCGCAATGTGCGCACCGAAAATGTCTCAGAACATAGTCTGCAGGTTGCGATGGTCGCGCATGCCCTTGCGGCCATTAAAAACCGCAAATTCAACGGTCAGGTCAATGCGGAACGTATCGCGCTGCTGGCGATGTATCACGATGCGTCCGAAGTGCTGACCGGGGATCTCCCCACGCCGGTGAAATACTTCAATTCGCAGATTGCACAGGAATATAAGGCCATTGAGAAGATTGCCCAGCAGAAGCTGATTGAGATGGTCCCGGAAGAGCTACGCGACGTCTTTGAGCCGCTGATTGACGAACATCAGTATACGGAAGAGGAAAAGTCACTGGTGAAGCAGGCGGACGCGCTCTGCGCCTACCTGAAATGTCTGGAAGAGTTGTCTGCGGGGAATAACGAGTTTTTACTGGCCAAAACGCGTCTGGAAAAAACGCTGGAATCCCGCCGCAGCGAAGAGATGGATTATTTTATGCAGGTGTTTGTGCCGAGCTTCCATTTATCGCTGGATGAGATCAGCCAGGATTCTCCGTTGTAATTTTTCGCCGGGTGGCGGCTTCGCCTTACCCGGCCAACGTTTCTGCGCTCACGCTAAAACGGGAATAACACCGGAATCAGCACCACACATACCAGCATCACCAGTATGGTGAACGGTACGCCAATCTTCACGAAATCGCTAAAGCGGTAATTCCCCGGCCCCAGTACCAGCGTGTTAACCGGCGAAGAGACCGGCGTCATAAACGCCGCAGAGGCCGCCATCGCCACCATCATTGCAAAGGGGTACGGCGACACACCCATCGATTTCGCCATCGCCAGTGCAATGGGCGCCATCAGCACCGCCGTGGCGGTATTGGAAATGAACAGCCCTATCGTGGCGCACATCACGAACAGGCACACCATCATCATATACGGACCGTATCCCCCGCCGATGTCCATGAGCCCTTTAACCACTAAATCCACCCCACCAGTTTTTTGCAGGGCAAGGGCGAATGGCATCATCCCGACAATCAAAATGATGCTTGGCCAGTGAATTGCTTTATAGGCGCTCTCGGCATCAATACAGCGAAACTTGCCCATTAACAGGCAGGCAATAATCGCCGCCACCGGGTTCGGGATCTCGTCGGTGAGCATTAGTGCCACCATCAGCACCAGACAAAAAATGGCGTGAGGCGCCTGGCTGTGGGCCGGAGAGGCATCGCTCTCCTCAACGGGCATGTTGAGTACCACAAAATCGCGGCCTTTTTGGCCGAGCTGGCTGATAAGCTTCCAGTTACCCACCACGAGAAAAATATCGCCCAGCAGGATAGGCTCATCCACCACGGCCCCTTCCATCGCCACGCCATCACGCTTCAGGCCGACGACATTAAGGCCGTAGCGGGTACGGAACCCCATTTCACGCACGGTTTTGCCCAACAATTCCGATTCCGGGATCAGCGACACTTCCGCCATACCCACATCCAGCGCCTGGTCGGAGAAATACTCTCCGCGTAGCACCATCGGCTCCAGCAGTTGCTCACTGCAAAACTCACGCAGATCGACCTCTGCGGTGGACATATCGATCAGCAGAACGTCACGCGCCCGGAATTCGGACACCCCGTTCACGTTGACGATGACCCGGCGAAAGCGACGCCAGCGCTCCACGCCGATCACGTTCGCGCCATACCGCTCGCGCAGCTTCAGGTCATCCAGGCGCTGGCCGACCATTGGCGAACCGGGACGAATAGCCAGACGGCGGGCGCGGCCGGCCAGACGGTACTCTTTGATCAAATCGCGGAAGGTGCGTCGTTTCCAGCCATCTTTAGTTTTATCCTGCTTCTCGCCTTTCAGGGCGAAGCGAGTCAGCAGCATATACACCACACCCATCAACAAAATGACCAGCCCAAGCGGGGTGACGCTGAAGAAGCTAAAGCCCTCCAGCCCTTCACGTATCAGCTCGCTGTTGACCACCAGGTTTGGCGGCGTGGCCACCAGGGTCATCATACCGCTGATGAGCCCGGCAAAGCTCAGGGGCATCATCAGGCGCGACGGTGAGGTCTGCATGCGCATGGAGACGCTCAACACCACCGGGATAAAGATGGCAACGACGCCCGTCGAGCTCATAAAGGCTCCCAGCCCGGCGACCGTAAGCATGAGGTAGATCAGCATTTTGGTTTCGCTGTTGCCAGCCACCCTCACCAGCCATGCCCCCACGAGGGTTGCCACGCCGGTGCGCACCAGCCCGTCGCCGATAATAAACAGCGCGGCAATCAGAATGACGTTGGGATCGCTAAATCCCGAGAAGGCTTCCGGCAGCGTGAGCGTACCGCTCAGCGCAAACGCAACGATAACAAACAAAGCGACGGCATCCATGCGCACTTTGCCTGTAGCAAACAGAATGATGGCGATTAAAAGCAGGCTGAGCACCCAAATCAGTTCACCGTTCACAACATGTCCTTGTCAGAGAGAGATGCGAAATTGTGCCATAAAAAAGCCCCAGCAGCGTGGGGCTAAATCATGGGATTACACTTTTAGCGAGACGGTTACAATACCGTCTGGCGCCTTAGCGATATCAAGCGCGGTCAGCGTATTGAGCACAAAGTCCGCCTCGTCCAGCCGGGGAGAATCGGCCGGAACGTTGACGGCAATAACGTGGCTGCCGGCGTTCAATCCGGCCAGCACGCCCGCTGCCGCATCTTCCACCACCACGCACTCCGCCGGGGGGATGCCCAGCAGTTCTGCACCCAGCAAAAAGGCATCAGGCTCCGGTTTGCCGCGTTTCACGCGCTCAGCGGTAATGAACACGTCCGGCGTGGGTAAACCCGCCGCCTTATGACGAGCGTGAGCCACGGGAACCGAGCCGGAGGTGACAATGGCCCACGGAATTTGCGCTTCATTCAAATGCTCAAGCAGTTCACGAGCACCGGGTAACGCAGTAATGCCGTCCGTATCGGTGGCTTCAATGTGTTCCAGATATTTAAACTCCGCCTGAATTTCGTCCTCAGAGCGTCCCGCCAGGAAATGCCGGAGCGAGGTTATGGCCTGTTTGCCGTGGATAAAATTCAGCACGTCCTGATGGTCGATGCCATGTCTGTCCGCCCAATGGCACCATGAACGCTCTACAACCGGTAGCGAATCCACCAGCGTACCGTCCAGATCAAACAGAAAACCTCTACACTGCACACGCACCTCCGTCAGGCATTAATGATTTGTTGAATTTCGTTGCTGCTTAAGTGGTACTGGCGCGGGCAGGCGTGCCATGCGCTCAGCATGCGCTGGTATTTTTCCCACATAGGGGTCTGCGCGTTAAAGCCGTGGGTGCCCGCATCAAAGTGCGTATAACGCCCTTCTGTATTCACCATAAAGCGGACATAGCTCAGATAGCGCGCTTCCGTTGCGGCATCAAAGCCTAAGAAAGTGACGCGGCGCTCGTCAATGGACTGCTGATCTTTCAGGTTGGTCCAGGACACGTGAAGCGCGTGGTACATCTCCATAATGTCGATCACGATGCGGCAGGTTTCTTCTTTCAGCTCGCCAAACTCGCGGTCCAGTTCACGCATCTGCAAACCAAAGCCGCGTTCGACGATGGTCTGCAGGCGGCTGTAGCGCTCAGCGTTATCGGGATCAAGCATAGTCATCATTTTGTACTGGTTGGACAAAATCAGACGTTGAGCATGGGTCATTTCCATCTTTCGACTCCTGTAGCGCATGGCACTTGAAAAAAAAGACACGGTAACGGTGTGTTACTGTGCCTTCTTTTATTCGTCGTTTCGATGATCAATCACAAATCATCGAGGAATGTTTTATCAAGTTGCTTAAAAGCTCGCTTAAGCGTGTCAGCCAGCGCCTGATAATCGGGCTTGCCTTCAACCGGAGCGAGCGCCTGACCGGCTTCTTCCAGTTTCCCGCGAACATCATAAAACCAGTGTAAAATAGAAGGCGGCAGAGGTGTGATTGAACGCTTACCTAACCACCACAGCCCCTGCATCGGCAGGCTCAACGCAAAAAGCGCCGTCGCCACGGCAGGCCCGAGCTGTCCGCCCAGCGCAATTTGCCAGCAGAGGGTAAAAATAGCGACAGGAGGCATGAAGCGAATCGCGTAGCGCGTGGCGCGGATTGTGCGATTCTCAATGAACATGGGCGCAAGGCGTTTTTCCATCGGCCACGTCTTCGCGTAATGCTGTCCCCGACGAAACAGACTAAAAAAATTCACGGACGGGATCTCAGGTGTCGACATGGCATACCTCAACTTCACATATAAAAATTAAAATTTTCGTGCAAAACCACAACAAGCTATGACAACGTTCAAAATATTTTGTCATCACTACCCCGTATCGGGTATCCTGTGCCAGCCTGATAGGGCCGTAGACGAGAATCGTTAACTCGTCAAATTATCGCATATTATGCCATTGTCTGAAAAATGTTCAAAATGGCTTAAAATCATAGGTATTTCTTCCATCCTGCCAGAATGTTCGTTTGGCATGATGTTAATCATAAATGTCTGGGTCAGCATGCGTTACGCTTTTAGACTCTTTGACGTTTTTTTAGCCACGTATCAATTATAGGTACTTCCATGTCGAGTAAGTTAGTACTGGTTCTGAACTGCGGTAGCTCCTCACTGAAATTCGCCATCATCGATGCGCTCAACGGTGACGAGTACCTCTCTGGTTTGGCCGAATGTTTCCATCTGCCTGAAGCACGTATCAAGTGGAAGATGGACGGCAGCAAACAAGAAGCGGCTTTAGGTGCAGGCGCCGCTCACAGTGAAGCGCTGAACTTTATCGTTAACACTATTCTGGCACAAAAACCAGAACTGTCTGCTCAGCTGACTGCGATTGGTCACCGTATCGTCCATGGTGGCGAGAAATACACCAGTTCCGTCGTGATTGACGACTCTGTTATCCAGGGCATCAAAGACTCTGCATCTTTTGCACCGCTGCACAATCCGGCGCACCTGATCGGTATCGCTGAAGCGCTGAAATCCTTCCCGAATCTGAAAGACAAAAACGTGGCCGTGTTTGACACCGCGTTCCATCAGACCATGCCGGAAGAGTCTTACCTCTATGCCCTGCCATACAGCCTCTACAAAGAGCACGGTGTTCGTCGCTATGGCGCGCACGGCACCAGCCACTTCTATGTGACTCAGGAAGCGGCAAAAGTGCTGAACAAACCGGTTGAAGAAGTGAACATCATCACCTGCCACCTGGGCAACGGTGGTTCCGTTTCTGCAATCCGCAACGGTAAATGTGTTGATACCTCCATGGGTCTGACCCCGCTGGAAGGTCTGGTGATGGGTACGCGTTCCGGTGACATCGACCCGGCGATTATCTTCCACCTGCACGACACCCTGGGCATGAGCGTTGACCAGATCAACAAAATGCTGACCAAAGAGTCTGGCCTGCTGGGTCTGACCGAAGTCACCAGCGACTGCCGTTACGTTGAAGACAACTACGCAGAGAAAGAAGACGCTAAACGTGCAATGGACGTTTACTGCCACCGTCTGGCGAAATACATCGGCTCTTACACTGCGCTGATGGATGGCCGTCTTGACGCTGTTGTCTTCACCGGTGGTATCGGTGAGAACGCGGCAATGGTTCGCGAACTGTCCCTGGGCAAACTGGGCGTTCTGGGCTTTGAGGTTGATCACGAGCGTAACCTGGCTGCCCGCTTCGGCAAGTCTGGCTTCATCAACAAAGAAGGCACCCGCCCTGCTCTCGTTATCCCAACAAACGAAGAGCTGGTCATCGCGCAAGACGCGCACCGTCTGACTGCTTGATTCCACACCGCCAGCTCTGCTGGCGGTGCTGTTTTGTCACCCGCCACAATCAGGCGGTAACGAAAGAGGATAAACCGTGTCCCGTACTATTATGCTGATCCCTACCGGAACCAGCGTCGGCCTGACCAGCGTCAGCCTTGGCGTGATCCGTGCTATGGAACGCAAAGGCGTTCGTCTGAGCGTCTTTAAGCCAATCGCCCAGCCTCGTGCCGGTGGCGATGCGCCAGACCAGACCACCACCATCGTTCGTAAGAACTCCAATCTGCCAGCGGCCGAACCGCTGAAGATGAACCACGTTGAATCTCTGCTCTCCAGCAACCAGAAAGACGTGCTGATGGAAGAGATCATCGCCAACTACCACGCCAATACAAAAGACGCGGAAGTGGTGCTGGTTGAAGGCCTGGTTCCGACCCGCAAACACCAGTTTGCCCAGTCGCTAAACTTCGAAATTGCGAAAACCCTGAACGCCGAGATCGTCTTTGTGATGTCTCAGGGCACAGATACCCCAGAGCAGCTGAAAGAGCGTATCGAACTGACCCGCAGCAGCTTCGGTGGTACTAAAAACACCAACATTACGGGCGTAATCGTCAACAAACTGAATGCGCCTGTGGATGAGCAGGGCCGTACGCGTCCTGACCTGTCCGAGATCTTCGACGACTCTTCCAAAGCGAAAGTCATTAAAGTTGACCCGGCTAAACTGCAGGAATCCAGCCCGCTGCCGGTTCTGGGCGCGGTGCCGTGGAGCTTCGATCTGATTGCCACTCGTGCCATCGATATGGCGCGTCACCTGAACGCCACCGTGATCAACGAAGGCGACATCAATACCCGCCGCGTGAAGTCCGTGACCTTCTGCGCCCGCAGCATTCCACACATGCTGGAGCACTTCCGCGCTGGTTCTCTGCTGGTGACCTCCGCAGACCGTCCAGACGTGCTGGTTGCTGCCTGCCTGGCCGCGATGAATGGCGTAGAAATCGGTGCTATCCTGCTGACCGGTGCTTACGAGATGGATCCACGCGTCAGCAAGCTGTGCGAACGCGCGTTCGCGACTGGCCTGCCGGTATTCATGGTTAATACCAACACCTGGCAGACCTCCCTGAGCCTGCAGAGCTTCAACCTGGAAGTGCCGGTTGATGACCACGAGCGTATCGAGAAAGTTCAGGAATACGTTGCAAGCTACATCAACGCAGACTGGATCGAATCCCTGACCGCAACCTCCGAGCGCAGCCGTCGTCTGTCTCCTCCGGCCTTCCGTTACCAGCTGACCGAGCTGGCGCGTAAAGCGGGCAAACGTGTTGTTCTGCCAGAAGGCGACGAACCACGTACCGTGAAAGCGGCCGCAATCTGTGCAGAGCGCGGCATCGCGACCTGTGTGCTGCTGGGTAACCCGGATGAGATCAACCGCGTTGCGGCATCCCAGGGCGTTGAGCTGGGTGCTGGCATCGAAATCGTTGATCCAGAAGTGGTTCGCGAAAGCTACGTTGCCCGTCTGGTCGAACTGCGTAAGAACAAAGGCATGACCGAAGCCGTTGCGCGTGAGCAGCTGGAAGACAACGTGGTGCTGGGTACGCTGATGCTGGAGCAGGACGAAGTTGACGGCCTGGTGTCCGGTGCGGTTCATACTACCGCGAACACCATCCGTCCACCGCTGCAGCTGATCAAAACGGCTCCAGGCAGCTCTCTGGTTTCCTCCGTGTTCTTCATGCTGCTGCCTGAACAGGTTTACGTTTACGGCGACTGTGCGATCAACCCGGATCCAACTGCAGAGCAGCTGGCTGAAATCGCAATCCAGTCCGCGGACTCCGCGATTGCCTTCGGTATCGAACCACGCGTCGCGATGCTCTCCTACTCCACCGGTACCTCTGGTGCAGGTAGCGACGTAGAGAAAGTGCGTGAAGCGACCCGTATTGCACAGGAAAAACGTCCTGATCTGATGATCGACGGCCCGCTGCAGTACGATGCCGCAGTTATGGCTGACGTTGCGAAATCCAAAGCGCCAAACTCCCCGGTTGCAGGTCGCGCTACCGTGTTCATCTTCCCGGATCTGAACACCGGTAACACCACCTACAAAGCGGTACAGCGTTCAGCAGACCTGATCTCCATCGGGCCAATGCTGCAGGGTATGCGCAAACCTGTGAACGACCTGTCCCGTGGCGCGCTGGTAGACGATATCGTCTACACCATCGCGCTGACGGCGATCCAGTCTTCTCAGCAGCAGTAAATAAGGTCTTGCCGGATGGCGCTTCGCTTATCCGGCCTACAGGACCGTAGGCCCGGTAAGCGCTAGCGCCACCGGGCAACAAAAAGGCGACCGCTCACGGGTCGCCTTTTTTATTTACAGCAGCTCTCGCGCCGCTGAAACAATGTCATGCGCCGTCAGGCCATACTCCTTCTGCAGGAAGTCCTGCGTCCCTACCTGGCCGTAACGCTCCTTCACCCCCACGCGACGCATCGGCACCGGGCAGGTCTCCACCAGCACTTCCGCCACCGCCGAGCCCAGCCCGTTGTGAATGCTATGGTTTTCGCAGGTCACGATCCGCCCGGTTTTCTCGGCGTAGTTTTTCACCAGCATCCGGTCGATGGGCTTCAGGGTAAACATGTCTATCACTGCCGCGCTAACGCCCTCCTGCTCAAGCTGACGGGCCGCTTCCAGCGCTTCGGCCACCATAATGCCGTTGGCAATCAGGGTAATGTCGCTTCCTTCGCGCAGCACATTGCCTTTGCCGATGGTAAACGTTGAACCCGGGGCATACACGCTTGGCGCCTGCTTACGGATAGTACGTACCCAGTAGAACCCGTCGAGGTCGATAAGCTGGCGCAGTATGTCTTCAAACATCACCGCGTCGGTCACCTCCAGTACTACCGAATGCGCCAGACCGCGCACAATGCCCATATCCTCGAACGACATATGCGTCCCGCCGTTATGGCAGGCCGTCACGCCCGCATCCGAGGCAATGACCTTCACGTTATTTCGCTGGTAGTCCAGGGACATAAACAGCTGGTCGAAGCAGCGACGGCTGGCAAAGGCGGTAAAGGTATGAACAAACGGCTTGCGGCCGGTGAGTGACAGCCCGGCCGCGGTACCGATCACGTTGGCCTCCATAATGCCGCAGTTGATCACATGTTGCGGATAATCGCGCGCCACGCCGTCCATCGCCATTGAGCTCATCAGATCCGCTTCCAGGGCGATGATCTCGCTCCCGGCTTCAATCTGTTTTGCCACAAAGCCCGCGTAGACCTTACGCATCTCTATGGCATCTTTCTGTCCTGCAGGTGCAACCTTAATCATGAGTTACCTCCAGCTGGCGGATCGCCTCGTCGAGGGCCGCTTTGCTCTCCGGGGTCAATCGCAGATGGTGCGAGTTACCCAGCTGTTCCAGATACGCCACTCCCTGTCCTTTGATGCTGTCGAGGATCACCACCCGCGGACGCGCATCCGCTGGCGGAACCGGTGCGGTGACCTTCAGCAGTGCCGGGATGTCATCTCCTTTCACCGTCACCACGTCAAAACCAAAGGCGCGGAATTTCCCTTCCAGATTGAACGCGCAGATGATCTCATCCAGCTCGCCATCAAGCTGTTGTTTATTCCAGTCCACAAACACCGTCAGGTTGTTAAGACGATGGTGGGCAATAAACTGGAATGCTTCCCAGCACTGCCCTTCGTTCAGCTCGCCGTCACCGACGATGCAAAAGACCCGATTTGACCGCCCGGCCAGCTTGTGCGACAGCGCCATGCCGCCCGCGATGGAGATCCCCTGGCCAAGCGAACCGGTCGTGGCATCCACACCGCGTGTTTTTAGCCGGTCCGGATGGCTTGGCAGGCGTGTGCCGTTCTGGTTAAGCGTGCTCAGCTCTTCCATCGGGAAATAGCCCTTAATCGCCAGCGTACTGTACAGGGCCGGTCCCGCATGGCCCTTCGACAGGACAAAGTAGTCTCGTTCTGGCCAGTCCGGGTCTGCCGGGTCAATTTTCATTACCGCACCGTACAGTACGGCCAGGGTTTCGACGACCGACATACTGCCGCCGTAGTGACCAAATCCCAGCTGCGTCAGCGATTTCAGGGTCTCGAGTCGAATTTGACGCGCGAGTTCGGTTATCTCATTCTCGTTCATGATTTGGCTCCGGTGTTTTCCTGCGCATTACCACCCGCAGATTTGTTTTTCGCGAACACGTTGTACGCCACCAGCAGCGCGAACAACGCAACGACAAGCCCGGTGATGGCCAGTGGTGACAGGAAGCGCGCCAGGTTGCCAAGCACAATCCCGACGGCGCCGAAATCAGCGTCCGAGAAAGTGGTATTGGCAAAGCCAATGGCTCCCAGTACAGGCAGCAGCAGCACCGGCAGGAAGGTGATTAAGAGCCCGTTGGCAAAGGCGCCAATCATTGCCCCGCGACGTCCACCGGTGGCGTTACCAAACACGCCCGCGGTTGCGCCGGTGAAGAAGTGCGGCACCACACCCGGCAGGATCAGCACCCAGTTAAACTGGCCGCAGATAATTAACCCCACAATCCCCCCGAGGAAGCTGAACAGAAAGCCAATCAGCACCGCGTTGGGCGCATACGGATAGACCACCGGGCAGTCCAGGGCCGGACGCGCATTGGGCACCAGTTTTTCTGAGAAGCCGGTAAAGGCCGGGACGATTTCTGCCAGAATCAGGCGTACACCCTGCAGGATGATGAACACCCCAGCGGCGAAGGTGATTGCCATGATAATGGCGTAGACCAGGTAGTTCTGACCGCCGCTGAAGGTCGCCTCGACGTATTCACGCCCGGCGCTCACCGCCATGATCAGGTAGATAATCATCATGGTCAGAGAGATGGAGATCGAGCTGTCACGCAGGAAGCTCAGGTTCTTCGGCAGGTTCATCTCTTCGGTTGAACGTGAACCTTTGCCGACCTTGCTGCCAATCCAGCCGGACAGCACGTAGCCCAGAGTGCCGAAATGGCCGAAAGCAATATCATCGTTGCCGGTAATGCGCTTCATGTAACGCTGCGCAATCGCCGGGAAGAAGGCCATGACCAGCCCGAGGATCAGCGACCCCGTAAAGACCAGCCCTACCCCTTCAAAGCCCGCAACCGTGAGGATCACCCCAATCATGCACGCCATGTAGAACGTGTGGTGTCCGGTCAGGAAGATATACTTCAGACGGGTAAAGCGGGCGACGAGAATATTGGCCACCATCCCAAACGCCATAATCAGCGCAGTCGAGGCCCCATATTTTTCCAGCGCAATGGAAACAATCGCTTCATTATTGGGAATAATGCCCTGAATATTAAAGGCGTGTTCAAACATACCGCCTAATGGATTTAAAGACCCCACCAGCACGGTGGCGCCACCGCCCAGCACAATAAACCCGAGAATAGTTTTAATGGTCCCTTTTACAACGTCAGAAAAGGCTTTTTTCTGCGCAACGAGACCAATTAAGGCAATCAGGCCCACCAGCACGGAAGGGACTTTTAAAATATCGACAACGAAATTCAGCGTTTCAAGGATAAACATATCCACCTCGCCTTATCAGGGTTATTGTCTTTCGAACCAGGCACGCAGCTGCGCTTCAAGTTCGTTGATATCGATGATGTTGTTGATCACCACCAACTGGTTTTCCGGCACGCTGGCGCTGGAGGCAATATCTTTCGCCATCACGAAAAGATCGGCCGCACCGGGCGTGGCTGAAGAGAGATCGGAGTGCTCAACCTCGGCGTCAATGTCCAGCTTCTTAAGCACTTTTTTAATATTCATTTCGACCATAAAACTACTGCCCAGGCCAGAACCGCATATAGCCATGATTTTCATTGTTGTCCCCTTTTTTGCGTAGAGTATGTCCCATCACGCTTGCGCGTAATGTGTGTGACGAGTCGGATTAAATAATTAAATCAGAAGCGGTCGATTATCGTTTTAATTTCCTCCAGGGTATTCGCCTGATGTAATTCCGCCATATCCTCATCGCTTGAAAATAATTCAGCCAGCGCAGAGATCATTTCGATATGGCTGTGTTTATCCGGTGCCGCCAGCATAACGATCACATCGACGGGATCAAATTCGCCTGCACCGAATGAAACGCCCTTCCTGAGTTTTAATAATGAGAGGCCCAGTCCTTTTGCCCCCTCTTCCGGCCGCGCATGCGGCATGGCCAGCCCTGGTGCCAGCACATAATAGGGTCCTAAAGTGTGGTGCTGCTCAATGATGGCCGTTACGTATTCCGGCGCAATGACCTGCAGCTCCAGCAACGGTTTCGCGCATATCTCCAGCGCCTGCGGCCAACTCTCAACGCTATCCTGCAGCGTGATGGTTGTATCATATATCCACTTTTTGAGCATTTTCCCTCCCGGCATCGCGCTAAAGATGAACAAACTTTATTCAACGCATAACGAATTGGCTGCGATCGGGATCACAAAGATAGCGCTACCAAGATCTAACATTCAGAAGTGTGATAGCGCTATCAAATTAACATCCTGGCGCGAAATCACAGCAAAAAAAGGGATTTAAGGCGTATACTGCCTGTCACGTTAAGAGAAGGATGAAATGAGTGGCGTCCTGTCAGCAGGAAGGTGTATGTCTCTAACCCGAAAACGGCGCAGTACCGGTAAAGTGACACTTGCCGATGTCGCACAGCTTGCCGGTGTGGGCACAATGACCGTGTCCCGTGCTCTCCGCACGCCTGAACAGGTTTCCGATAAACTGCGAGAAAAAATAGAAGCCGCGGTACAAGAGTTAGGCTATATGCCCAATCTTGCAGCCAGTGCGCTGGCTTCGGCCTCGTCATGGACGATTGCGATGGTCGTCCCCAATCTTTCCGAAGCCGGTTGTTCAGAAATGTTCGCCGGGCTCCAGCAGGTGTTACAGCCCGCCGGCTATCAGATCATGCTGGCCGAATCCCAGCATCGTCTTGAACAGGAAGAGAAATTGCTGGAAACGCTGCTGGCGTCAAATATCGCCGCAGCGATTTTGCTCAGCGTCGAACATACCGACACCGTGCGTCACTGGCTAAAAAACGCCTCGATTCCGGTGATGGAGATGGGCGCCATGCGCGCCGATCCTATCGATATGAATATCGGGATTGATAACGTCGCGGCCATGTATGAACTCACGGAAATGGTCATCAAACGCGGCTACCAGAACATCGGCCTGCTGTGTGCCAACCAGGAGCAGTGGATTTTCCAGCAGCATTTGCAGGGCTGGTACAAAGCGATGCTGCGCCACCATATGTCGCCTAACCGGGTGATTAACGCCGCCATGCCGCCGAGCTTTTCGACGGGGGCCGCACAACTTCCTGAATTTCTGCTGGCGTGGCCGGAGCTGGATGCGCTGGTTTGCGTCTCAGATGAACTGGCCTGTGGCGCGCTGTACGAGTGCCAGCGCAGGCGTATCAAGGTGCCGGACGATTTGGCCGTGGTCGGGTTTGGCGACAGCGACGTCAGCCGTGTCTGTCAGCCGCCGCTGACGACGATGGCAGTACCCCATCGTAAGATTGGTATTGAAGCGGGACGTGCATTGCTGGAACGTCTGAATGACGGAGACTGGCGCGATCAGAAACCCATCGCATCCAGTCTGTGTCTGAGGGAGAGCTGCTAAAGCTTATTCGGCCTCTTCTTCTTTCTCAGATTTAGTCGATTCGTTTTTGGCGTTGCGGGTCATCCACAGCGCCAGTGCTTTTAACGAATCCGGCGTGAACTCGTCACAACGCGCGGTGATCTCTTCCGGCGTCATCCAGCTCACTTCGCTTACTTCTTCTTCCTGCAGGGCGAACGGCCCGTGGGAAACGCAGCTAAACAGCCCGCCCCAGACACGGCAATGTTCGTCTTCAAAATAGAACTGTCCATGCTCGGCAAACGGTACGCCCGCAATGCCTAGCTCTTCTTCCGCTTCACGGCGTGCGGAATCCAGCAGGACTTCATCCGCCTGAACGACACCGCCCGCAGTGGCATCCAGCATACCAGGGAGAAAATCTTTGGTGTCCGTGCGGCGTTGAACCAAAATTTTGCCCATGCCATCATGAACAACAATATACGTCGCACGATGACGCAGGCGTTCAGCGCGCATTTGTTCGCGGCTGGCCTGCGCGATCACTTCATTCTCTTCGTTGACAATGTCAACCCACTCTGTACTTGCCAAATGACTCTGCTCCACCATCGGGAAACCTTCTCGTCTAAGCGCTCTTACGGCGCGTTTACAGTTGAGGTGTAACTTACGGATTAATCGCTACCTGTGCAATAACTTGCTGATCATTAAGTGCGATAACGCTTAACGTATGCTCATCAAGCATGCCATAGCTCGCCGGGTATCCGCCTTTCGGAATGCTGACCGAACCTGGGTTGAAGTGATAAATCTCCCCGCGTTTTTCTGCTACCGGAATATGAGTATGGCCGTAAACCAGGACATCGCCAGCGGCCAGCGCCGGGAGATTATCCGGGCTAAAAAGATGACCATGTGTGAGGAACAGACGGCATTTTTCCAGCAGCACCTGTTGCCACGGAGCGGTCATGGGGAAGTGCAGCAGCATCTGATCCACTTCGCTGTCGCAGTTACCGCGCACGGCGATAATGCGCGAGGCATACGGGTTGAGTTTTTCCACCACCTGCGCAGGGGCATAGCCTTCCGGCAATGCGTTACGTGGACCATGGTTCAACACGTCACCCAGAATAACCAGCCACTGCGCCCCACTTTGTGCGAACAGGGAAAGAACGCGCTCGGTCGCGGGCAGCGATCCATGGATATCCGACGCAAACATCAGTTTCATCAGTCACTCCTCAGAAAAACAGACTGCCCTTATCATACCTTAAGCGCCAGGGCTTATCAGCCGACGCGCTTAGCGGAGAGTGCCACATAGCGCTGCACCGACGCACGTTGCCACTGGAAAGTGGCGTAATCCACCAGCAGCTGGGGGACGTCATCGCCGTTAAGGATCAAGCGGTTCAGCATCAGCGCCAGGTCGGTATCGGCAATACACCATTCGCCAAACAGGTTCGGGTTACCGTGGGCCAACAGCGAGGTGGCGGTGTCAATCAGCTTTTGCGCGCTCTGCGCCCCCTCAGTACTCAGGGCGGGCTTTTTCACACCCGCAAATACCACATCCGTGGAGCGTTCAACGCGAATCGGCACCAAATCGCTGCGTAGCCACGCCTGGATTTGCCGTGCCCGGGCCCGCTTTTGCAGATCGTGAGGATAAATACGCTCCCACTCTGGTGGCGCGAACCGATCTTCCAGGTATTCATCGATCGCCGACGATTCACTCAGCGCGAAGCCATCAATGTCCAGTACCGGCACGCGCCGGGTCAGATCGTAACCCTGCCACTGCGGTTTCAGGTGTTCACCGCCGTCCAGATCAACGGTTTTCAGGCTAAATGACAGCCCTTTTTCCGCCAGCGCCACGTACACGCTCATGACATAGGGTGAAAAGAATTGGGCATCGGACCACAACGTGATTACAGGCTGGTTCATAACATCCTCATCGGCTGATCGGTATTCCCTCAACATATAGTCTCTTTACGCCGCTGTCACTTGATGAAAACTCACGATTTTGCACAACCACCTATACTGATTGGTCATGGCATTACACTTCACACTGACAGGAGTTGAGAATGATCGACCTTTATTACGCCCCTACTCCAAACGGCCATAAGATCACCCTCTTTCTTGAAGAAGCCGAGCTGGAATACAGGATCATCCGCGTGGATATCAGCAAAGGCGATCAGTTCAGGCCTCTCTTTCTGGCCATCTCACCGAACAACAAAATCCCGGCCATCATCGATAACCTGCCAGCTGATGGCGGCAAACCGTTGAGCCTGTTTGAATCCGGGGAGATTTTGCTCTATCTGGCGGAGAAAACCGGCAAACTGCTGAGCGGGGAACTGCGCGAGCGTCACCACACGCTACAGTGGCTGTTCTGGCAGACAAGCGGCCTGGGCCCGATGCTGGGGCAGAACCACCACTTTACCGCTTACGCGCCACAACCCATCCCGTATGCGATAGAGCGCTATCAGGTGGAAACGCAGCGGCTGTACGGCGTACTGAACCGTCGGCTGGAAAAATCACCGTGGCTCGGGGGCGATCATTACAGTATCGCCGATATCGCCTGCTGGCCGTGGGTGAATACCCATGAACGTCACCGTATTGATTTAGCCTCTTACCCGGCGGTTAACAACTGGTTTGAACGTATCCGCACCCGCCCGGCGACCGAGCGTGCGATGAAAAAAATCCAGGAGATTTAGGCCTGCGCCCGGTTGGGCGCGTGTCAGGCTCTCATGTATTATGGGGAGGAAATACTGACACGGAGAAGACCTGCAATGTCGCAGCATGACGCTATTATTCGTATAAAAAATTTACGCTTACGTACCTTTATCGGTATCAAAGACGAGGAGATCGCCAACCGTCAGGATATCGTGATTAATGTGGTTATCCACTATCCGGCAGACAAGGCGAGAGGCAGTGAAGATATCAATGACGCGCTGAACTATCGCACGATTACGAAAAGCATCATTCAGTACGTGGAAAATAACCGCTTCTCTCTGCTGGAAAAATTAACTCAGGATGTGCTCGACATCGCACGCGAACATCACTGGGTCACTTATGCTGAAGTAGAGATCGATAAACTTCACGCCCTGCGTTATGCCGACTCCGTCTCCATGACGTTAAGCTGGCAGCGCCGGGCGTAAACCTGGAGGTTGTATGAAGATTCTGCTGACCGGCGGTACAGGCCTGATTGGCCGTCATCTCATTGCGCGTCTGCAGGCGTTACATCACGACATTACCGTGGTAACGCGCAGCCCTGAGAAAGCGCGCCAGGTGCTGGGTGCCGGTATCGACATCTGGAAAAATCTGGCTGACCGGCAGAATCTGGACGGCTTTGACGCCGTCATCAACCTGGCCGGTGAACCCATCGCCGACAAACGCTGGACGGAAGAGCAAAAACAGCTGTTATGCAGCAGCCGCTGGAACATCACCGAAAAGCTGGTCGAGCTCATCCGTAACAGCCATACCCCGCCATCGGTACTGATTTCCGGTTCTGCGGTAGGCTATTACGGCGATCTCGGTGAGGTGGTCGTGACCGAAGAAGAGCCGCCGCACAACGAGTTTACCCATAAGCTCTGCGCCCAGTGGGAACGTATTGCCTGTGCTGCCCAGAGCGATAATACCCGCGTGTGCCTGCTGCGTACCGGCGTCGTTCTCGCGCCGAAAGGCGGCATTCTGGCGAAGATGCTTCCTCCGTTCCGGCTCGGACTGGGCGGCCCCATCGGTAATGGTCGTCAGTATCTGCCGTGGATCCACATCGACGATATGGTCAACGGTATTCTCTGGCTGCTGGATAACGATCTGCGTGGGCCGTTCAATATGGTTGCGCCGTACCCGGTGCGTAACGAGCAGTTTGCCCACGCGCTGGGCCATGCTCTGCATCGCCCGGCGATTTTGCGCGTGCCCGCAACCGTGATTCGCCTGATGATGGGTGAAGCGTCCGTGCTGGTGCTGGGCGGGCAGCGCGCGCTGCCTAAACGGCTGGAAGCGGCCGGGTTTGCGTTTCGCTGGTATGACTTAGAAGAGGCGTTGAGGGATGTGGTGGGATGAATATGTTACATTTGTACGCCATGTCCCGATGAAATGGCGTAACAATGGCAACCATTACCACACCCCGGCTTCACCTCACCCCTTTCGAACCCACTGACTGGGCCTTCTTCCGCTCGTTGCGGGAAGATCGCAATATCATGCGTTACATGGCCGCCATCGCGCCGGAAAAAGAGACCCGGCGCGTATTTGCTGCGCGCTTAACGGCGGCGCACGTTTTTGTGATTCGTTTTCATGATGATGACACGCCGCTGGGCGATATCGGCCTGCAGATCAGCCCGGAGAATCGTGAAGAGGCTGATATTGGCTATACGGTTGTGCCTGCCGCGCAGGGGAAAGGTATCGCCAGTGAGGCGTTGCGCGCGGTATGTGAATATGCGTTTAACCAGACCGGCGTGAAAGCGATTAACGCCTACGTACTGGCGGACAACGGCGGGTCGGTGCGGGTGCTGGAGAAAGCGGGGTTTGTGCGTACGCAGGTGCTGGAGAAGGCGTACGAGATTGACGGCGTACGGTATGACGACTGGGTGTATCGGCTGGAGTGCAGTGCGGTCTGATGCCCTCACCCCGGCCCTCTCCCACAGGAGAGGGAGAAAACCCAGCCTGTAGGCCCGGTAAGCGAAGCGCCACCGGGCGATTGGGCTGCACCGCGGCCCTCTCCCACGGGGCTGAGGAATCCCCACTAATTTTTTATTAGTGGTTTCAGAGGATTAGAATGAATATTTTGCGAGCAGTTAGATTCACTCAGCTCGTAGACAGACAGAAAACGCTCATAAATGTGCATCTTCTGTCGAGTTATCGGTTGTTTTTAGCTCCATTTTTGAACAATAAACAACCATTTATCCATATCTAATTTTCTGGGGATTCCTCAGCCCACGGGGAGAGGGAGAAAGGCAAAACCTACTTCAAAGAGCCCTTCAGGAACTGCTGCAAACGCGGGCTTTGCGGATTTGCTAATACTTCATCCGGATGCCCCTGCTCTTCGATTTTCCCCTGATGCAGGAAGATCACGTGGTTCGAGACGTTGCGGGCAAAGCCCATCTCGTGCGTTACCACGACCATGGTTTTACCCTCTTCGGCCAGCTTCTGCATGATGCGCAGCACTTCGCCAACCAGTTCCGGATCAAGTGCTGAGGTCGGTTCGTCGAACAGCAATACTTCAGGCTCCATCGCCAGCGCGCGGGCGATAGAGACACGCTGCTGCTGACCACCAGAGAGATGCACCGGGTACTTTATCTGCTGTCGCTCATCGATACCCACTTTCGCCAGGTATTTCACCGCGCGCTCACGGGCCTCCTGCTTGCTTAAACCCAGCACCTGAACCGGCGCTTCCATCACGTTCTCCAGCACCGTCATGTGGCTCCAGAGGTTGAAGTGCTGGAACACCATTGTCAGTCGCGTGCGCAGCAGGCGCAGCTGGTTCTTATCTGCCACCTTCAGTTGGCCGTCTTTATCCCGGGTCAGATTGATATTCTGCCCGCTGACCACAATTGAGCCTTCACTCGGCTTTTCGAGGAAGTTGATGCAGCGCAGGAAGGTACTTTTCCCCGAGCCAGATGATCCGATAATACTGATCACGTCGCCTGCATTTGCCTGCAGCGACACCCCTTTCAGCACTTCATGTTCGCCGTAGCGTTTGTGCAAATCAATTACGTTTAATTTGTTCTCAGCCATCATCATTCTCAGTGCGTCGAAGAGGGTTTTATATGCTGCAACCAGCGCTTTTCTGCCTTACGGAACAGGCTAATCAGGACGTATGAAATAATCAAATAGAGCACTGCCGCAATGCCAAACGCGGTAAACGGCTGATAGGTCGCAGAGTTAATATCGCGGGCGATTTTAAGCAGGTCGGGCACCGTGGCGGTAAAGGCCAGCGCGGTGGAGTGGAGCATTAAAATCACTTCGTTACTGTAGGCTGGCAATGCGATACGCAGCGCCGACGGCAGAATAATGCAACGGTACAGTTTCACCGACGAGAAGCCGTACGCGCGCGCCGCTTCGATTTCTCCGTAAGGAACGGAGCGGATGGCCCCGGCGAAAATCTCGGTGGTGTAGGCGCAGGTGTTGAGCGTCAACGCCAGCACCGTACAGTTCAGGCCGCTGCGGAAGAAGGCGTTCAGCATCTCGGTGCCTTTCACAATTTCCAGCGTATACATGCCCGAATAGAACACCAGCAGCTGTACGTACAGTGGTGTACCACGGAATACGTAGGTAAACAGCCAGATCGGGAACTGAATAAATTTATTGTTCGACACGCGGCCAATGGCAAGAAACACCGCCAGAATGCCACCCATCACCACCGAAGAGATCAGCAGCCACAGCGTAATGGCCACGCCGGTGAAGCGATAGCCGTCCGTCCACAGCAGCGATTTCCAGTATTCCTGAATAATCTCAATCACAGGTCAGCCCTCTTCACACCCACGGAGTAGCGACGTTCGAGCAGAAGCAGCACACCATTGGAGACGGTCGTAAAGACCAGATAGATCACGCCACACACCACCGCAAAGTAGAACGGCTCCCAGGTACTTTTACCGGCAAGCTGCGTGGCCTTTACCACATCTTCCAGACCCAGCAGAGAGACCAGCGCCGTGGCCTTGAGGATAACCTGCCAGTTGTTGCCAATGCCCGGAAGCGCGTAGCGCATCATGGCCGGGAACATAATCCGGCGAAACGTCTGGGAGGAGGTAAAACCGTAGGCGGTCGCCGCTTCTATGTGTCCTTTCGGTACCGCCATATAAGCGCCGCGGAAAGTTTCGGTAAAGTACGCGCCGTAGATAAAACCGAGAGTGATAATACCGGCCACCATCGGGTCGATATCGATCTGTCCCATTCCCATGGCGTCCGTCACGCTGTTAAGCGCGATCTGCAGCCCGTAAAAGATAAGCAGCATCAGCACCAGATCGGGAACGCCGCGAATCAGCGTGGTATAACCTTCAAAAATCAGCGCCAGCGGTTTGTTTGCCGAAAGCTTCGCCCCTGCGCCTGCCAGACCTATCAGCACCGCCAGCACCACGGAGCTGATAGCCAGCTCAAGGGTGACAAGCGCGCCCTGTAAAATAACGCCAGAAAATCCGTACAGCATACCGCGAGCCCTGTCGTATCGTGAGTGATGGACCGTGTCTTATCCCCTCCCTGAGCGGGAGGGGCCGCACGTTATTTGACGGGGCGATTAGCCGCCGTAAACATTAAAATCGAAGTACTTTTTCGCCAGTTTGTCGTACGTGCCATCCGCGCGCATTTCAGCGAATGCTTTGTTCAGCGCTTCGCGCAGCTCGTTGTCTTCTTTACGCAGACCCATACCGGTGCCGACACCAAACAACTTCACATCTTTAATGGATGGGCCGCCAAATTTGTAATCTTTACCTACCGGCGTCTTCAGGAAGCCTTCGCTCGCGGCGACTTCATCCTGGAAAGCGGCGTCGATACGGCCTGCCGTCAGATCAGCGTAGATATTTTCCTGGCCCTGATAAGAGACGATTTCAATCCCCTTCGGTGCCCAGTGTTCATTACCGTAGGTTTCCTGGGTAGTGCCCTGCAGCACGCCCACGCGTTTGCCTTTCAGTGATTCAAGGGTAGGCTGGATATCAGACGATTTAGCCACCACCAGACGAGAATCTGCCGCATAGAGTTTGTCGGTGAAGGCAATCTCCTGCTGACGTTTTTCAGTGATGGAAAGCGAGGACATGATAACGTCGATTTTTTTGGCTTTCAGCGATGGGATCAGTGCATCCAGCGGGTTCTCGACGTAGGTACACTGCGCTTTGATGCGTTTGCACAGCTCATTGGCCAGATCAATGTCAAAACCGACCAGTTCACCCTTCGAATTCTTAGATTCGAACGGGGCATAGGTAGGGTCGGTACCAATACGGATTTTCTGCGGAATTGCTGCGAACGCCGCGGTAGCGCTGGAAAAGGCCAGCACCAGAGATAACGACAACACGAGTTTTTTCATATCTGTCCTCAACAAACTGTCTTCTTACGTGATTTTTACGACGACGGGGTGGTGCTAATGTGCCATCAATCCACGCCATCAGGCAAAGATTAATGCCTTTCAGGCGAGATTTTTTGCATGATAAATGCGTAAGTATGCACACAGCGATCCAATACGGTGCACGAAACGCACCATATTGGATCAATCACACCCGCAATGCACCAGAACAGTGCACCATCATCGAGTATCAATCACCGTAGACGTTGAAGTCGAAGTATTTCTTCGCCAGTTTGTCGTAGGTACCGTCTTTGCGCAGTTCTGCAAACGCTTTGTCGAAGGCGGCTTTCAGCTCGGTATCATCTTTACGCAGGCCAATACCGGTGCCGTCACCAAAGTATTTTTTGTCTTTCACGGACGGGCCAGCAAAGGCGTAGTCTTTACCTGCCGGCTGTTTCAGGAAGCCTTCACTTGCGGCAACCTCATCCTGGAATGCCGCATCCAGACGACCGGCCGCCAGGTCAGAATAAATCAGATCCTGGTTCTGGTAAGCCACCACGTCAACGCCCTTCTCACGCCAGTTTGCATTGGCATAACCTTCCTGAGTCGACCCCTGCAGCACGCCGACATGCTTGCCTTTCAGGGAGTCAATGGTTGGCTGAATGGGGGAGCCTTTTGCCGCAATCAGACGGGAATCCGCGGCGTAGAGCTTGTCAGAGAAGGCAATCTCCTGCTGACGTTTTTCGGTGATGGAAAGAGAAGAGATAATGGCGTCGATTTTCTTGGCTTTGAGCGACGGAATTAACGCGTCAAAGTCGCTGCCCACCCATGTGCATTTCACCGCAATGCGTTTGCACATCTCATTACCCAGATCGATATCAAACCCTACGAAATCGCCTTTCGCATCCTTGGAAGAGAATGGCGCGTAGGTTGCGTCTGTACCGATACGCACTGTCTGTGGAAGCGCTGCATAGCTACCTGCTGCTGCACTTAACCCCACCAGCAAAGACAGAGCCAGAACCGTCTTCTTCATACATTTACCCTCAAGTACCGTGATTTTATTATGTATTGTGTTGTGTGTTGTGTTGCAGGCTTCTCTTGCAGGTCTTATGCCACATTGCCGTCGGGTCAAAACTTCGACGTTAAATATGTTAATAAAACGTTGCGATATTGCCTTAATGGTGAAAGATAGCAGGTCTGCCGAACGAACCGGAAAGAGAAAAAGGGAAAAAACGAATTAAATGTCGAGGATATGATCGCCGTTGCAATTTTGCCCTGAAACAGGGCATCGTCTCTGTTCATGCACGCTGTTTGTGCACAGAATCAGGCGCCCTGCCAGCGGGTGAAAAGGTCTTCGGGCAGGTCGATATCAAACTGATCCAGCACGCGGTTCACTGTCTGATTAATCACGTCATCGAGCGAGGCCGGACGATGATAAAACGCCGGCACCGGCGGCATGATCACCGCGCCCAGTTCAGCGGCCTGGGTCATTAAACGCAGATGCCCCAGATGCAGCGGCGTTTCGCGCACGCAAAGCACCAGAGGACGACGCTCCTTCAGCACCACGTCCGCCGCACGCGTCACCAGCGTGTCGGTATAGCTGTTAACGATGCCGGAGAGGGTCTTTATTGAACAGGGCAATATCACCATGCCCGCGGTTTTAAACGAGCCGGAGGAGATGCTGGCAGCGATATCGCGGGCATCGTGTACCACATCCGCCAGCGCCTGGACATCGCGCAGGGAGAGATCGGTTTCGAGGGAGAGGGTCTGACGCGCCGCCTGGCTCATCACCAGATGGGTTTCGACTTCCGCCACGTCACGCAGCACCTGCAGCAGACGCACGCCGTAGATCGCGCCACTGGCGCCGCTAAGCCCAACAATGAGTCGTTTCATGATTTTCGCCCTTACTGATTTCAGGGCAGACTGTGCAGGATTTTGCGGGGAGTTGCAAGTGAGGGCGAAGGCCCTCACTTGCCTGCACAATTAACCTTCGTTGTGCATCTCTAAGCTTTCGAGATCGTTTTGCAACTGGACGGCTTTCGCATCGTCGTTGCGCAGCGAATCGAGATAGTCCAGATACTGCTGATCAACATCTTTGGTGACGTAAACCCCGTTAAACACGGAACATTCAAACTGCTGAATATCCGGATTCTCGGCGCGCACCGCGTCGATAAGATCGTTCAGATCCTGGAAAATCAGGCCATCGGCACCGATGATCTGGCGAATCTCGTCCACTTCACGGCCGTGGGCAATCAGCTCGTTCGCGGTAGGCATATCAATGCCATACACGTTCGGGAAGCGAATCTCTGGCGCCGCAGAAGCCAGATATACTTTCTTCGCACCGGCTTCACGCGCCATCTCGATAATCTGCTCTGAGGTGGTGCCACGTACAATGGAGTCATCCACCAGCAGCACGTTCTTGTCGCGGAACTCAGCGCGGTTAGCGTTCAGTTTACGACGCACGGACTTACGGCGCAGCTGCTGACCCGGCATGATAAAGGTACGGCCAACGTAGCGGTTCTTCACGAAACCCTGACGGTATGGCTTATCCAGAATGCGAGCAATTTCCAGCGCGATATCACAGGACGTTTCCGGGATAGGAATGACCACGTCGATGTCCAGATCGTCCCACTCGCGGGCAATCTTCTCACCCAGCTTGGTTCCCATGTTCACGCGGGCGCTGTAGACGGAGATCTTATCGATAAACGAGTCCGGACGGGCGAAATACACGTATTCGAACAGGCACGGGTTGCTGACCGGGTTGTCTGCACACTGGCGGGTAAACAGCTGGCCCTTCTCAGTGATATAGACCGCTTCGCCAGGGGCTACATCACGCAGGAATTCGAAGCCCAGGGTGTCCAGCGCCACGCTTTCAGAGGCAACCATATATTCGGTACGGCCATCACCCAGGTCACGCTTACCAAGCACCAGCGGGCGGATACCGTTTGGATCGCGGAAGGCGACCATTCCGTGACCGATAATCATCGCCACGCAGGCGTAGGCACCGCGGATCTGGCGGTTTGTCGCAGCAACGGCGGCAAAGATATTGTCTGCTTCCAGCGGATAGTGGCGGAAGTTATCCAGCTCGCTCGCGAACACGTTGAGCAGGATTTCTGAATCAGAGGTGGTGTTAATGTGGCGACGTTTCTCTTCAAACAGCTTTTTACGCAGCTCATGCGCGTTGGTCAGGTTGCCGTTGTGAGCAAGCGTGATGCCATACGGTGAGTTGACGTAGAAAGGCTGTGCCTCAGAGGCGCTGGAACTGCCAGCAGTAGGATAACGAACGTGACCGATCCCCATATTACCTTGCAGACGCTGCATATGGCGGGCTTCAAACACATCGTTTACCAGGCCATTCGCCTTACGTAAACGGAAGCAGTTGTTTGCATCAATGGTGATGATACCCGCAGCATCCTGCCCACGGTGCTGAAGCACCGTTAACGCGTCATAAATCGACTGGTTTACCGGCATGAAACCGGCGATACCGACAATACCGCACATTCGTCTTTTCCTCGTTAAGCCACATCTCAGAGCGGGTTACGCTCTGGGCAAGAAACTCGACGAGCTTTGCAGATAGTCAAAGAACCACCTGATGATGAAGCTGAACTCTGGAATGAGCTGCGATTTCTGCCAGTCTTCGCTTTTGGAGAACCCGGTAAAGGTATCCAGGAAGAACAGTATCGCGGCCACAATCAGCACGCCTCGTAATGCCCCGAAACAGATCCCGAGCACCCTGTCCGTTCCTGACAGACCGGTTTTCTCGACCAGCTGACCTATCACGTAATTTACGATAGCGCCGACAATCAGCGTCGCGATAAACAGCACCGCGATGGCGATTCCATTTCGGACCAGTTCATCTTCAAAGCCCGTGAACCAGACAGACAGGTAAGTGTAGTAATGACTGGCAACAAAGAAAGCACAACCCCAAGTCACCAGCGATAACGCTTCACGAACAAAGCCACGGATCAGGCTAACCAGACAGGAAAAACCAATCACCGCAATGATGGCGTAATCAATCCAGACCATATGTGTCCCACGATTTAACGCCCTGTCATCCAGTTCGGGGCGAATTCTAACAGAAAAAGAAAACGTTTGCGTAGGGATTTCCTTCCCGCGCGTAAATAAAAAAGGCGCTGAAAAAATGTTCAACGCCCCCTCCGCTTGACGTCTCTGTGGACGTCTGCTTTCCCACCCTCACCCCAGCCCTCTCCCTCAAGGGAGAGGGAGCAAACCATCCCCTCGCCCCTTTGGGGAGAGGGTTAGGGTGAGGGGAACCTTATCAATTGGCGCTGTAGTTCATCACCACACCGCTCAGGCCAGAGATCTGCTTCAGCTCACCGAGCGAGCCTTTGAGCTTATCCTTAGACGCTTCTGGCCCCACAAGGATACGGGTGATTTTACCCTGCACCGGCGTGGAAGGTGAAGTGTAAACGCGATAACCCGCACTGCGCAGCTTACCCACTACCTCATTGACCTTATCGGCATTTTTCAGCGCACCCAACTGCACAACGTAGGCTTTACCCGTCGGTGCAGCCTCTTGCTGGGCCGGTTTTGCCGCAGGCGGCGTCTCTGAAGCCGCGGCCAGCTGTTCTGCTGCTTTATCCCGCTGCGGTTTCGGCTGTGTTTTTTCCACCGGCTTCGGTTTTTCAACCGGTTTCGGCTGCTCTACCGGCACCGGATCGATTTCGATGTTGTTATTCGCCGCCAGACGAGACGGATCGAGGGACGGCGCGGCCGCATCCCCGGCACGCACTTCTTCAGCCGCCCCTTCCGGCGGCTGAGCAGGCAGCGCCTGGGTCGCCGCAGGCAGCATATCCGGTTCGTCGCGATCGCCCGGCTTCGGCACCAGCGGAATGGCTGCAAATTCATCCTGGTAATGCTTTTTCTGCCCGTCGAGCAGACCCGGGAGGATAATCACCCCGAGCGCGACCAGCACAATGGTTCCTGTTAAACGGTTCTGAAACTTACTCGCCACCGGTTCTCCCCGCGTCCATCACTTCCATGACATGTGCCACCGTGTGGAACGAACCACACACCAGCACGGTATCTTCTGGTTTAGCATCCGCCATCGCGGCTTGCCAGGCCTGAGCCACGCTATTGTAGATTGCGCCTTTGCCGAGATGTTCCAGCAACTGCTCAGCCGTCGCACCGCGCGGCCCCTCCAGAGGAGCACAATACCAGCTATCGACCACACTCTCCATGCAGGCCAGCGTACCGCCGATATCTTTATCATGAAGCATACCGATAACCGCCAGCACGCGCCCGGTTTTTGGTAACGATTTGAGACGCGCGGCGAGATACGCCGCAGCATGCGGGTTATGTGCGACATCCAGTATCAGCCGCGGAGCGTCGCTGACAATCTGAAAACGCCCGGGCAGAATCGCGTTCTGAATACCGTCGCGGATGGCCTGTTCGCTCACCGCCAGCCCGCTGGCGCGCAGTGCCGCCAGGGCGGTGGCGGCATTAGGTTGCGGTACCTGCGGCAGGGGCAGATTCTCCAGCGTTCCCTGCGCATCGCGATAGCGCCAGCCGTTGTTTTGAACCTCATACTGCCAGTCCACACCCCGGCGCAGCAGGTGAGCGCCCTTCTCTTTTGCCACGTCGGAAATGGTGTACGGCATATCCGGCTCGCCAACCACCGCAGGCTTATTCGTGCGGAAAATACCGGCCTTCTCACGGCCAATACTTTCGCGATCGGGGCCCAGCCAGTCGGTATGATCCAGGGCAATACTGGTGACCACCGCCACATCGGCATCCACCATATTGGTGGCATCCAGACGCCCGCCGAGGCCCACTTCCAGAATCACCACGTCCAACTGCGCCTGTTTAAACAGCCACAGCGCCGACAGAGTGCCGTATTCGAAATAGGTTAATGAAATCTCACCGCGCGCCGCTTCAATTTCTGCGAACGACGCCGTATGCGCAGACTCTGGCAGTTCGCTGTTTTGTACGCGAACCCGCTCGGTATAACGTACCAGGTGCGGAGAGCTATAGACACCAACCTTGTAACCGGCAGCAATCAGGACAGCTTCCAGCGTACGGCAGGTGGTGCCTTTACCGTTGGTTCCGGCGACGGTAAAAACAAACGGCGCAGGTTTCAGCACATCGAGACGCGCAGCAACCTGGCTTACGCGTTCAAGCCCCATATCGATGGTTTTACTGTGCAGGTTTTCCAGATAAGAAAGCCACGTGGCCAGGGGCGACGTGGCTTGGGGAATGCTTTTATTTTCCATGATGCCCGGTTGTCATTAACAGTTTATAAAGCAAAAGGGCAGCGCCAACCGGCCCTGCCCTTTTCAGTTATCAGGCCTCGGGTTCCTGATCCGGTACTACCACGCCTTCGCGCGGCTCATCCGGGTTCGGCGCCGGCAGATTCATCAGCTTCGCCAGGATGCTCGCCAGTTTCAGGCGCATTTCCGGGCGGCGGACGATCATGTCAATCGCGCCTTTCTCAATAAGGAACTCACTGCGCTGGAAGCCCGGCGGCAGTTTTTCACGTACGGTCTGCTCAATAACGCGAGGACCAGCAAAGCCGATCAGCGCTTTTGGCTCAGCGATGTTCAGATCGCCCAGCATCGCAAAGCTTGCAGAGACGCCACCCATGGTTGGGTCGGTCAGTACAGAGATGTACGGCAGACCGCGCTCCTGCATTTTAGCCAGCGCAGCAGAGGTTTTCGCCATCTGCATCAGGGACATCAGCGCTTCCTGCATACGTGCACCGCCAGAGGCGGAGAAGCAGATCAGCGGGCAGTTGTCTTCCAGCGCCTGCTCAACAGCACGCACAAAGCGCGCACCGACCACGGAACCCATTGAGCCACCCATGAAGGAGAACTCAAACGCGGCGGCCACTACCGGCATCTCGTGCAGGGTGCCTTTCATCACGACCAGCGCGTCTTTCTCGCCGGTCTCTTTCTGTGCAGAGGCCAGACGATCTTTATATTTTTTGGAATCACGGAACTTGAGCACATCTTTTGGCTCAAGCTCGCTACCCAGTTCTACCAGAGAACCTTCGTCCAGCAGGCTGTGCAGGCGATTACGCGCCGTCATGCGCATGTGGTGGTCACACTTCGGACACACCTCAAGATTGCGTTCCAGTTCTGCGCGATACAGAACCTGACCACAGCTATCACACTTCGTCCATACCCCTTCAGGAATGCTCGCTTTACGCGTTGGGGTAATGTTGCTTTTAATTCGTTCAATCCAGCTCATTGATAACCTTTCTGCCTGAACCTGGTCGTATGCCAGTTTTGCTGTAAGAGGCGAATAATGCCATTTTTGCCTCCAACAGACCATGAATGTTGCACATTAAAACATAACAGCCCGAAACTTTGGATAAAAAAGTGGTCGAACCGCCTGCGTGCATTTACTTCGCTTGCTTTGCTGCCGCGCGCTTGTGACGAATAATTTCGATAACACCCGGTAAAACAGAAAGCACAATAATCGCTACAATCAGTAACTTAAGGTTTTCCTGAACTACAGGGAGATCGCCAAACAGGTAGCCTGCATAGGTAAAGAGCAGCACCCACAGCAGCGCGCCAATGACGTTGTATGCCGCAAAATGACGATAGGACATGTGCCCCATTCCCGCCACAAATGGCGCAAATGTACGCACAATAGGCACAAAACGCGCAAGGATAATAGTTTTTCCACCGTGGCGCTCATAAAACGCATGGGTTTTATCTAAATAGCTACGACGGAATATTTTTGAGTCCGGATTGCTGAATAAGCGCTCACCGAAGACCCGTCCAATGGTGTAGTTGACCGCGTCACCGACAATTGCGGCGATCACCATCAGCACCACCATTATGTGCACATTCAAATCGTTGGTGGGCAGCGCGGATAACGCCCCCGCGACGAACAGCAGCGAATCCCCCGGCAGGAACGGCGTGACTACCAGACCGGTTTCACAGAACAGAATGAGGAACAGAATGGCATACACCCAGACGCCATACTGCGCGACCAGCTCCGCCAGGTGAACATCAATATGCAGAATGAAATCAATCAGAAAACGTATTACGTCCATATTGTCTAAGCCTTAATTGCACCTTTGTTTAGTCCGCCAGGAACAGCGGGCCCATTGGCGGTTTTGGCAGGTCAAACCGGTCCGGATAGTCCACCGAGACCAGATACAGCCCTTCCGCTTTCGCCGTTGCTGCCGCAAGCGTTCTGTCCTTCGCTGCCAGCAGTTCTGCAATCCAGCTCTCCGGCTGGTGTCCGGCGCCCACTTCCATCAGGCTGCCCACAATATTCCGCACCATATGATGTACAAAGGCATTGGCTTTGATATCCACCACCACATACGCGCCAAAACGGCTGACGTTTATGTGCATGACGTTACGCCACGGCGTGCGGGACTGACACTGCACCGCACGGAACGAGGTAAAGTCATTTTCACCAATCAGACACTGCGCCGCACGATGCATACGTTCTGCATCCAGCGGTTCATAAAAATGCGTCACGCCCTGGCTTAACACCGCCGGACGAAGACGCTGATTGTAGATGACATAGCGATAACGGCGCGCGGTGGCGCTGAAACGCGCATGAAAATCATCCGGCACAGCTTTCACCCAGCGCACCGCAATGTCACCAGGTAAATTCGCATTTACACCCAACGTCCAGGCAGCGTCCTTGCGCACGGCGGTGGTTTCAAAGTGAACCACCTGCCCCGTTCCGTGGACACCAGCGTCAGTGCGTCCTGCACACAGGACGTTAATCGGTTCGTTCGCCACCTGAGAGAGCGCTTTCTCCAGTTTTTCCTGGACACTGCGCACCTCATTTTGACGCTGCCAGCCATAATATTTACTGCCGTCGTACTCGATACCGAGGGCGACTTTATGAACCGGCTTTTGTTCCACGTCTGACATCAGTACAGATACTCCTGCACCAGTTTTTCAGCGATTTTGACCGCCATCAGCGCGCCGCCGAAGCGCACGTTATCGGCTACGGACCAGAACTGAACCTGCTCCGGCATACCGTAATCATTCCGTACGCAGCCCACCGAGAGGTGTGCGCTGCCGGTGGCATCGCCAACCTGCGTCGGGAATTCACTCTCTTCGGAGAGCACAATGTCTTCACCGCGGCCGAACGCATCACGCGCTTCTTCTGCGGCCAGCGGACGCAGGGCTTCGAAACCTACCATCTGCGCATGACCGTAAAAGACCGGCGACTGCACGACATTTGCGGAGATCATCAGCCCCTCGTCCTGCAGAATTTTGCGCGCTTCGTCGACGATACGGCGCTCTTCACGCACGGAGCCTTCACGATCCGGCAGCAGCGGCAGCATATTGAATGCCAGCTGACGGCCGAAGAAATCGTCTTCGTCAATCGGGATGCCGTTCAGGAGCTTCGCACTCTGTCCGGCCAGCGCGTCGACGGCCTTTTTGCCTTGCGCAGAAGCGGAAAGCAGGCTGGTCACGGTGATACGCGACAGACCGCCATCGTCGATTAAAGGTTTAAGAGCGGTCAGCAGCTGGCTGGTCAGGCTATTGGGAACCGCAATGATATTGCGGTTACGGTAGTCGGCCAGGACAAACGGGTTCACGTCCGGCACCACCAGCGGGACATCCGGCTCCATCGAGAACAGGCCGCTCAGATCGATCACCAGACAGCCAGAATTCGTCGCGTCTTCAATGTACGACGCGGTGGCTTCAGCACCTGCCGCAAAAAAGGCCAGCTGCGCCTGCGTCCAGTCGAATTCGGCGGCATCCTGAACCATGACGGATTTGCCGCCAAAACGCAGATGCTCACCGGCGCTGTCAGTGCGCGCCAGTGCATAGATATCACCCACCGGGAACTGACGCTCAGCAAGGGTTTCGAGCAGGGCTTCACCCACGGCACCCGTGGCACCTAAAATGGCTATGTTCCAGCCTTCAGACATGGTGGTTTACTCCAGAAATAAAAAAGCGTCCCTGTCGGAGTATCCAACAGGGAGCGTTAAGAAGACATTAATGCGCCGGGTGATGAACGGCGTTAAAACCCAGTTTATTCAGCAGCGCTGCCGCCGACGCGTCATCGCACATGACATACAGAGAAGACCATTCACGGCGCTCAACGTAATTCTTGCGCAACTTGTCAAACTCCCCCGGGATCCCCGCCACTTTACGCAGCAGCGCATCATCGCGGCGCACATCATACACCAAATGCACCAGCCTTTTCAGCGTTGCCTGATCGAGCGGGCCATGCAGGGTAATGCGGCCAAATTCAGGCGCGGGGAGTAAAGTGTCCAGCGCCACCTGCTGCGGATGGCCAATAAAGGCGCTATAGGCCTCAAAGACCTGGGTGGTGCCACGGGCCTTTCCTTCGAGCGTGTAACCCGCTATATGCGCGGTTGCAACGTCGACCTTGTTCAGCAGCGCAACGTTGAGATCGGGCTCCGGCTCCCAGACGTCCAGCACCACGCTGAGATCCTGCCCCTCTTCCAGACATTTCAGCAACGCGGCGTTATCGACGACCGGGCCACGACAGGCATTTATCAGAATAGTGCCAGCCTTCAGACGACGGATCAGCGCCTCGTCAGCAAGATGGAGCGTCTTATAGGCCCCCTCTTTGAAGAGGGGCGTATGGAAGGTGATGACGTCACATGCTTCAACCAGCTCATCCAGGGGGCGGAAGTCGCCTTCATCACCGTTGTCTTTACGCGGCGGATCACACAGCAGGGTGCGAATGCCTAACGCCTCAAGGCGTTTTTGCAGGCGTCCTCCCACGTTGCCCACCCCGACAATGCCTACGGTGCGGTCTTTCAGCGCAAAACCGTCGCGCTCTGCCAGCATCAGCAGAGAAGAGAAAACGTATTCCACTACCGCAATGGCGTTACAGCCAGGCGCGGCGGAAAACCCGATCCCCGCCTGCTTAAGCCACTTGTCATCCACATGATCCGTCCCGGCCGTTGCGGTTCCGACGAATTTAATCGCTTTGCCGGAGAGCAACGCCTCATTTACTTTGGTCACCGAGCGCACCATCAGGGCATCGGCATCATCCAGCTCGTTTACCGGAATGGGTCGACCAGGGACAGCCTTAACATTACCAAGGCGGCTAAAGAGCTCGCGGGCGTAAGGCATATTTTCATCAACGAGGATTTTCACGTCTGAGTACCTGTTTGAGAGGAAGAAAACCTGCCAAGTGTGCCATAATCTGGCCGCCAGGCATATATGCATGCCGGGTTTACGCTGAGTTTTGACTTTAAGGATTTTTGACGATGCAGCCTATTTCAGGTACGCCACCACGCCCTCCGGGTGAAGGCCCTGTCACGCCAAACGTTGCAGGTGAACAACCGCTTTCCACGCAACAGCGCACCGTGCTGGAGCGCCTGATCACGCGCCTGATCGCGCTCACTTCACAGCAAAATGCGGAAGTCTGGGCCGGGGTAAAGCATGATTTAGGCGTCCGGAACGATGCACCGTTGCAGTCGCGCCACTTCCCTGCGGCCGAGCAAAATCTGAATCAGCGTATTACCACCGCACAGCAAAATCACACCACTCGCCAGATTGTCGCGCAACTGACCGAGCTGTTGGGCCAGGGCAACAACCGTCAGGCAGTCAGTGATTTCATTCGCCAGCAGTTTGGCCAGACCGCCCTGAGCCAGCTAACGCCAGACCAGTTGAAAACCGTGCTGACACTGCTGCAAACCAATCAGCTGACCATCCCGCAACCGCAACAGCGTCCGTCAACCGAGCGTCCGCTGCTGCCTGCTGAACACAATACGTTGAATCAGATGGTGACCAGGCTGGCCGCCGCCACCGGCGAATCAACAAAGCTTATCTGGCAGTCGATGCTCGAGCTTTCCGGCGTGAAGGCGGGCGAGCTGATCCCGGCCAAACAGTTTACGCATCTGGTCACCTGGCTACAGGCTCGCCAGACGCTGAGCACCCAAAGTACCCCTACCCTGCATACGCTACAGGCGGCACTGAAGCAGCCGCTGGAGCCGCATGAATTTGAGGTGATTCGGGATTACGCCCAGCAGACCTGGCAGGCCACGCCGCAAACGGTACTGACCACCGCGCAGGTGCAAGATTTGCTGAATCAGATCTTTATTCGCCGCGCCGAGCGAGAAGGCGGCGTGCCGGAAGTCAGGGATATTCAACCGATCTATAGCCCGCTGTTTGCGCCGGTGGTGGAGACCTTCAGAACCCTCTCTGCGCGTCCGGGATTACTGTTTATTGCGTTACTGATTGCGCTGGCAATTTTCTGGCTGGTTGCCTGATGTTTTGCCCGGTGGCGCTGCGCTTACCGGGCCTACAACGACCCGAACGGTAGGCCGGGTAAGGCGAAGCCGCCACCCGGCAACAACGGCTCAAGACCTGCGAAACGCCACCAGCGTCACTACGATCCCAACAACGGCTGAAACCGCACCTGCCAGGAAGACGGACGGATAGCCAAACGACGTGGCCAGGAGCCCCGCCAGCGGTCCGGTGACACCGTATGAGATGTCCTGAAACGCCGCATAACCGCCCAGCGCCGTACCGCGCACCTGTGGCGCGACGCGTTTTACCACCTCAACCCCCAGCGCCGGGAAGATCAGGGAACAGCCGCAGCCGGTCAGTGCCGCTCCGAGAAGGGCAACGGAGGCCACAGGGGCATACCACAGCAGCAGCAAACCGAGGGTCTCAATCACCAGCGACGCCACGGCCACCTTCACGCCACCAAAGCGATCCGGCATCCAGCCGAACAGCACGCGCATCAGGACAAACGCGCCACCAAAGGCGGTTAGCGTAAAGCCCGCCATCGCCCAGCCGCGGCTCATAAAGTACAGCGAAACGAATGTCCCAATCACCGCGAAGCCCACGCCCTGTAGCGCCAGCCCCAGCCCCGGCTGCCAGATTTGACCTATTACGCTCCACAGGGAAGGACGCTCACCTTTATGGGCAGGTACTTTGCGCACCGAGCCGTTAAATGCCCATGCCAGCAGCGGTAACAGCATGGTGGTGGCCGCCAGCGCGGCAAAACCGAACTGGCTGTGGATCAACAGCCCCAGCGGCGCACCTGCCGCGAGTGCGCCATAGATAGCCATACCGTTCCAGGACATCACCTTGCCCGAGCGCGCAGGGCCTACCAGCCCCATTCCCCAGGTCAGGGTGCCGGTCAGCAACTGGCTTTCACCAAAGCCGAGAATCAAACGTCCCACCACCAGCAGGGCAAATTTATACGCCGCGTCGACCGGCAGAAGCGCGGCAAGCAGCCACGCTGCGCCCGCCAGCCCGCAGGCAAACATGCCCTGCAGCGCTGTGCGTTTGGCACCGTGCTGGTCCGCCAGACGCCCGGCGTAGCCGCGGGTTAATACGGTAGCTAAAAACTGAATACCCACGGCGATGCCAACCAGGGTATTGCCGTAGCCCAGCTCCTGGTGAACAAACAGCGGGATAACAGGCAGCGGCAGGCCAACGGTCATGTAGGTCAGAAATACCGCAAAGGCGATACGGAAAAGGGAAAGGTTCCCGGAAGGGGTACTCTTCTCAGGGATAACGGCCTTCATGCGTAACTCCGTGTTCAGGCATAAAAAAAGGGAGCCTCGCGGCTCCCTTCTACTATACCTTCAAACGCTTACGCTTTCAGCTTGCGCATGACCAGCGTGGCGTTGGTGCCGCCAAAACCAAAGCTGTTGGACATCACGGTCGTCAGCTCACGTTCGGTGGTTTCGGTCACGATGTTCAGGCCCGCTGCCTGCTCGTCCATCTCTTCGATGTTGATGCTTGGCGCGATAAAGCCATTTTCCAGCATCAGCAGAGAGTAGATTGCTTCCTGCACGCCAGCTGCACCCAGAGAGTGACCGGTCATGGCTTTGGTCGCGGAAATTGCCGGGCTGTTGTCACCGAAGACTTCACGGATCGCACCCAGTTCTTTCACATCGCCTACCGGCGTAGAAGTCCCGTGGGAGTTCAGGTAGTCGATTGGGGTATCAACGCCGTGCATCGCCATCTTCATGCAGCGCACCGCGCCTTCGCCGGATGGAGCAACCATGTCAGCGCCGTCAGACGTGGCACCGTAGCCCACGATCTCAGCGTAGATGTGCGCGCCACGTGCCAGAGCGTGTTCCAGCTCTTCAACCACAACCATACCGCCGCCGCCTGCGATAACAAAACCGTCACGGTGCGCATCATAGGTACGGGATGCTTTAGCCGGGGTTTCATTGTATTTGGTAGACAGGGCACCCATCGCGTCGAATTCACAGGCCATTTCCCAGCCCAGCTCTTCACCGCCGCCAGCAAATACGATGTCCTGTTTACCCAGTTGGATCTGCTCAACAGCATTACCGATGCAGTGTGCGGACGTCGCACATGCAGAGCTGATGGAGTAGTTCACACCGTGAATTTTGAATGGGGTTGCCAGGCACGCGGAAACCGCAGAACCCATGGCTTTGGTTACCACGTACGGACCTACTGCTTTCAGACCACGCGGGCTACGCATGGCGTCAGCACCGAATACCTGCGCTTTGGATGAACCACCGGAACCGGCAATCAGACCCACGCGCGGGTTGTTCTGGTAAACCTCTTCGCTCAGGCCAGAATCTTTGATCGCTTCCTGCATGGAGAGATAAGCATAAATAGAGGCATCGTTCATGAAACGAACCACTTTACGGTCAATCAAACCGGTGGTGTCCAGTTTGACGTTACCCCATACGTGGCTACGCATACCTGAATCTTTAAACTCTTCAGAGAAAGTGATCCCGGAGCGTCCTTCACGCAGAGATGCCAGGACTTCCTGCTGGTTATTACCGATGCTGGAAACAATGCCCAGGCCAGTAATCACTGCACGTTTCATTCAATACCTCTGTAAGTCGCACTATAGTAAGTTTCGAGTCGCACAATAGCGTACACTTGTACGCCGAACAAGTCCGATCAGACATTTTCTGCGGAAATTTGCACCGATGGACTCACATCGTTAAGATCGTGCCACTGCCTGTCAGACGAGTAACTTACGTGAAACAAAACGCTATACAACCCGCCAACCTCGAATTCAACGCTGAGGGTACACCTGTTTCCCGAGATTTTGATGACGTCTATTTTTCTAATGATAACGGACTGGAAGAAACCCGCTATGTTTTCCTCGACGGAAATCAGCTCAGCGCACGCTTTCCCGCCCATCCGCGCAGTCTGTTTGTCGTCGCAGAGAGCGGGTTCGGTACCGGGCTGAATTTTTTGACCCTCTGGCAGGCTTTCGACCAGTTTCACGCTGCCCATCCTGAGGCTACGCTACAAAGATTACATTTCATCAGTTTCGAAAAATTTCCACTCACCGCGCACGACCTGCACCTGGCGCACCAGCGCTGGCCGGAGCTTGCCCCTTGGGCTGAACAGCTTCAGGCGCAGTGGCCGCCCGCCATCGGCGGTTGCCATCGTCTGCTGCTGGACGGTGGACGCGTCACGCTGGACTTATGGCTCGGCGATATCAACGAACTGACCGATAAGCTTGATGATTCGATGAACCAGAAGGTGGACGCGTGGTTCCTTGACGGGTTTGCGCCAGCCAAAAACCCGGAGATGTGGAGTCAGCATCTGTTTAGCGCCATGGCGCGTCTGGCGCGGCCTGGCGCAACGCTCGCGACCTTTACCTCGGCGGGGTTTGTCCGCCGCGGCTTACAGGAAGCAGGCTTTACGATGCGAAAAACCAAAGGGTTTGGCCGCAAGCGCGACATGCTGGTCGGGACGATGGAGCAGACGCTGGCGATCCCCGCCCGGGCGCCCTGGTTTGCACGCCGCGCCAGCGCCTCCCGTGAGGTGGCGATAATCGGCGGAGGGATTGCCAGCGCCCTGCTTTCGCTCGCGCTTTTACACCGCGGCTGGCAGGTGACGCTCTACTGTGCTGACCCGGCTCCGGCAAACGGCGCCTCCGGCAACCGTCAGGGAGCCCTTTATCCGCTTTTAAGCGCGCACGACCCGGCACTGTTCCAGTTTTTCCCCGCGGCCTTTACCTTTGCCCGTCGCGTATACGACACTCTTCCGGTGGCATTCGACCATGACTGGTGCGGCGTGACGCAGCTCGGCTGGGATGAAAAGAGCCAGCAAAAAATCGCGCAGATGCTGTCGCTGGGCCTGCCGGAAGAGATTGCCCGCGCGGTAAGTGCGCAAACGGTGACAGACACCACCGGCGTTGAGACGGGCTGTGGCGGTATTAAGTATCCGCTCGGCGGCTGGCTGTGCCCTGCCGAACTGACCACTGCGGCGATTACCCTGGCACAGTCACGCGGGCTGACGGTGCATTATGCTCATAAGGTTGCATCGCTTAGCCGGACAACCCACTGGACCCTGCGCTTTGCCGATGGCAAAGAGGCCACGCATGCCAGCGTTGTGCTGGCAAACGGACATCACATCAGTCAGTTTGTCCAGACAGAGACATTGCCCGTTTATCCGGTTGGCGGCCAGGTGAGCCATATTCCGACCGCGCCTGCACTGAGCCAACTGCGCCAGGTGCTGTGCTATGACGGCTACCTGACGCCGCAAAATCCGTCTAATGCTCATCATTGCATTGGTGCCAGTTACCATCGCGGTGAAACAGACACGCATTACCGCGAGGAAGATCAGCAGCAGAACCGCCAGCGCCTGATTGACTGTTTCCCGGACGCGGCGTGGGCGAGAGAGGTTGACGTCAGCGGGGGCGAAGCGCGCTGCGGCGTACGCTGCGCCACCCGCGATCATCTGCCCATGGCGGGAAATGTACCGGACTATGAGGCAACGCTTGAGGCGTATCAGGATCTGGCTGAACACAAGGAGACGGCAGTAGTCTCACCGGTTCATCCGGAGCTGTTTATGCTGGGCGGACTGGGATCGCGCGGGTTATGTTCTGCACCGCTGCTGGCGGAAGCGTTAGCCGCGCAAATGAGCGATGAGCCCATTCCGCTGGACAGCACCACGCTCGCAGGGCTGAATCCGAATCGTTTGTGGGTGCGGAAATTGCTGAAGGGGAAGCAGGTTAAATAGGGTGCCCTCTCCCACCGGGAGAGGGAGGTGAAACGCTTACTTCGCTTTCGCCTGCTGGAACAGGTTGTCCCACATACCCAGCACCAGAGACTGGTCGCGCGGAGAAAGCTCGCCCGCCTGGATGGCTTTTTCCAGGCTGCGGCTCACTTCATCATGAATGGCCTCGGCAGAGTGATCGTCCCCGGCTTCCAGCTCGGCAACGGCCAGCGTCAGGTGACCACGCAGATAACCGCTGGCGAACAGCTCATCATCACTGGCGTGTTCCACCATGTCATCAATTAACGCCAGAATGCGTGATTCAAATTCTGCGATCATCTTCTTTCCTCTGTTAAAGATCTTCCGGCCACGGGAAGCATTCCGCCGTGATCTCCGGCGTATGGTAATAATTCTGTAAAGCCTTGATCAGGCGTGCCGGGCGTTCCGGGATGCCTTTCTCAAGATACTCCATCACCTGCGCATGCACGCGGCGCTGGAAGAGAATACGGTCTGGCTCGAAATCCCCTTCGAGATTGTCACAGCTGACGTTGAACGGGAAACCCGCCGCCACGCAGAACAGCCACTCCAGCGCCTGCGGTTTGACTTCCACATCTTCAAACTGACCCTGCGTGGCCGCGTCACGTCCGTCCGGACAGTACCAGTAACCAAAGTCCACCAGCTCGCGACGCGCTTTTCCCGCAATGCACCAGTGTGAAATCTCATGCAGGCCACTGGCGTAAAAACCATGCGCAAACACGATGCGGTTATAGGGCACCTCTGCATCAGCAGGAAGATAGATCGGTTCGTCGTCGCCTTTAATCAGACGGGTATTAAAATCATCAGCAAAACAGCCGTCAAAAATCTCAATCAGCTGTTCATAGTTATGCGTACTGTTCATGCATTCATCCCCAGCCAGGTGAGGATCTCCTGTCCATGGCTGTCATAAAGAAGCTTGGCGCTCATCACCGCCGAGACGATGACGATCATCGGGCGAATCAGCTTCTGTCCTTTGCTTAATACCAGACGCGAGCCCGCGCGCGCGCCTAAAAACTGCCCCGCCATCATCACAAACCCGGTTGCCCAGATAACCTTGCCGCCGATGATAAACAGCAGCAGGCCGCCGACGTTCGAGGTGGCATTCAGCACTTTAGCGTGGGCGGTAGATTTGGCGAGGTTAAATCCGGCCAGCGTGACAAACGCCAGGGCATAGAACGACCCGGCGCCTGGGCCAAAGAAGCCATCGTAAAACCCGACGCAGCCGCCTGCGATAAGCGCGAACGGCAGACCATGCAGCCGACGCTGCCTGTCCTCTTCACCGAGCTTTGGCATCAGCAGAAAGTAGAGGCCAATACAGATGACCAGCACCGGCAGGATCTGACGCAAAATGTCAGACTGTACATGCTGAACCAACAGCGCACCGGAGGTTGAGCCGATGAAGGTCATCAGAATATTGAGCTTCTGGTCGGCAAGATTAACCACCTTATGGCGAATAAAATAGAGCGACGCGGAAAGGGACCCGCCGCAGGCCTGAAGCTTGTTGGTGGCAAGCGCCTGAGCCGGGCTCATGCCCGCCGCCAGCAGCGCCGGAACGGTAAGCAACCCGCCACCGCCCGCGAGGGCATCGATAAAACCGGCCAGCATTGCCACAAAGAACAGCACCAGCAGCAGCAGCGGTGACACCATAAACAGGTCGACGAAATTATCCATTAAAGTACATGCTCATCCAGTAGCGCCTGGCAGGAAGGCGGCAACGGAGGCGGTGTCTTCTTCTCAGGCTTAGAGGTTCCAGGTTTTGCCGGTTCAAACCAGCTTTGCAGTTCCGCACCGCAGCCATCGCCTGGCGGTGGTAGCGGCTGATCTTCACATTCCAGACTGTTTACCGGGCAGCGCAGACGTACGTGCATATGCGCACGATGCTGGAACCACGGACGCACTTTGCGCAGCCAGTCGCGATCGGTTCCCTCATCCAGGCAGAGCTGCTGCTTGATGGCCGGGTTAACGAAGATCCGCGTGACCTCGTTGTCCTTCGCTGCCAGCTTAATCAGGCTGAAAACATCCGGGGTCCACAGCGACGGCACAACGCTTTTGCCGTCGCGCGCCACCAGATCCAGCGCCTGCGGCTTCAGCAGTTGGGCCGAGGTCCAGCGCGTTTTAGGCAACTGCAGGAAAATATCCACATCCAGCCCGGTCTGGTGACTGGCGTGCCCACCGTTGAAACGACCGCCAGCAGGCATACCCATATCGCCAATCAGCATCGTACCCAGCCCCAGGTTATGCACCTGGTTACCCAGACGCTGGATAAACAGCACCAGATCCGGGTGGCCGAAGTAACGACGCTGGTCGGTACGCATCACCTGATAAGTATCCGACTGCAGAGGAAGCTCCTGCGCACCAACGATACAGCCATTGGAGAACGCACCAATCGACTGCGCGCTTCCCGCCACCGGGTGAGTGATTTTTTGCCATGGCGTGGCGGCCAGACTGGCCCCACTGGCGAGTAGCGCCAGCAGAGCAATTGCGGTTTTTTTCATAGTTACCAGCGTGGAATGGTGGTCGTCACATCCGCATTCTGCGCACGCTGGCGCAGGAAGTGATCCATCAACACGATTGCCAGCATGGCTTCTGCGATTGGCACCGCGCGGATCCCGACACACGGATCGTGACGTCCTTTGGTGATCATCTCAATTTCTTCACCAGAGCGGTTAATTGTGTGGCCCGGCACGGTAATGCTGGACGTTGGCTTCAGTGCGATATTGGCAATAATCTGCTGCCCGCTGCTGATGCCGCCGAGAATGCCACCCGCATGATTGCTCTGGAAGCCCTCTTTTGTAATTTCGTCACGGTTCTGGCTGCCGCGAAGCTGAACCACGTCAAAACCGTCGCCAATTTCGACGCCCTTCACCGCGTTGATGCTCATCAGCGCGTGGGCAATGTCCGCGTCCAGACGGTCAAATACAGGCTCACCCCAGCCTGGCGGTACGCCGTCAGCCACCACGGTCACTTTTGCACCGATAGAGTCGCCCTCTTTTTTCAGGCCACGCATCAGCTCGTCCAGCGCCTCCAGCTTCTCAACATCAGCACAGAAGAACGGGTTTTGTTCAACCTGCTCCCAGTCTTTAATGGCCAGCGGAATGTCACCCATCTGGGTCAGGCACCCGCGGATCACGATGCCAAATTTCTGCTGCAGGTATTTCTTGGCAATCGCCCCTGCGGCGACGCGCATCGCAGTTTCACGGGCGGAGGAGCGTCCACCGCCGCGATAGTCGCGAAAACCGTACTTTTGTTCGTAGGTGTAGTCAGCGTGGCCCGGACGGAACACATCCTTGATGGCACCGTAGTCCTGAGAACGTTGGTCGGTGTTTTCAATCAGCAGACCAATACTGGTCCCGGTGGTGCGGCCTTCAAAAACGCCTGAGAGAATTTTGACCTGGTCCGGCTCGCGACGCTGCGTGGTGTAGCGAGAGGTGCCTGGACGACGACGGTCAAGGTCGTGCTGTAAATCGGCTTCGGTGAGTTCGATGCCTGGCGGTACGCCGTCAACGATACAGCCCAGTGCCAGCCCGTGCGACTCACCAAAGGTGGTCACGCGGAATATTTGTCCAATACTGTTTCCTGCCATCACGGCTCCGATGTCGTTATTTGTGTGTGAGCGTTGTGAAACGGGCCGAAGCCCGCTGGATTAATCTTTGTAGATGCTGAAATGTTCGCGCGCGTCGAGCAGCTGCGCTTTGGTCAGCATAAAGACGCCGTCACCGCCGTTATCGAACTCAAGCCAGGTGAACGGCACATCCGGGTACTGCTCTATCAGATGTACCATGCTGTTGCCCACTTCACAAATCAGAACACCGTCGTCGGTCAGATAATCCGGTGCGCAGGCCAGAATGCGACGGGTCAGCTTCAGGCCGTCAGAACCCGATGCCAGGCCCAATTCTGGCTCGTGACGATATTCGTTCGGCAGATCGGACATATCTTCCGCATCCACGTACGGCGGGTTGGTTACGATCAGATCGTACTGCAGCGTCGGCAGGTCACGGAACAGATCGGAGCGGATAGGCGTAACATGGTGGATCAGCCCGTGTTCTTCAATGTTGTGCTCGGTTACCGCCAGTGCGTCGGTGGAGATGTCCACCGCGTCCACTTCCGCTTCCGGGAAGGCATAAGCGCAGGCAATGGCAATGCAGCCGCTGCCGGTACACATATCCAGAATGTGCTGCGGTTGACGGTTAATCAGCCCTTCGAAGTGGTTGTTGATCAGCTCACCAATCGGCGAGCGCGGCACCAGCACGCGTTCATCAACATAGAATTCGTGACCGCAGAACCAGGCTTTGTTGGTCAGATAGGCAACCGGAATACGCTCGTTCACGCGGCGGATCACACGCTCAACGATGCGGTGCTTTTCGCTGGAGGTCAGACGCGCGGTGCGCATGTCTTCCGGAATATCGAGCGGCAGGTAGAGAGAAGGCAGCACCAGTTGAACAGCTTCATCCCACGGGTTATCCGTGCCGTGTCCGTACCAGATATTGGCGGCGCTGAAGCGGCTAACCGACCAGCGCAACATGTCCTGTATGGTATGCAGCTCGTTTACTGCTTCATCGACAAAAATTTTATCCACTCTTTCCTCCAGGGCATGCTCGCATAATTTTCGGCGGCTAGTTTGCCATGAAGACGGCGATAAATCAGCAATGACGCATACCGCTTGAGGTTAAAAAATGCGTTTAGTCGGGTACACTATCGGAAATACGAGATGAGAACGACGAATGAAAAAGAAAACATCGCTCAGCGAGGAGGATCAGGCGCTTTTCCGTCAGCTCATGACCGGGACGCGTCAAATCAAGCAGGACACCATTGTCCACCGGCCGATGCGCAAAAAAGTCAGCGAAGTACCGGTCAAAAGGCTATTGCAGGAGCAGGCGGATAATAGCCACTATTTTTCCGATGAGTTTCAGCCGCTGCTTAACACGCAGGGTGCGGTCAAGTACGTTCGCGAAGATGTCAGCCACTTTGAGCTGAAAAAATTACGCCGGGGAGATTATTCACCCGAGCTGTTTCTCGATTTGCATGGTTTGACGCAGATGCAGGCGAAACAGGAGCTGGGGGCGTTGATTGCCGCCTGTCGCCGCGAACATGTGTTTTGTGCCTGCGTGATGCACGGCCACGGTAAACATGTTCTTAAGCAACAAACGCCGCTGTGGCTGGCTCAGCATCCACACGTGATGGCGTTTCATCAGGCACCCAAAGAGTACGGCGGAGATGCCGCCTTGCTGGTGTTGATTGAAGTTGAAGAGTGGCAACCGCCAGAACTGCCCTGAAAACATGGCGGGAGGCATAGTTGCTCCCGCCTTATCGCACGTCACCTCAGATTGCTTTCGCCATCCGGAGATTGCATGGACTCATTTGCCAGTTGAAGACCCCTTTGCCGGTTTCGTCGAGGGTGACGTTGGCAATGGCGGAGGTTGTAAACATCGGTGGCGTCTCGCCCGGGCACAGTTCAGATACCAGATAGCCAACCAGTGGCAGGTGGGAAATGACCAGTGCAGAAGCGACACCTTCATTGCACAGCGCCTGCAGGTAGGCACTGACAAGGCCGACATCACCACACGGCGTGAGTTCAGGGAGAACATCCACGCTGGTCGGCAGGTTCATACACTCCCCTACCACATCCAGCGTCTGTTCAGCACGCAGGAACGGACTCACCAGAACGCGTTCAATGTCCACTTTTTGACCTTTAAGCCAGTTCGCCATCTGACGAGATTCGTCGCAGCCGCAGACGGTTAAAGGACGTACTGAGTCACTGGCGGCATCGAGTGCCGCGTCGCCGTGACGCATGATAAAAACTTGCATATTGCACCGCTTTTGTTAACCAGAATCACCGACGTTAACTACCCGCGATTAATGCTTGAGGTAGAAAACCCGATGGCCGGGCATTGTGCCTGATCCATTCGGTGAATGAAACGCTGTTTTTTACCTCAATGGCGTAAGTATAGTCAATCTCTGTTTACAAAATCGCCAAATCAGATTCATTCACCGCCGGATTTACCCTTCTTTGACCTCAACTTACGAGGACAGTTTCCCTTGCTGGCCAAAATGTCTGGCCCCGTTCCGCCATCTGCAATAATTCGTCACAGGGTGTAAACCGGGGACCATACTGCGTGGCAAGACGTTGCAGAATCGCAACCACTTCACCCGCTCCGAGGGTGTCCATGTAACGGAACGGGCCGCCAAGGAACGGCGGGAAACCAATACCAAATACGGCGCCAATATCGCCATCGCGTGCGCTTTTAATCACCTGCTCACCAAAACAGCGTGCGGCTTCATTAAGCATCATCATTACACAACGTTCAGCACACTGAACGGCAGACAGTTTCGCCTGTCCGGTTGTTGGGATAAGCCCATAGACCGAAGGGTCGACCTGTTTCTTGCTTTTACGCCCTTTTGCACCGTAAAGATAGAAACCGCATTCATTTTTTCTGCCTTTGCGATCGTCCTTCAAAATTGCAGAAACAATGTTTGCAGGCGGGCTAAAACGCTCGCCATATGCGGCCTCCAGCACAGGTATAATTTTAGTGCCGGTGTCTATTCCTACCTCATCCAAAAGTTGGATTGGGCCAACGGGGAAACCAAACTTGACCAGCGCCTCGTCGACGTGTTCGATCTTCTCCCCTTCCACCAGCAGGCGCATCGCTTCGTTGATATACGGCGCCAGAATTCGGTTTACGTAGAAACCCGCTTTATCTGCCACGACGATCGGGGTTTTGCCCTGCTTTTTCGCCAGTTTCACTACCGTAGAGACAGTCTGCGGGCTGGTTGAGGCGTGTGGAATAACCTCAACCAGCGGCATTTTTTCAACCGGACTAAAAAAGTGCAGGCCAATCACCTGCTCAGGACGCGCGGCTTTCGCTGCGATATCACCGATCGGTAATGAAGAGGTATTCGAGGCGAAAATCGTGTGCGGCGCACAATGTTGCTCAACGTCTGCAACCATCTGCTGCTTAAGCGCCAGGTCTTCAAACACCGCTTCAATCACCAGATCGCGATGGGCAAAACCACGGTAGTCCGTAGTGCCGCTGATCATGGCCACGGTTTTATCCCGCTCGCTTGCCTTGATATGGCGGCGTTTAACCTTCCGATCAAGGTTCTGCCAGCTGTACTGCAGCGCGTGGTTGATCCCTTTAGGGTTGATGTCTTTGATACGTACGGGCAATTTGGCTTTGCTGGCTGTGACAAACGCAATGCCGCCGCCCATCAGTCCGCCCCCGAGAACGCCAACGGCGTTGAGCGGTGCAGGTTCCGCGTCACTGCCCGGATCTTTTTTAACGTCAGTGCTGGCAAAGAAGATGCTGCGCAACGCCTGCGATTGTGGCGTCATCGCCAGTTCACCAAAGGCTTTTGCCTCAGCGGCATAACCGCTGCTGCTACCCTGCGACAACCCGGTTTCAATCACCTCAAGAATGCGCTTCGCCGCCGGATAGTTGCCTTTGGTCTTTTGTTCGGTTTTCTTGCCCACCATGCTAAACAGCAGCGCCCGCCCCAGCGGCCCGGCCAGGATGCGCTCACGCACCGGCAGAGCACGTCTTGCCTGACGTCCCTTCAGCGCCAGCTCTACGGCGGCTTCCAGCAAAATGGAATGCGGAACGACGTCATCAACCAGCCCCGCTTTCAGCGCCTGACGGGCACGCAGCTGTTTGCCGGTTAAGATCATCTCCAGCGCTGTACTAACGCCAACCAGCCGCGGCAGACGCTGCGTTCCACCGGAGCCGGGAAGCAGCCCTAGCTGTACTTCCGGCAACCCAAGAACGGTTTTCGCGTCGCCAGTACAAATACGACTGTGACAGGCCAGCGCCAGCTCCAGCCCACCGCCCAGGCATGCACCGTGGATCGCGGCGATCGCCGGGATCGGCAGCGAATGGATCTCCGCCATCACCTGCTGCCCCTGGCGCGCCAGATCTTCCGCCTCCTGCGCGCTTTGCGCCCGGGCGATCATGTTGATATCGGCCCCGGCAATAAAGTTGTCTGGCTTTGCCGAGATAAACACCAGGCCGCGAATCGCTTTGTTCTCGCGGATCTGCTTTAACATCTCGCGCACCTGAACGCCAAATTCCGCCTTCAGGGTATTCATCTTTTCGTCGGGGACATCAATGGTAATCACAGCCACGTTATCGAGGCGAACCGTCAGATTAAATGCAGATGCCATTGCCATTATTCAGCCTCCAGAACCATTGCTGCCCCAAGACCGCCCGCCGCGCAGGCGGTGACGAGGCCAAAACCGCCGCCACGGCGACGTAACTCATGTAATGTTTGGGTGATCATCCTTGCGCCCGTCGCCGCAAACGGATGACCGTAGGCGATAGAGCCGCCCAGTACGTTAAATTTGCTTTGATCCACTTCTCCGGTGGCATGGGCGCGGCCAAGCACATCGCGAGCAAAACGTTCGCTGGCCAGTAGCTGGACGTTGGCCAGGGTTTGTGCGGCAAAGGCCTCGTGCATATCAATCAGCGTTAAATCAGCGAGGGTCAACCCTGCGCGATCCAGCGCCAGCGGCGTGGACCAGGCCGGGCCTAACAGCATGTCCTGCCAGACGTCGATCGCCGTAAATGCGTAGCTGCGCAGATAACCGAGCGGGGTAAGGCCAAGCTCTTTGGCTCGCGATTCGGTCATCAGGATCACCGCGGCAGCACCATCCGTCAGCGGAGTACTGTTGGCGGCCGTAACGGTGCCGTGTTTGCGGTCGAATGCCGGACGCAGTCTGGCGTAGTCCGCCAGCGTCGAGGTGCCACGAATGTTGTTATCTTCCACCAGCGGTTCGCGGTAAGGCGGGATATACGCGGTCATCACCTCGTCGTCCAGCTTGCCTTCCGACCAGGCTTTCGCCGCCAACTGATGGGAACGGTGAGCCAGCGCATCCTGCTGCTCCCGGGTAATGCCGTAGGTTTTGGCCATCTGCTCGGCGGTGTCGCCCATGCGCAAGCCGGTGGAGTATTCAGCCACCGCAGGTGGAACAGGCATCAGGTCACGAAGGCGTAAACGCGAGAAGAGCTTGAGTTTTTGCCCGGTGGTGCGCGCTTTATTTGCATCCACCAGAATGCGGGCCAGCTTTTTACTGACCCCTATCGGCAGCACGGAGGACGAGTCTGCCCCGCCGGCGATCCCCGCGCGAATGGTGCCCGCCATCAGGCTTTCGGCCACGTTTGCCACTGCCTGAAAGCTGGTTGCACACGCACGGCTGACGCTGTAAGCATCCGTATGCACGTTCATTCCGGTGCCAAGGACAATTTCTCGTGCAATATTGGGGGCTTCTGGCATCTGAACAACCTGGCCAAAAACCAGCTGCTCAATGACGTCAGGCGGTATTTCGCTGCGAGCCAGCATCTCCCCCACCACCATTTTCCCCAGATCGACGGCCGGTATGCCGTGAAACGCTGTCGCCTGACGCGCAAACGGCGTACGCAATCCACTGACAATGGCAATGCGGTCACCTTGTCGGGTGATAAGCGGTAATGCCTGACTCATAACATTCCCCTGTAAAAATTTTTTGCAAACATAAAGTGGTCTGACCTGATAAATAGTCTTAACCATTTTTTTACATTCAGCCAATTGGGGAAACGAAAAAATGCGAACTAAAACACAGAGAAGAAAAAAGAAAATGCCCCGAGGTAAAAACAAAACGGTAACCCAGAGGTTACCGTTTTGAGTGTTTGCACCCTCACCCGTAGGAGAGGGCATCAGGCCGCGGAGATTAACGCAGACCGAGTTGGAAAATCAGCGTTTCAGCTTCGCAGGCGAAGACAAAGTCGATATCCAGCTTCACGCCGCCGTCCACTTCCGTGAAGGTGGACTTGATTTCACACGGATCGGATTCTACGTCGCGCGCGCGCTTGCTCAGCGCCGCCAGGGTTTCTTCCGCTTCGGCACGATTGGTGAACACGCGGCTGTAAGAGGCGGTGCAATCGGAGTTGTCCATGATGGTACCAACATCCATACAGCAGCAAACCGGGGTTTCATCAGCACTGCATTTACTCATATCTCAATTTCCTCTGTATTCGCGCAGGACGCGAGACAAACACGATGCTGATATTTTACGCCCCGATGCAGACGCTCTCCAGCCGTTAATGGCGCAAAACGGGATAAGTGACCAATATCACACTAAAAAATGATCTAAAACAAAATTCGCCCTTTTGGGTGAGTCGTGATGGTCACATTTTTGCCAACCAGATCTCGTTTCAAGAAACATGTTTGAAAATATTAATAAACAAACTTGCAACATTCTAGCTGGTCAGACCTATACTCTGGCCACTGGTCTGATTTGTAAGTCATACCTCAGACCCTACACTTCGCGCTCCTGTTACGGTATGTAACAATTATTGAATAAAAATAACTCAATGAGGTTATGGTCATGAGCCAGAAAACCCTGTTCAACAAGACTGCGCTGGCAGTCGCAGTGGCAATCGTCTCTACGTCCGCCTGGTCAGCGGGCTTCCAGTTAAACGAATTTTCTTCCTCTGGCCTTGGCCGTGCGTATTCCGGGGAAGGTGCAATTGCTGATGATGCAGGAAACGCCAGTCGTAACCCTGCGCTGATCATGATGTTTGATCGCCCAACGTTCTCAGCGGGCGCCATCTTTGTTGATCCGGGTGTGGATATTACGGGCCGTTCCCCGAGCGGAGCCAGCCTGAATTCCGATAACATCGCACCAACGGCATGGGTGCCAAACCTGCACTTCGTCGCGCCAATCAACGACCAGTTTGGCTGGGGTGCATCCGTAACCTCTAACTATGGTTTAGCGACCGAGTTTAATAACGACTACGCAGCAGGAGCCTATGGCGGTAAGACCGACCTTGAGACTCTGAACCTGAACCTGAGCGGTGCTTACCGTCTGAACAGTAACTGGAGCTTCGGCGTTGGCTTTGATGCCGTTTATGCTAAAGCGAAAATCGAACGTTACGCGGGCGATCTCGGCAAAATCGTTGCGGGCTCCGGCGCACTGCCGCCGCCTCTGGCACAACAGGTTGCAGGGATCCCGGCAGACACCCAGATCGCCTATCTGAAGGGTGACGAGTGGGGCTTTGGCTGGAACGCCGGTATCCTTTATGAACTCGATAAAAACAACCGTTACGGTTTCACCTACCGTTCCGAAGTGAAAATCGACTTTGACGGCGACTACAAGAGCAGCCTGCCTTCTGCTTATAACCAGATCCTCGGCACCTTCGGCCTGCCAATGGGCACCGATGGCCGTACCACTGGCGGTTCTCTGAGTCTGCACTTACCGGAAATGTGGGAATTGTCCGGTTATAACCGCGTGGCACCACAGTGGGCGATTCACTATAGCCTGACCTACACCAGCTGGAGCCAGTTCCAGGAGCTGAAAGCGACCAACAGCAAAGGCGACACGCTGTTCTATAAAGATGAAAGCTTCCGTGATGCCTACCGCATCGCACTGGGTACCACCTACTATATGGATGACAACTGGACGTTCCGTACCGGTATTGCCTTCGATGATAGCCCGGTTCCGGCTGACAAACGTTCTATCTCCATTCCGGATCAGGACCGCTTCTGGCTGAGCGCCGGTGCGACCTACGCCTTCAACAAAGATGCCTCTGTCGATGCAGGTGTTTCGTATATGCACGGTCAAAAAGTCAGCTTCAAGGAAGGTCCGTATGAGTTCTCTTCCGAAGGTAAAGCCTGGCTGTATGGCCTGAACTTCAACTACGCGTTCTAATTCGCGCAGGGATCAAAAAAGGTGAGCATCGCTCACCTTTTTATTTATTCCGAATCGATATCTTTTAATTCGTTCTCGATTGCCTTCGCGTTTGGATTCTCTTCCGGCTTCAGCTTGCCACCATTGGCAATAAAGTCATGATTCTGGAAGTAAGCTTCACGCACCATGATGTATGGATCGGAAGACTGACGCAGCAGACCGTCGGAATCGAGCAGTTGCGCACGTGTTTCAATCCCTTCTACCGTCCATTTACCAATCGACAGCGGCCAGGTCAGCCACGAAAGAACCGGATACAGCGTATCCACCATATCACCGCCATCATCACGCACGGTGAAGCTGCCATAGAACGGCAGATGAACGTAAGGGCCGTAACCGACGCCATAATGACCCAGCGTACTCCCGAAGCGGTGCGGCTGTTCACGCTGCAGTTTCGGGTTCGCCATGCCGGCGACATCGATAAAGCCCCCCATCCCCAGCAGGGAGTTCAGGAAGAAGCGAGTAAAGTGCACCATCCCCTGATACGGATCGCCTTGCAGGAAGTAGTTGACCATCACCGCTGGCTCTTCAAGGTTACTGGTGAAATTGCTCAACCCGTTACGCGCAGGCTGGGGAACATAATCACGCCATGCAACCGCCACCGGGCGAACCACATACGGATCCAGCACGTTATAGTTGAAGCTATACATTGAGCGGTTAAATCCTTCGAGAGGATCGGAGCGTCCCGTTTGCTCCCCGGAGCTGGCGCAGCCCACAAGCATCGTCGCGCCCAGCGCAAGCGCCGACAGCCGAAGTTTCATAAAATTCTCCCTGTTCAGTATGGCTATCGTTGATTGCCATCCGTAACGGAGCATTTGATGCTCCGTCTGTAAACGTGCAAGTGATTGTATCAGCACGTTTACCGATGTCTATGAGCACAATTACGGGCAGTAACCACCGTCACTCTGATCTCAGCATAGCCTGGCTTTTAGAATTCGTTTCGCTGGCAATTTTATAATGGCTTTGAATGAGATGTCTCACCTTTGTTGCCATTACCCTCACTTTAAGAGCATCCCCACGGGCAATTTGTTAAAAGCCGCTACGCTTAAAAGAAAGAACACCCAACTGGAGCGGTTATGAAAGACGTGGGCGAAGAGAAAATTGGCGAGAGCAATGAAGAACTTGAAATTGAGAGCGAGGAAAAAGAGCGCGGTGAAAAGATAGAGATTGATGAAGATCGCCTTCCCTCCCGCGCGATGGCGATCCATGAACATATCCGTCAGGATGGGGAAAAGGAGATGGAGCGCGATGCCATGGCCCTGCTGTGGTCCGCTATCGCGGCAGGCCTCTCGATGGGGGCATCGCTACTTGCGAAGGGCATTTTCCATGTGCAGCTTGAAGGTGTACCCGGTGGCTTTTTGCTGGAGAACCTGGGCTACACCTTCGGCTTTATCATCGTCATTATGGCCCGCCAGCAGCTTTTTACTGAAAACACGGTCACCGCCGTTCTGCCGGTCATGCAAAACCCGACCCTGGGTAACTTTGGCTTACTGATGCGTCTGTGGAGTGTGGTCTTGCTGGGCAACCTCATCGGCACGGGTATCGCCGCCTGGGCGTTTGAATATATGCCGATATTTGATGAACCCACCCGGGATGCGTTTGTGAAAATCGGTATGGATGTGATGAAAAACACGCCCGTGGAGATGTTCTCTAACGCCATTATCTCTGGCTGGATTATCGCGACAATGGTCTGGATGTTCCCGTCTGCAGGCAGCGCCAAAATTGTGGTAATCATATTAATGACGTGGCTGATTGCGCTGGCCGACACCACCCATATCGTGGTGGGTACTGTAGAAATCCTCTATCTGGTGTTTAACGGCACGCTTCACTGGACCGATTTCTTCTGGCCATTTGCACTACCCACGCTTGCGGGCAACATCTGCGGCGGAACCTTTATTTTTGCGCTGTTGAGTCATGCCCAGATCCGTAACGACATGTCTAATAAGCGTAAAGCCGAGCTGAAAGCGCAGGAAAATGATGAAAAGTCGGCAAATAAATCGGCCTGAATGGTGACTCTTTGAGCAGTCGGGCGGCAATGCGCTTAACGCAAAGTGTAAATAACGGTATACTCGTGCCGCCTCGTCCCCTTAGTTAAATGGATATAACGAGCCCCTCCTAAGGGCTAGTTGCAGGTTCGATTCCTGCAGGGGACACTTTGATAGTAAACATCACTGCGCTTTCCATAACTCCACGCAGTTTCGCCCCCGTCGTTTTGCCCATACAACGCCTCATCCGCAGCCTGAATCAGACGTTCGTAGTCAGGATGACCATTAAACATGGCCGCCCCAATCGAAAGCGACAACGGTATCGGCTCGCCTGTCGGGGAATGAATCTTAATTTTTTCCACGCGTCGGCGGATCCGCTCGGCAATGCGCAGGGTATCGGCTTCGGTGATTTCCGTTAGCACAATCAAAAACTCATCTCCGCCGTAGCGGAAGACATAGTCACAGGTGCGAACGTTGTCATAAAACGCCCCGGCAACCTTTCTTAATATTTCATCTCCCGTGTTGTGCCCCCAGGTATCGTTGATTTGCTTGAACTTATCGACATCAATAAGTAACACCGACAGCGGCGTACCAGAACGACTTGCCTGGGTAATTTCACGTTTAAAAATGGTTGGCAGGAAGCGACGGTTGAGCAGACGCGTGAGCACATCCACGCCCACCTCGTGCCGGGCTACCTCATCAAACAGCTCATGCAGCAGGGTCACGATTTGCGAGAAGGTCGTTCGCGTCAGCCGCAAAAATTGCACCTGCCGCAGTCTGTCGTGAAGGGCATCGTCTGTCTGACGAACGTCATGAAAAGCCGCGTCGAACTCCTGGATAAGACGAGAGATATGCCCTGCTTCGGCAATACCACTGAAGTAGTGACGTCCCTTATGACTGAACCACAGCCCAAAGTCGGACTGCCCGAGCGGCCGGCTGTTGTCGATGCTGGAGTCCAGCATCACTTTATAAAGCAGCGACAGTTCCCACGTCAGCAATGCGGCGGTCTGCCGCTCCTTCTCAACTTCTGCATTTTCCATCAGCGAGAAGATTCGATAGTTCTCGTCCTCTTTTGCCGCATTGTTCTCGCTGAAGACATAGGCGCGCGACATCACCTCCATTGCCAGATCAATGCTGTTAATGGCGTAGTGATAGATGCTTAACTTGGTCTCAGAAGGGTGTGGTGTGGCATTAATAAGGGGTAACAACAGCTTTTTCAGGATCCGAAAACCCATCTCAACCAGGTCGACTGATATACCTATTCGGGCGTGAACATCGGCGGCGCGCTGCTGAGCCCGCATCTGTTCATCAACCTGTTCAACCCGGCAGGAGAGAACATCAACAAGCCAACGGCGCAGCGCTTCCTGCAGCTGCCTTTCAACCTGCTCAGTGGTCAGAAACTCCGCTGCATGAGGGTCGGCCAGGACCACACGATAAAACTCCGTAATCAGACCAGAAGCATGATCGCTGGCCAGTTGCGCAGTAAGTTGATGAACGAGGGGATCCGTTTCATTGATTAACTGAATCCACTCATCCCTTACGGTTTGTAAATAGGTTTCCATTTACACCCTCCAGGGGAGATCGTTAGCTTGTCCGACGGGAATTAAGCGCCCGGATTCACCGTCTGGCATGCGTGATAATCAACAACAGCAACAAAATCAACACCCTTTCCAGGTGCCGCTTTTTTAATCAAAAACGAGTAATAGCACATATCGTATAACGGTGCTACATTACGCCGCCCACCCAACGTCAGCAGTGGTCAGGCAACGCCGTAAAGATCGGTAAAGCCTGCAACCATGACCTTGTCCAACGGTCTAATTGGCACGTGGTATCGCTTTATGCGTTACTTTCAAAGGCTTTACATAGGTTCACTATTTTGTCTCAATCCCACTTCAAACGTGCGTTTTTACACCCGCGTTACTGGTTTACATGGTTTGGTCTTGGCGTACTCTGGCTTCTGGTTCAACTTCCTTATCCTGTGATCCGCGTACTGGGCTCCAGGCTCGGCAGCGTGTCCCGCCACTTCCTCAAACGTCGTGAATCTATTGCCCGTAAAAATCTCGAACTGTGCTTTCCCCAGTATAATGCGCAGCAGCGCGAAACACTGATTGCCGAGAACTTTAAATCTATCGGCATGGCGTTGCTTGAAACCGGCATGGCCTGGTTCTGGCCTGATGAGCGCGTCCGCAAATGGTTTGACGTGGAAGGTCTCGAAAACCTGAAACGCGCGCAAATGCAAAACCGTGGCGTGATGGTAGTTGGTGTCCACTTTATGTCGCTGGAGCTGGGCGGCCGAGTAATGGGGCTTTGTCAGCCGATGATGGCCACCTACCGCCCGCACAACAGTCCGCTGATGGAGTGGGTACAAACCCGTGGTCGCATGCGTTCCAATAAGGCGATGATCAGCCGTAACAATCTGCGCGGTATGGTCGGCGCCCTGAAGAAAGGCGAAGCCGTCTGGTTTGCACCCGATCAGGACTACGGACGTAAAGGCAGCAGTTTTGCGCCCTTCTTTGCGGTTAAAAATGTCGCCACCACCAACGGCACGTTCGTGATTTCGCGTCTGTCAGGCGCCGCAATGCTGACCGTGACAATGGTAAGAAAGGTTGATAAATCTGGCTATCGTCTGCACATCTCTCCGGAGATGGCAAACTATCCGGAAAATGAATGCGAAGCCGCAGCGTTCATCAATAAAGTTATCGAGACCGAAATTATGCGCGCGCCGGAGCAGTATCTGTGGATGCATCGCCGTTTCAAAACGCGGCCGCATGGCGAAGCGTCTCTCTATATTTAATGTGGAGAAAGGTTAGTTTCGCTAAGAAACTAACCTTTTCAATCACCTGTAATCACCCTGAGTAATTGTCTTTTCTTGCCGTCGCTCAACGTGGATTTATTGCGCTCTGAAATCAAACTGTCGCCGTTCCACGACACCCGTAAGTTACGGAAAGTATTTAAAAAAATGCCTCTTGTCACCCCTCATTTTTAGGCGTACATTAGCGCCGTCTGGCAACAGGAAAGCACAGAATTCTGAGCTGGAGTTTGCATCGTAACGGGATAATTCTCATTTCCGTCTCAGGCAAATGTCAGTTCTCTATAATCAGGTGGACTCTGTTTTTAAGTGCGTACCAGAAGATACGCGGAGCGATGAAACGTGAAATATTTCTTTATGGGCATTTCGGTGATTGTTTTAGTGTGGGCCGGAACCTTCGCCCTGATGATCTAGCGAAGAACATGCAGTCAAAAAAACAGGAGCCGTTGGCTCCTGTTTTTTTATGTCATTAAGATTCGTGCTGTTCAGCGGCACTCTTTGATGCGAGAAGCCCGTCGGCGCGGAACATACTCTTAATGCCCCTCACCGCCTGACGAATACGGTCGCTGTTTTCAATCAGCGCGAACCGTACATGGGTATCGCCATAATCACCGAAGCCAATGCCCGGCGAGACGCAGACTTTCGCGTCCTGCAACAGCTTTTTGGCAAACTCCAGTGACCCCATCGCCGCGTAAGGCTCAGGGATTTTTGCCCAGACATACATTGACGCTTTCGGCATTTCCACCATCCAGCCAGCCTCATGCAGCCCTTTCACCAGCACATCGCGACGGCGTTTATACTGGGCGGCAATATCATGAACACACTGCTGATCGCCTTCCAGCGCGGCGATAGCGGCCACCTGCAATGGGGTAAAAGTGCCGTAATCGTGGTAACTCTTAATACGCGCCAGTGCACTCACCAGCGTTTTGTTACCCACCATAAAGCCAATACGCCACCCCGCCATGTTGTAGCTTTTCGACAGGGTAAAGAATTCCACCGCCACATCACGTGCGCCCGGAACCTGCATAATGGAAGGCGCTTTCCAGCCGTCGTACACAATATCGGCGTAGGCTAAGTCGTGTACCACCAGCACATCGTAACGCTTCGCCAGTGCGACGACTTTCTCAAAGAAGTCGAGTTCTACACACTGCGCCGTAGGGTTAGACGGGAAGCCGAGGATCATCATCTTCGGTTTCGGATAGCTTTCGCGAATCGCACGTTCCAGCTCGTTAAAGAAATCGACCCCTTCCACCAGCGGCACAGAGCGAACCTGCGCCCCGGCAATCACCGCGCCGTAAATATGGATGGGATAGCTTGGATTAGGCACCAGCACCGTATCACCATGATCCAGCGTAGCCAACATCAGGTGCGCCAGCCCCTCTTTCGAGCCAATGGTGACAATGGCTTCACTTTCCGGATCGATGTCAACCTGATAGCGATCCCGGTACCAGCGAGAGATCGCGCGACGTAATCGAGGAATGCCGCGAGAGGTGGAGTAACCGTGCGTATCCGGGCGCTGGGCGACCGTGCAGAGCTTCTCAACAATATGCGCAGGCGTTGGGCCGTCAGGGTTACCCATGCTGAAATCGATAATATCTTCGCCGCGACGACGCGCAGCCATCTTCAGTTCAGCAGTGATATTGAAAACATAAGGGGGGAGACGATCGATACGCGTAAAACGGCGTTCAGGACTGAATTCAGCCATAGATTCCTCAGATTAACGTTAGCGCCCGGACCGTCCGAGCGACGCTGCCACTTATGTGGCGTGTTTAGAAAATAACCTGAAAAAAAACATGCTGTCGAGGGGTTAAGCAAAAAAAAGATGTCGCGTTAAAAACGGGAACCTTCAGATACCGAAAGCGGAAGCGTTCCTGCTTATTGTGCAATTTTAATACCCAGTATTTAACATGATGATATCAAAGCTGTTACCTTGCCGTTCTCCAGGAGTAAAAAAACTGGCATCTTCAGGAAGCCACTCTCAATCCCCTTTGAAGATTATGGTTTTTCCTCATTTGATAAACCCGACGGATAGCTGGTCAACAGGCGTCAGGTTTTTTATCATTGGGCTTTCCTCTTTTCGCTGGTCGACTCGTGCACGAAATATTCGATATGCTGCTGGCGGTTTTTGACCGTGCGGCATTAATGCTGATTTGCCTGTTTTTCCTCATTCGTATTCGCCTGTTCCGCGAGCTTTTGCACAAGTCCGCCCACTCGGCAAAAGAGCTGCTGGCCGTTACCGCCATCTTTTCACTGTTCGCCCTGTTCAGCACCTGGTCCGGGGTGCCGGTAGAAGGGTCGCTGGTCAACGTGCGTGTTATCGCCGTGATGTCCGGTGGGATCTTGTTTGGCCCCTGGGTGGGCATTATTACGGGTCTCATTGCCGGGACACATCGTTACCTGATAGATATCGGCGGCGTGACGGCGGTGCCGTGTTTTATCACCAGCATCATCGCCGGTGTCCTTTCCGGCTGGATTAACCGCAAAATACCGAAAAAGCAGCACTGGCGCGCCGGGATCATCGCGGGCATGCTGTGCGAAACGCTGACCATGGTTCTGGTGGTCGTCTGGGCTCCCACCATCGCGCTGGGGCTGGATATTGTCTCTAAAATCGGTATTCCGATGATCCTCGGCAGCGTCTGTATCGGTTTTATCGTGCTGCTGGTGCAAAGCGTTGAAGGGGAAAAAGAGGCCAGCGCCGCACGTCAGGCCAAGCTGGCGCTGGATATCGCCAACAAAACGCTCCCGCTCTTCCGCCATGTTAACGCCGAATCCTTACGTCAGGTCTGCGATATCATCCGTCGCGATATTCATGCCGATGCCGTGGCCATTACCAATATCGACCACGTCCTGGCCTATGTTGGCGTGGGTGAGCATAACTATCAGGACAGTGATGACACCATCAGCCCCACCACCAGGCAGGCGATCAATTACGGTAAAATCATCATTAAAAACAATGATGAAGCCCACAGAACCCCAGAAATTCACTCCATGCTGGTGATCCCGCTGTGGGAGAAAGGCGTGGTGACAGGAACCCTAAAAATTTACTACTGCCACGCGCACCAGATCACCTCCTCCCTGCAGGAGATGGCCATCGGGCTGTCGCAGATTATCTCTACCCAGCTGGAGGTCTCCCGCGCGGAACAGCTGCGCGAGATGGCAAATAAGGCAGAGCTGCGCGCGCTGCAAAGTAAAATTAATCCTCATTTTCTGTTTAACGCGCTGAATGCGATCTCCTCGTCCATTCGACTTAATCCGGATACCGCACGTCAGCTGATTTTCAATCTGTCACGCTACCTGCGCTACAACATTGAGCTAAAAGATGACGAGCAGATCGACATTAAAAAAGAGCTTTATCAGATCAAGGATTACATTGCGATTGAGCAGGCGCGCTTTGGTGACAAACTGACGGTCATTTACGATATTGATGAAGAGGTCAATTGTGTGATCCCAAGCCTGCTGATCCAGCCGCTGGTTGAGAACGCTATCGTCCATGGGATTCAGCCGTGTAAAGGGAAAGGGGTGGTGACCATCAGCGTGACCGAAAGCGGCAACCGCGTGCGGATTGCCGTGCGCGATACCGGCCACGGAATTGATCCTAAAGTCATTGAGCGCGTTGAGGCCAACGAGATGCCGGGGAATAAGATTGGGCTGCTGAATGTCCACCACCGGGTCAAACTGCTGTACGGCGACGGGCTGCATATTCAGCGCCTTGAACCGGGCACCGAGATCGCCTTTTATATTCCGAATGAACGCTCTCCCGTTCATGCGTCTACATCCCTGTTGCCTTAGGCCGGAGTAACCCGTGAAAGTGATCATTGTAGAAGATGAGTTTCTGGCTCAACAGGAGCTGAGCTGGCTCATCAAAACGCACAGTCAGATGGAGATCGTGGGCACGTTTGACGATGGTCTGGACGTGCTGAAGTTTTTGCAGCATAACCGCGTTGACGCCATTTTTCTTGATATCAACATTCCATCACTGGATGGCGTATTACTGGCGCAAAACATCAATCAGTTTGCCCATAAGCCGTTTATTGTTTTCGTCACCGCCTGGAAGGAGCATGCGGTTGAAGCCTTCGAGCTGGAGGCGTTTGACTATATCCTTAAGCCTTACCAGGAGTCGCGCATCGTCACTATGCTGCAAAAGCTGGAGGCCGCGTGGCAACAGCAGAACGCCCCTGTCACCGCAAGCCCCGCAGTACGTGAGAACGACACGATTAACCTGGTGAAAGATGAACGTATCATCGTGACGCCGGTTAACGATATCTACTATGCCGAAGCCCATGAAAAGATGACATTTGTCTATACGCGGCGGGAATCGTACGTGATGGCGATGAACATTACCGAGTTTTGCAGCAAGCTGCCGACAGCGCATTTCTTCCGCTGTCACCGCTCGTTTTGTGTGAATTTAAACAAGATCCGCGAGATCGAGCCGTGGTTTAACAATACCTACATTTTGCGCCTGAAGGATCTTGATTTTCAGGTGCCAGTGAGCCGCAGCAAGGTCAAAGAGTTCCGCCAGTTAATGCACCTGTAAATCCCCTCTCCCGCAAGAGAGGGGCTGGGTTTTAGAGGATCTGGCCGAGCACCTGACGCAGGTGGGCGCCCGAGCCAAGTAAACCCGGGTTGTCGTGCACAATCAGATAAACAGGAATGTCCTGCACGTAGCTTTTAAAACGTCCTTTGTCTTCGAACCCGCCGCGGAAGCCTGATGCTTTGAAGAACTCCAGGAAGCGCGGCACAATGCCACCGGCAATGTAAACGCCACCGAAGGTGCCGAGCGTAAGCGCCAGGTTGCCACCAAAACGCCCCATGATCACGCAGAACAGCGACAGCGCGCGACGGCAGTCGATGCAGCTGTCTGCCAGTGCGCGCTCGGTCACGTCTTTCGGCTGCAGATTTTCCGGCAGACGGCCGTCAGACTTCACAATCGCACGATACAGGTTTACCAGCCCCGGGCCGGAAAGCACGCGCTCAGCCGACACGTGGCCGATCTCAGCGCGTAGCTCTTCCAGAATAATGCCCTCTTCTTCACTGTTCGGCGCAAAATCCACGTGGCCACCTTCACCCGGCAGACTCACCCAGCGCTTATCAACATGAACCAGATGCGAAACGCCCAGCCCCGTACCGGCACCGTAAACGGCAATCGGCTTGCCTTCTACCGGTGCAGTACCGCCAAACTGAGTCAGATGCTCTGGCTTCAGCATCGGGATGGCCATCGACACAGCAGTAAAGTCGTTGATGATTTCCAGATGTGCAAAGCCGAGGTTCTTTTTCATCTCGGCGATGGAAAATGCCCAGGTATGGTTGGTCATCGCGACCCAGTCGCCGGTAATCGGGCAGGCAATCGCGATACAGCCATCGTCAACTCTGACCTTGTGCTCTTCCAGATAGACGCGTACAACGGCCTCAAGGCTGGGGTAATCCAGCCCTGAATAGGTTTTCGCCTGGGAAATTTCACCGCTACTTACATCGCATAATGCCAGGCGCGCGTTAGTGCCGCCCACATCTCCTACCAAAGCATACTTTGTCATTCTTCTACTGCTCCGCTAAAGTCAGAATAAATCTTTGGAACACTGTAAATTCAAGGCGTGATAACAACAACGACCGGAAGGTGAATGCCCCGGGATTATCGATCTTCGTCACAGAATAACTTTACCGTTTCAGCACCTTTTGCACTATTGCCACAATGCTGATTGTGCAAAGTAACGTAATACCTTTTTGTACAAGGAAATTATCATGCTCCACCCGCGAGCCAGAACCATGCTGTTGCTGGCAATCCCGGCCTTAATTATTGGTATTGTCTCAAGCCTGGTGCTTATCGTCGTGATGAAAGTCGCCTCGGTGCTGCAAACGATGTTATGGACGGCGCTTCCGGCTCAGGTGGGTATCAGCGTTGATTCGCCGGCATGGATCATTATGATGCTGACCCTGACGGGGGTTGCGGTGGGTCTGGTGATCCGCTTTAGCCCAGGGCACGCCGGGCCTGATCCGGCGCTGGAACCGCTGATTGGTGCTCCGGTCGCACCTGCAGCGCTGCCAGGGCTCATTATCGCGTTGATTATCGGTCTGGCGGGCGGCGTTAGCCTGGGGCCGGAACACCCGATCATGGCGGTCAACATCGGTCTGGCGGTGTATCTCGGCTCACGCATTTTACCCCGCGTCGGGGCCCTGGACTGGACGATTCTGGCATCGGCCGGCACCATTGGCGCGCTCTTCGGCACGCCGGTCGCGGCCGCGCTGATTTTCTCGCAGACGCTTTCCAGCAATAACGACGTGCCGCTCTGGGATAAACTCTTTGCGCCACTGATGGCCGCCGCGGCCGGTGCGCTCACCACCAGTCTGTTTTTCAATCCACACTTCTCGCTCTCCCTTCCCCACTACGGCCAGATGCAGATAGCCGATATCTTCAGCGGTGCGGTTGTGGTCGCTATTGCCATTGCGCTGGGGATGATCGCCGTATGGTGTCTGCCGCGTCTGCACCGGCTGGTGCATAAGCTCAAACATCCGGTGCTTATCCTCGGGGTCGGCGGATTGATCCTCGGCATTTTAGGGGCCATCGGCGGTAAGGTAACGCTGTTTAAAGGTCTGGATGAGATGCAACAGCTGGCCTTCAGTCAGGTGTTTAGCGTGTCCGATTATTTGCTGTTTGCGCTCATAAAGCTGGCTGCGCTGGTGGTGGCGGCAGCGTGCGGTTTCCGTGGCGGACGGATTTTCCCGGCGGTCTTTGTTGGCGTCGCGTTGGGGCTGATGCTGCATGAACATGTGGATGCGGTTCCGGCGGCGATTACCGTCTCTTGCTCTATTCTGGGGCTGGTATTGGTGGTGACGCGTGATGCCTGGCTGAGCCTGTTTATGGCCGCGGTGGTGGTTCCGGATACTACTCTCATCCCGTTACTTTGCATCGTGATGTTGCCCGCCTGGCTCCTGCTGGCGGGCAAACCGATGATGATGGCCTGGCGTAACGACAAGTGATCAGGCGTTGTTACGCGCTTCCAGCGCTTTGGTAATCGCCCCTAACAGCGGCGGGATATCCGCTTTGGGTAGCATCACTTCAATCAGTGATAGCCGCTCGTGGTGTGCCACTTTTTCGAGCACCTCCGCCAGCTGTTCCGCTTCACTGACCCGCCAGCACTGTGCCTGAGGATCCAGGCTCAGTGCCTGCGGAATTTGCGTCCAGTTCCATAAGGCAATGTCGTTATAGCGCTGTTCCGGTCCATGAATGGCCCTTTCTACGGTGTACCCTTCATTGTTGAGCACCAGGATAATGGGGTGCTGTTTATCACGCAGCATCGAGCCCAGTTCCTGAATGGTCAACTGCGCGGCGCCATCCCCCGTGAGCACAATGACGCGCCGGTCTGGACAGGCGGTTTGGGCACCATACGCCGCGGCCAGGGTGTAGCCAATGGAGCCCCACAGCGGCTGGACGATAAAATTCACATCTGCCGGCAGACGCAAATCGATCGCACCAAAGGCTGACGTTCCCTGGTCGGCAAGAATAATGTCACCCGGACGAATAAAGGTTTGCAGGGTGCTCCAGAAATTCTCCTGAGTGAGCGAGCCCTCGGATTGCGGGAAGGCGATACCGCTGTGAGAGACTGGCACCAGGGTATCGTGGACATACTGTTTGCAGAGAGCCACCAGCGTCTCGATCGCGTCAGACATAGGGATACCGGTAAACCAGACATCCCCCACCCGTGCGGCATGGGGCTGCACTTCTATCGTTTGCGCCTGCGTCAGCTGATGGGTAAACCCCGCCGTCAGGGTATCAGTAAAACGCGTGCCAATGCACAGTACCGTATCTGCCCCTTCGATGGCCTCTTTTACCGCCCCGACGCTTGCCGAACCACTGTACGTGCCATAAAAACCGGGCTGGCGTTCGTCAAAAATGCCCTTGCCCATCAGCATGGTGGCGTGGGCAATGGGCACCTCTTTCACCCATTTCTGCAGGGCATGTTTCATGCCGTGGCGCATGACCAGGAAATCGGCCAACAGCGCGGTACGCTTGCTTGTTTTCAGCCTGCTCTCGGCGGCTTCTCGGAACGCTTTCAGGCAGGCGTTATCGGCATGCGCGGTCTTAAACGTGAGAGCGTTTACAGGCAGCGTGGCTGATTTTTTAGCCACATCAGCTGGCAGCATCAGGTAGCCTGGACGTCGCTCCCGCAGCATGGTTGTTAATACTCTGTCGATTTCGTAGCAGGCGTTTTGTTCGGTCAGGATCGCCTGCGCGACCGTGATCGGTTCACTCATATGGTAGAAGTGGCGGAACTCACCATCACCCAGCGTGTGGTGCAGCAGCTCCCCTTTTTGCTGTGAGGCCGTACCCGGTGCCCCCACAATGTGTAACACCGGAACATGCTCGGCAAAGCTGCCGGCCATGCCGTTCATGGCACTTAATTCCCCTACGCCAAATGTTGTCAGCAGCGCGGCAAAGCCCTTACATCGGGCATATCCGTCAGCGGCATAAGATGCGTTTAGCTCATTGGCACAGCCCACCCAACAGATATCCGGGCTGTCGATGACATGATCGAGAAACTGCAGGTTATAGTCGCCCGGCACGCCAAACAGATGATCGGCACCACAATCTGTAAGACGGTCCAGCAGGTAATCGGCGACGCAGTACGGGGTTCGCATAACAGGTGTCCTTCTGACGTTGACCTCACTTTGAGTATTAAATAAGCGTGATGGCTGTCCAGAAATGGCAGAAAGAAGAGTATGGAAAGAATGCTTTACAAAAAAGGCTGCGCTATGCTCTGTTTTTTCGCATCAGTGTAAACGCATACACTGTTCTTACTTTTTAGCGCCAGAGGTCATGAGAATGCACTATCAGCCAGATAAAAACCGTTATCAGACAATGCTGTATCGTCGCTGTGGGCAAAGTGGTGTTAAATTACCCGCCGTCTCTCTTGGGCTCTGGCACAACTTCGGTGACGCCACGCTTATCGAAAACAGCCGTCAACTTTTACAGCGCGCGTTTGATCTTGGTATTACACACTTCGACCTTGCCAATAACTATGGTCCGCCTCCCGGTTCCGCCGAGCGCAATTTCGGCCGCATTTTGCAGGAAGATTTTCTGCCGTGGCGCGATGAACTGATCATCTCGACGAAAGCGGGCTATACCATGTGGGACGGCCCTTACGGTGACTGGGGATCGCGCAAATATCTCATCGCAAGCCTGAATCAAAGTCTGAAACGTATGGGGCTTGAGTATGTTGATATCTTCTATCACCACCGTCCTGACCCGGAAACGCCGCTGCAGGAGACAATGAAAGCGCTTGACCATCTGGTGCGTCAGGGGAAAGCCCTGTATGTCGGTTTGTCCAATTACCCGGCCGAGCTTGCACGGCAGGCTATCGACATACTCCATGACCTCGGCACGCCGTGTCTGATCCATCAGCCGAAATATTCAATGTTTGAACGTGCTCCGGAAGCGGGCTTGCTGGACGTTTTGCAGGAAAAAGGTGTCGGCTGCATTCCGTTCTCGCCGCTGGCGGGTGGTCAACTGACCGATCGTTATCTGAACGGCATTCCGGCGGACTCCCGTGCCGCAAGCGGGAGTAAGTTCCTGAACCCGGATCAGATAACCCAGGAGAAACTGGAAAAAGTCAGAAGACTGAACGCGCTGGCAGAAAGCCGGGGACAGAAGCTGTCTCAGATGGCGCTGGCCTGGATTTTGCGCCACGAGGCGGTAACTTCCGTACTGATTGGCGCCAGTAAAACCGGGCAAATAGACGATGCAGTAGGCATGCTGGAGAACCGCCATTTCACGGCGGAAGAGCTTGCCACCATTGACGGGATCCTGAATAGCTCAAAATAAATCCTGTTTTAGCAAAAAGTGCTATCACGTCTGAATTCGGAGTTGAGGCGATGAAACGAGGCTTTCCCAACTCGTAAAATTGCGTTAACAGGCCCCCTAAGGCCCCGATCGTGAAGGAGAAGAGTATGTTCAGGTCACTGATTCTTGCAGCGGTATTACTGGCTTCGGCCCCGCTGGTCGCCACTGCTGGCGAAATCACCCTGTTGCCATCAGTAAAATTACAAATTGGCGATCGTGACGACTACGGCAGATACTGGGACGGTGGCTACTGGCGCGACCGTGACTACTGGCACCGTCACTATGAGTGGCGCGGCGACCGCTGGTGGAAACATGATAATGGTTTGCACCGCGGCTGGTACAAAAACAACGCCTACGAGCGTGGTTATCGCGAAGGCTGGAACGACCGTGATGACCGCCGTGGCGGCTGGGATCGCGGCGGTAAAGGTCGCGGTGGACATGGTCACGGCTACGGTCGTCACTAATCTAAAAAAGGAGCCTCCCGGCTCCTTTTTCTTTTATAACCCCAATGCCGTGCCTATCAGTAACCACAGGTTCAGCGCCACTACCACAACCACGATGACCCATCCGGTCCGTTTCACCAGCGTGGTGTTAACCAGTTCGCCCATCAGATGTTTGTTGCTGGTAAAGATCAGCAGCGGCACCAGCGCAAGTGCGATTCCGAAGCTCAGCAGCACCTGGCTCATGACCAGAATGCGTGTTGGATCCAGCCCCATCAGGATCACCACAAATGACGGCAACATTGTGACGGTGCGACGTACCCACAGCGGTATATGGAAGCGGACGAACCCCTGCATGACCACCTGCCCGGCCAGTGTTCCTACCACCGTAGAGGAGAGACCTGCCGCCACCAGGCTTAAGCCAAATATGGTCGCAGCCGCATGGCTCAGTAACGGCTCCAGCGTCAGATAGGCCTGATCGAGATCGGCAATGCCGGTGTGACCGTTAAAGTGGAACGCTGCGGCAGCGGTAGCCATCATCGCCAGATTCACAAAACCGGCAATCGTCATGGCGATAGCCACATCCCATTTGGTTGCCGAATAGCGTTCTTTGCGCGTCCCCCCGTGCAGGTGCTGGGTTAGCGAGGAGTGAAGGTAAATCACATGTGGCATGATGGTCGCCCCCAGCACCCCGGCAGCGAGGAACACCGCTTCAGAGGTTGGCAGGCTTGGGATAACCATCCCTTTACCGAGCTGCGCCAGGTTTGGCTGCGAGAAAATCAGTTCGACAATATAGGCCGCAGCGACAAACAGCAGCAGGCCGCCGATGACTTTTTCCAGCGGTTTTTGCCCCCGACGCTGCAGCATCAGAATAAGGAAGGTGGCAATGCCGGTAAGCACCGCCCCCTGCAGCAGTGATACGCCGAGGATCAGCTTGAAACCAATTGCCGCACCAATGAATTCGGCAAGATCGGTTGCCATCGCAATGATTTCCGCCTGGATCCAGTACAACCATACCGCCGGGCGCGGGTAATGATCGCGGATCTGTTCCGCCAGGTTTTTACCGGTGGCAATACCCAGTTTCGCGGAAAGCATCTGAATCAGCATAGCCATCAGGTTAGCCCAGACCACCACCCACAGAAGCTTATAGCCAAAGCTGGCCCCAGCCTGAATATTGGTCGCAAAATTGCCTGGATCGATATAGCCAATGGCAGCGATGAACGCAGGTCCCATTAATGCGAACCGCAACTTGCGCGCTGCTCTGCCACTGCTACCCTCTACGCGACTGTTTGTCATTTCTGCCTCTGAAATATAGCCTTTGCTATGTTTAATGCTATCAAAATGAGAATGATTATCAAGATCATTTGTAACGGTTGCAGTGATTTCTCTGATAGCTTTGAACGATAGACAGGCGGGTAAGCGGGGGCGCTCTAACAGAAACCGAAATCGCGCGCTCTTTTGTGAAGACTAGCACACAAACTTAACTTTTCACTCATTTACCTAACATAACAAAAATGTATTGTGGATCACTATTTTTGAGACTCGTCACAGGATGTAACTATAGTGTGTCCTTGATCTCGTTTTCTTTTCGGTTGTTACATAGAATGTGCACGAAAATTAAACCTGCCTCATATTTGGAGCAAATATGGACCGCGTCCTTCACTTTGTCCTGGCACTCGTTGTCGTTACTGCGCTTGCGTTGCTGGTCAGCCATGACCGTAAAAAAATCCGCATTCGCTTTGTTGTTCAGCTTCTCGTTATTGAAGTTTTGCTCGCGTGGTTCTTCCTGAACTCCAACGTGGGGCTTGGCTTCGTAAAAGGCTTCTCCGAAATGTTCGAAAAACTGCTCGGATTCGCCAACGAAGGGACGAACTTTGTCTTCGGTAAAATGAACGACGAAGGGCTGGCGTTCTTCTTCCTGAAAGTACTTTGCCCAATCGTCTTCATCTCTGCGCTGATTGGTATTCTGCAACACATCCGTGTTCTGCCGATTGTGATCCGCGCCATTGGTACCGTACTGTCCAAAGTTAACGGTATGGGTAAGCTGGAATCATTCAACGCCGTCAGCTCCCTGATTCTGGGCCAGTCAGAGAATTTTATCGCGTATAAAGATATTCTCGGCAAGATGTCCCGTAACCGTATGTACACCATGGCCGCAACAGCAATGTCCACCGTTTCCATGTCTATCGTGGGCGCGTATATGACCATGCTGGAACCAAAATATGTGGTTGCTGCTCTGGTGCTGAATATGTTCAGTACCTTTATCGTGCTGTCACTGATCAACCCATACCGTGTTGAGGAAGGCGAAGAGAACCTGCAGATGGCAAATCTGCACGAAGGTCAGAGCTTCTTTGAAATGCTGGGTGAATATATTCTGGCGGGCTTTAAAGTGGCGATTATCGTTGCCGCGATGCTGATCGGCTTCATCGCCCTGATCTCTGCCCTGAACGCCCTGTTCGCCGCGGTTCTGGGCATCTCCTTCCAGGGCATCCTGGGCTACATCTTCTACCCTGTTGCCTGGGTGATGGGTGTCCCTGCTCACGAAGCGCTGCAGGTTGGCAGTATCATGGCGACCAAACTGGTTTCTAACGAATTCGTTGCAATGATGGATCTGCAGAAAATCGCCAGCACGCTCTCTCCACGTGCGGAAGGCATCCTGTCCGTGTTCCTGGTTTCCTTCGCGAACTTCTCGTCCATCGGTATCATCGCCGGTGCGATTAAAGGTCTGAACGAAGAACAGGGTAACGTTGTTTCTCGCTTCGGTCTGAAACTGGTTTACGGCTCAACGCTGGTGAGCGTACTGTCAGCGTCTATCGCAGCACTGGTACTGTAACCCGTCACGTTATATGAGAACCGGGAGCCTGGCTCCCGGTTTTTTTATGCCTGCAGTGCGTCAAGCGGCGTCGGTTTGCCTATCAGGTATCCCTGCAGGTAATCCACACCAAAGCGCAGCAGCATGTCGCGTTGCGCCGGCGTCTCCACATATTCTGCCACCACACTCAGTGATTTGGTTTTTGCCAGATTACAAATCGACTGCACAATCATCGCGTCCATGTCGTCGGTACAGATATCTTTAACAAAGCAGCCATCTATTTTAATGATATCCGCCTGAAGGCGTCTGAGTCGTTCGTAGTTGGCATAGCCGGTACCAAAATCATCAATCGCGATACGGAACCCACGATCCCGCAGCTGCTGAAGGTTTTTGATACTGCTGCCAGAGTTCGAGAAGGCCTGCTCTTCCGTGATCTCAAGGACAACGTCCTGCGGCGCGATACCATAGTGTTCGAACAACACGCTAATCTCGGTAGCCACCTCTTTTTGCATCAGCGTCAGAGGCATCAGATTGACAGAAAAGCGAGTGCCACCCTGCGACGCAGGATGATCGCGCAACCACAACAGCAGTTTTTCCAGCACGCACATATCAAACCGGTGGCTCAGGTTAAACTGGGCAATCAGCGGGATGAAGCGGTCAGGCGTGATAATCTCTCCCTCGCTTTCCATGCGCGCCAGTATTTCGTAATAACCGCTGCCATCCGCTTTCTGGATTGGCTGGGCATATAAATGAAACTGACCGGCATCCAGGGCATGTTTAATACGCGCTAACATCAGCACCCGTTCTGTGGTTTGCCCCGATGCGGCCTCCAGGCTATTGGTGAGCGCGAGTACGTTATGCGCTCCGCATGACTGCTCGGCCAGCCAGCTCAGTTGGCCCAGCGTATGGTGCAAGTTCTCGCCGTTTTCGACCATTCCCCAGGATGCGCCAAACTCGATATCCAGCCCCGTGTTGTTCCAGTAAATTTTTCGGCTATTTAATTGATCGACCATATGCTGCAGCCGTTCAGCGGTTTCAGGCCCCAGCAATACAATGACCAGCTCGCTGCCTGGCAACTGGAAGAGCTTCTCATCTTTCTGCAACAGCGGCTGCAGGGAGGTGGTTACCCTACGTTTGCAATGCACCCGCATGAGAATGCCGTAGTGGCGACTTAAAAATTCCAGGTTGTCCATCCGCAGGCAGCAGATTTTTGCATCCGGCTGAGCCTGAAGAAACTCTTCCAGCGCCCGAATATTCGGTAAACCAGTCAGCGGGTCGGTCAGCGCCCTGTCCTGCCAGTCCTGCTTCAACCAGTTGCTTCGCTGGTAGAGCCGCGACATGTAAAGCAGACAGATAGCGAAAGAGATCAGCACAGACAGGATAAAGGAGAGTGAATGCCCAGATTCGACGCCATTAAGGAAGTTGTAGTTATAGGTCAACAGCAGCAGAGCGGATGCCGCCCACAGTAAAGAGATGAGCGCATAGCTGAGGCGACTGATGCCTAGCGTAAAGAGAATAAAAATGACTGGCATTAAATAGCCAGCAATAACCGGTGACTCAAATGGCGCACATAACACGGCAAGGGTGAAAATTAAAAAAGCCAGCCAGATGAATACATACAAAGATTTTTTATGAAAAAACACTGGCTTCACGCTCCGCAGCCAGAAGGTTCTGACATAGCGGGGATTAATTATCATTCTTAATGGATAATAGAACATCATGGTGAAAATCAACGCTGCGCATATCAAGCTTTGAATATCAACGATGTTATAAATTACGGTGCCTTCGCCAAAGAATGTTGAGATAGTCACGGGAAAATCAAATAAGCAGCCAGACAGATACATCAACCCTTTAATGCCTATCGGCACCATAAAGCCCAGCCAGAATATACGTTGCCCAATGTGTTTGTTCGGCACGCAGTGACGCCAGCGCTTGCCCAGCACAAGGCGCAGGACGCCACAGGCAGCAAAAACAGAAAACGTCTGACAGATCAATAATACTAAATATTGTAGTGGCGCTAAATTAATATTGTAGATGTTAGCAATAGTGAAACTTAAAAGAATGGGAATGATTGCCCGACGCCCAAATAACAAAATCACGGCCAGCATAACGCTTAACGGCAGCCATGCCAGATAAACATCATGACCATTTACTATAGCGCGTGGAGAGATATAACGGGAAAAGGGCACCGTAATCAAACACAGCGCCAGAGCAATCATAAATATCTTTACATTATTGTAAGTTTTTCTATTCATTAAGTTGGATAATCTGTTTTACCATGCAAATTATTGGCCGGACGGATAATAGGTTTATTAATTGCTCGAATCAAGTTGAAGTCCATTTATAGACTCGTTTATTGATTTGGATTGAGGCGAGGTATAGGAACGCTGCTAATTTGGCAACAAAAGAGGGTGAAGGTCGTTACAAAGACATAAAAAAACCCCCGTCTTTCGACGAGGGTTCAAATTTTGGTGGAGCTAAGCGGGATCGAACCGCTGACCTCTTGCATGCCATGCAAGCGCTCTCCCAGCTGAGCTATAGCCCCACATGTTACTTTACTTACCCTACTCTGTTGGGTTCAGAGTTTGGTGGAGCTAAGCGGGATCGAACCGCTGACCTCTTGCATGCCATGCAAGCGCTCTCCCAGCTGAGCTATAGCCCCATCGTAAAGCTGTCATGTTGACGGGCGGCATAATATGAATTCCGCTGCGGAGTGTCAACGGCAAAATCAATCACTGCCGTTCAATCGCCGAAAAATCATGCAAATGAACCACTTTGCGAGCCGCCTCGCAGTCAGGAGTTAAGCCTGTCACGTTTTCACCTAAAACGGTGCTATAAAATGAACCGTTAATTGACCCCACAAATATTCAGGAAATTGTATGATCAAGGAACGAATGACGCCAGAAGAGTTAGCCCTCCTCACTGGCTATAGCCGCCAGACCATCAATAAATGGGTACGCAAAGAGGGTTGGATTACATCGCCAAAACCGGGAGTTCAGGGCGGGAAAGCGCGCCTGGTACATGTGAACGAGAAAGTGCGTGACTTTATCCGCAGCGCGCGCCGGGCAACGGAAACCGCAGATATGCCGGAAAATGCGTTGCAAAACGGTTCTCTGCACACATTACTTCTGACGCTGGCGAATGAAATGACGCCGGAAGAGCAAAAGCAGATGACATCGCTGTTACTGCGGGAAGGGATTACCGGATTGTTGCAACGTTTAGGGATTCGCGACCATAACTGATATGAAAAGATTACGCAGCAAAATGACCACGGAAGAGCTGGCGAACAGCCTGGGTGTTGCCCGGCAAACCGTTAACCGCTGGATTCGTCAGCAGGGCTGGAAAACCGAAGGGATCAATGGCGTGAAAGGGGGACGGGCGCGGCTGATCCACATTGATGCTCGGGTGAAGGAGCATATCATGAACCTCCCTGCCATTCGCAACCGTCAGGCGGTTTACCACCTGGCAGAAGTAACGATGCCCTATGGCGATCCTGCGTCATCGAATCTGCTCGTGCAGATTGTCGACACACTTGAAAACATGACGCAGCTGGAACAGGAGCGACTGCATGTGTTGCTAAAACGCGAAGGCATCAGCGGTTTTCTTTCGCGCCTGGGTATTGCTGAATTACACGCATAAAAAAACGGCAGGTTACCCTGCCGTTTTTGCATCTCAGGCTGTTTTACTGCTGGTTTTCGCGTTCAGCAATAAATCCCAGAGCCTTGTTAATGCGCGCCACGCTGCGAGACTTACCGATCGCGTGAACGGTAACATCCAGCGCCGGAGACTGACCCGCACCGGTCACCGCTACGCGCAGTGGCATACCTACTTTACCCATACCGACTTCCAGTTCGTCAGCTGTAGCCTGAATCGCATGATGCACATTCTCGGCGGTCCACTCAGTGATGGCAGCCAGTTTGTCACGTACCACTTCCAGCGGCTGACGCGCAACAGGACGCAGATGTTTCTTCGCGGCATCCGCATCGAACTCATCAAACTCTTCATAGAAATAGCGGCAGCTTTCGGCGATCTCTTTCAGCGTCTTGCAACGCTCGCCGAGCAGTTTCACCAGGTCCGCCAGCTCAGGGCCAGTACGGGTATCAATATTGGCCTGCTCAATGTGCCACTGCAGGTAAGTCGCCACATATTCCGGCGGCATGGTATTGATGTAGTGGTGGTTCAGCCACAGCAGCTTGTCAGTGTTGAACGCACTGGCGGATTTGCTCACAGAGTTCAGAGAGAACAGATCGATCATCTCTTCGCGGCTGAAAATTTCCTGATCGCCATGAGCCCAGCCCAGACGCACCAGGTAGTTCAGCAGCGCTTCCGGCAGATAGCCGTCGTCGCGATACTGCATAACGCTGACCGCACCGTGACGTTTAGACAGCTTTTTACCGTCGTCACCGTTGATCATTGAAACGTGCGCATAGACCGGAACAGGGGCATTTAACGCTTTCAGAATGTTGATCTGGCGCGGGGTGTTATTGATATGGTCTTCGCCACGGATAACGTGAGTGATTTCCATGTCCCAGTCGTCCACCACCACGCAGAAGTTATAGGTTGGAGAACCGTCGGTACGGCGGATGATCAGGTCGTCCAGCTCCTGGTTGCTGAATTCGATTGGGCCACGGATCTGGTCGTCAAAAATAACAGAGCCGTCCTGTGGGTTAGCAAAACGCACCACGCAAGGTTCATCAGCGGCATGCTCGCTGTGGTCATGGCGGCAGCGGCCGTCGTAACGCGGCTTTTCGCCGTTCGCCATCTGCTCTTCACGTAGCGCATCCAGGCGCTCTTTAGAGCAATAGCATTTGTATGCCGTACCCGCGACCAGCATCTCGTCAATTACCGCGTTATAGCGGTCAAAACGTTTGGTCTGGAAGTAAGGACCTTCATCCCACTGCAGATTCAGCCAGTTCATCCCATCCATAATGGCTTCAATTGCTTCCGGCGTGGAGCGCTCGAGATCGGTGTCTTCAATACGCAGCACGAACTCACCTTTGTTGTGGCGTGCAAAAAGCCAGGAATAGAGAGCAGTACGTGCACCACCGACGTGCAGGTAGCCTGTCGGGCTGGGCGCGAAGCGAGTTTTGATTTTCATGAAATGGCCTTACGTTATAAAGATGCCGGCAATCGGCAAATCCTGGGGAAAAAACGATGGGCAATATTCTATCACTGTGCGGCGATTCCTCAATGTCGATCCCTTTATCGTGACCGAGTTTGCTGTTTTTGTTTAGAAATCATGCGCCACAGCCCATTTCACGATCGTTTTGTTTAATTTTACGACGAACGAATAAAAACTTTAGAAAATGCGTTGACTCATTTTCAACTCTCCCTATAATGCGACTCCACACAGCGGGGGTGATTAGCTCAGTTGGTAGAGCATCTCCTTTACACGGAGGGGGTCGGCGGTTCGAGCCCGTCATCACCCACCATCTACTTCACGTAGACTCGCAGTGTAGATAAGAATTGAGATTGGGCGATTAGCTCAGTTGGTAGAGCATCTCCTTTACACGGAGGGGGTCGGCGGTTCGAGCCCGTCATCGCCCACCATTCTCACCTTATCGCAGCAGTTCCGAAATGGGCGATTAGCTCAGTTGGTAGAGCATCTCCTTTACACGGAGGGGGTCGGCGGTTCGAGCCCGTCATCGCCCACCATTTCGGGTCGTTAGCTCAGTTGGTAGAGCAGTTGACTTTTAATCAATTGGTCGCAGGTTCGAATCCTGCACGACCCACCAATGTAAAAAAGCGCCCTAAAGGCGCTTTTTTGCTATCTGCGATATGGACGGTTCGAATCTTTTGCACAGAAACTTCCTGTAGCCGCTCCAGCCAGCCTAACGCCCTGCCAGATATAGCAGTTTTCCTCAAGCTCCCACCATCGGTGCCGATATCTCTGTTTTATGGTAAGAGGAAAGACTATGACGACCATTCAGACATCAACCCACCCTATTCAAACCAGTAACAGTGGTGGGAGTGCTTCCAGTGGCAACGATATTGCTGCCCAAATCAGCCGCATTACGGAGCAAATCACCAAACTGACTCAACAGCTAAAAGAGCTGCCAGAGAGTGCCGGCAGCCCGGAAGAGAAGAAAAAACAGCAGGAGCTCATTCAGGCACAGCTTAAAGTGCTGCAGACACAGCTTGCACAACTATTGCGCCAGCAGGCGGAAGAGGCCCAGAAGAAACAAGACCAGAAGCAGGGCAAAGTGGAAGGCGTAAACAACCCATCAGATGTCAATCAGATCGATATTTACATCTAATCATCTGCAGCATTAAACAGTGGGTCGCGTATGCGGGCTTCGGTTAACCGTTGCGCCTGGATACGCACCACTTCCCAGATAGCCTGTGCCGCCCCCGAAAGAGAACGATTTTTTCGTCGAACCAGCATCAGCTTTCTGTCAACCACCGGGGTCAACCGTCTTACAGCCAGCCGGCTCCCCTGTGGCAACGGCAGCGCCAGGGCAGGCAATACGCTGATCCCAATGCCTGCCTCAACCATAGGAAACAGCGTAGCCGGATGACCAATCTCCTGCACGATGGTTGCTTTTACCCCCTGAGCATTCAGCGCGGAGTCAATCAACGGACGGCTGCCCGATGCATAATCCTGTAAAACCAGTTTCGCGCCCTGCAGCGTCTGCCAGCTAACATGAGGCAGCATTGCCAGCGGATCGTCGTCCCGACAGAGCAGCAAAAAAGGCTCAGAAAGCACAATCTCACACTCCAGGTCACTCACCTGGCCGGGATCGATGACGATGCCAAAATCCACATCGCCCTGGCGGATGCTCTCCAGCACCCACTGTTGCGGCCTGTCGTGCAGCACAAAATCGATATCCGGATAGCGCTGGTTACCCTCAGCAATACACTGCGGAATAAGATGCGCCGAAATCGTCTGGCTTGCTGCCACCCGTACGGTGCCAGAAAGCTGCTGCCCCAGTCTCCCGACATCCCTGAGCGTGCTGTTCAGTTCATCCAGTAACCGCTCCAGTCGCAGCGCCAGCTGCTGTCCGGCTTCGGTTAATACCACTTCACGCGTGGTGCGGTCGAGTAGACGCACACCTGTCTGGAGTTCCAGTTCTTTCACACTGTGGCTCACGGCCGACTGGCTCAGGCCAATGATCTCCCCTGCCCGGCTGAAGCTGCGAGCATGGGCCACGGTGACAAAAACGCGAAGCTGACGTAAGGAATAATTCATCTGTTTAATTCATGAATAGATGCAATAAATCAATTTTATTTCTCAAAGGGAACAAAGCACAATAGCGACATCTGTTTTCAGGAGTCATTATGAAACTATTTCGTATTCTTGATCCGTTTACACTTACCCTGGTCGTCACCGTTTTACTGGCCTCCTTCTTCCCCGCGCGCGGCGGTTTTGTGCCGTTCTTTGAAGGACTCACTACCGCGGCCATCGCGCTGCTGTTCTTTATGCACGGCGCCAAACTCTCCCGCGAAGCCATTATCGCAGGGGGAAGCCACTGGCGACTCCACCTGTGGGTCATGTGCAGCACCTTTATTCTTTTCCCAATACTCGGCGTGCTGTTTGCGTGGTGGGCTCCGGTCAATGTTGACCCGGCGCTCTATACCGGTTTCCTCTACCTCTGTATTTTGCCAGCCACCGTCCAGTCCGCGATTGCCTTTACTTCGCTGGCAGGCGGCAACGTCGCGGCCGCTGTCTGCTCGGCATCGGCATCAAGCCTGTTAGGGATTTTCGTCTCGCCGCTGCTGGTTGGCCTACTGATGAATATGCACGGTGCAGGCGGTAATCTGGAGCAGGTCGGGAAAATCTGTCTGCAGCTGCTTCTTCCATTTGTCCTTGGTCATCTTTCTCGTCCGTGGACGGGGGCGTTTGTGGCGAAGCACAAGAAATGGATCTCAAAAACCGATCAGACGTCGATCCTGCTGGTGGTTTACTCCGCCTTCAGCGAAGCCGTGGTGAATGGTATCTGGCATAAGGTGGGCGCAGGCTCGCTGCTGTTTATCGTGGTGGTCAGTATCGTCCTGCTGGCGATTGTCATTGCGGTAAACGTCTTTGTGGCACGCAAGTGCGGCTTCAACAAAGCAGACGAAATCACCATTGTGTTCTGCGGCTCGAAAAAAAGCCTGGCAAACGGCATCCCGATGGCCAACATTCTGTTCCCGACCTCGGTGATTGGGATGATGGTACTGCCGCTGATGATTTTCCATCAGATCCAGCTGATGGTCTGTGCAGTACTGGCGCGTCGTTATAAACGTCAGACGGAAAAACTGGCGCAGGAAGAGACCCGCGCCGCGAAGGCTTAAGGACGTTTCAGGGGCTGAACCAGCTGGGTCAGCCCCTCGGTTTTAATCAGTAGCGTGATGGCCATTAGCTCGCCCAGGCGTCCCGCCGGGAATTCATCCTTTCGGGCAAACCACAGCAGATACTCTTCCGGCAAATCAATCAGCCTGCGGCCCTTATATTTACCGAACGGCATCTCTGTATTGGCGATCTCGACGAGCTGCTCTTTTTCCACGTTACTCTCCCAACAGACGCATCATTTCTGCTTCATCGATTACCTCAATCCCGAGCTCCTGCGCTTTTGCAAGCTTGGAACCGGCGGCTTCCCCGGCGATCACCAGATCCGTTTTCTTCGACACGCTGCCCGCCACTTTTGCCCCCAGCGCCACCAGACGCGCCTTCGCATCATCCCGTGAAAGCTGGCTGAGACTGCCGGTCAGTACTACCGTTTTACCGGCAAACGGGCTGTCGATCTCTTCGGCATTGACGACGACTGGCGCAGGCCATTTAATGCCCTGCTCCAGCAGTTTGCCGATGACGTCGCGGTTGCTCTCTTCGGCAAAGAAGTTAAAGACGTGCGTGGCCACCACAATGCCGACATCAGGCACTTTTTGCAGCTCCTCGATGCTCGCTTTCTCCAGCGCGTCCAGCGTGCCAAAGTACGCCGCCAGACCTGCTGCGGTGGCTTCACCCACCTCACGAATACCAAGCGCATAGAGGAAACGGGCAAACGTGGTCTCTTTGGCGGCTTCCAGCGCATTCACCACATTCTGAGCCGACTTCGGCCCCATGCGGTCAAGACCGGTCAGCTTACCCGCCGTCAGTTTGAAAAGATCCGCAGGCGTGTGGACATACTCTTTCTCAACCAGCTGGTCGATAATTTTGTCGCCCATGCCGTCAACGTCCATTGCCCGTCGGGAAACGAAGTGCTTGAGTGACTCTTTACGCTGCGCGCCACAGATTAATCCCCCGGTACAGCGAGCCACCGCTTCGCCTTCCACACGCTCTACGTCTGAGCCACATACCGGGCAATGCGTCGGAAACACGATGGCGCGCGTATCATCAGGGCGCTCTGACTGAACCACGTTGACGACCTGCGGGATCACATCTCCCGCCCGGCGAATCACCACTTTGTCACCAATTCGCAGGCCAAGACGATCGATTTCATCCGCGTTATGCAGCGTGGCGTTGCTCACCAGCACACCGGCCACGTGCACTGGCTCCAGACGTGCAACTGGCGTGATGGCTCCGGTACGACCCACCTGGAACTCCACATCGCGGACAAAGGTCATCTGCTCCTGGGCCGGGAATTTAAACGCCACAGCCCAGCGTGGTGCTCGCGCCACAAAGCCTAGCTGCTCCTGAAGCGCAAGCAAGTTAACCTTGATCACCACACCATCGATATCAAAACCGAGCGTCGGGCGGTCTTCTTCAACCTTGCGATAAAACGCAAGAACCGCCTCCGGTGAGTCGCAAAGCTGCACGCGGTTGCTGACCGGCAAGCCCCACGCTTTAAACTGCAGCAAACGCCCGAGGTGGGTGTCCGGCAGCTCCCCTCCTTCCAGAATACCGACGCCATAGCAGAAGAAAGTAAGCGGTCGCTTCGCGGTAATACGCGGGTCCAGCTGGCGTAAAGAGCCTGCCGCCGCGTTGCGCGGGTTCGCAAACACCTTCCCACCGGTGCGACGCGCCTCTTCGTTGATTTTCTCGAAGCCCGCCTGCGGCAGGAAAACTTCACCGCGCACTTCCAGACGAGCAGGAATATTGTCGCCGTGCAACTTCAGCGGGATCGCGCGGATGGTACGCACGTTGGTGGTGATGTCTTCCCCGGTGGTGCCATCACCGCGCGTTGCGGCACGGACCAGCACGCCGTTTTCGTAGAGGATGCTGACGGCCAGGCCATCCAGCTTCAGCTCACAGCACCAGGTCAGGGCGTCGCTGCTTTTGAGTCGATCCTGCACACGCTTATTAAAGGCGAGGAAGCTCTCTTCATCGAAGACGTTATCCAGAGAGAGCATCGGCACTTCATGACGTACCTGGCTGAACGCACCTAGCGGTTCAGCGCCGACACGTTGGGTTGGCGAGTCCGGGGTGATCAACTCCGGGTGCTGCGCCTCTAAATCGCGCAGTTCACGCATCAGGCGATCGTACTCCGCATCCGGCACTTCCGGTGCGTCCATCACATGATAAAGATATTCATGATGGCGAAGCGTGGTTCGCAGTTCAGTGATTTGTTGTTCGATTGAGTCCATATCGCACCATCAATGAGAAAAAACCCCCGACAGGCGGGGGTTGAGGAGGAGTTGAAGAAAACGCGTCGATTACGCGTTGGCTTCCTTAACTTCGCGGATGCGGTCCTGATACTCGCGCAGTTTCTGCGGCGTCATCATGCGACGCTGGTCGTCGAGCACCACACCACCGACTTCGTCAGCGATGTGCTGAGCGGACTGCAGCATCAGCTTAAAGTTTTGCAGTTCGTCACCGTAAGACGGAACCTGCATAAAGATCGTCACGCCCGGCGTCACGAAATCGCCTGTCATTTCAGGGTCGAAGGTGCCAGGGTTAACCATGTTGGCCAGGCTAAACAACGCCGGGCCGCTACCGTCCGGGCTCAGGTGGCGATGGAAAATATTCATGTCGCCAAACTTGAAGCCAGCCTGTTGAATACTGTTAAGCAGCACGTCACCGTTCAGATGGCTGCCGTGATGGGCGGCCACGTTCATGATGATCACCGCTTCTTTACGCTGCGGTTTTTCAACAACCGGTTCTGGCTCTACAACGGGCTCTGGCTCAACCTGCGGTGCCGGGGCTGGCTGTGGTGCAGGCTGCGCCTGAACAGGCTGTTGCGGCGGTTGCTGTACCGGCTGAGCAGGCTGCGGTTGTACAGGCTGCTGCACGGGTTGCTGTGGAACCGGCTGCGGCGCAGCTGGCCGCTGTTGAACAGGCTGCTGCGGCGGCTGACGCACCGGCTCTTCCACAGGCTGCGGCGCAGGCTGGCGCGGCTGTGCAGAAGCATACGGCGGTTGATACTGGTGCTGCGCAGTACGGGGGGCTTCATGCTCCCCATGAGCCGCGCCGGGCGCAGTATTGACCCGATGAACACGAACTTCACCCACGCCGTCGTCATCGCGATCGTCGATGTCATATTCACTGTCATCGTCGTCACGACTGGACTTCATGCGCTTCAGTGGGCGATCGCGAAACATAGAAGAACGCTCTTTACGGCTGGTCCAGAAACCATGTACCAGTAAAGCGATTATGGCGATCGCGCCAACAATGATTAATATCAGACGCAAATCCTGCATCATTATATTCTCTGTTGTTCTAACACCTTGCCACCACGGCAAACATTTACTCACTAAGAGTATTTGCCGTTTACGTCAAGTGCAAGTGTGTGCAGAGCATTCACAGCATAAAGATGAACTAAATCGTGCTTTTTGCTGTTTTTTCGAACATTTCCGAACTGGTCATTGGTCCGTAACTGGATAATATAGGCGGGCAATTCCACTGGTTGTGAAAAAAGGAGTACAGCCTGGTTATGGTTTCAACATTTTCTTCTCCCCCACGCAGCGGCGTCTGGTATTTTTCTCAGGGCTGGAAACTGGTCTCCCTGCCGGGTATTCGACGTTTCGTCATTCTGCCCTTGCTGATCAACATTATTCTTATGGGCGGCGCCTTCTGGTGGCTTTTCACGAAGCTTGAAAGCTGGGTCCCGGCCATGATGAGCTATGTGCCTGACTGGCTGCAGTGGCTGAGCTATCTGCTGTGGCCACTCGCGGTGATTTCTGTGCTGTTGGTGTTCGGCTATTTCTTCTCAACGATCGCCAACTGGATTGCGGCGCCGTTTAACGGCCTGCTGGCGGAACAGCTCGAAGCGCGTCTGACAGGTGCCACGCCACCGGACACGGGCGTACTGGGGATCATGAAAGATATTCCGCGCATCATGAAGCGCGAATGGCAAAAATTCGCCTGGTATCTCCCCCGTGCAATTGTACTGCTTCTCCTTTATCTGGTGCCCGGTATCGGCCAGACGGTGGCGCCTGTGCTGTGGTTCCTGTTCAGCGCCTGGATGCTGGCTATTCAGTACTGCGACTACCCTTTTGATAACCACAAGGTGCCCTTTAAAGAGATGCGTACCGCGCTGCGCACGCAGAAAGTGGCCAATATGCAGTTTGGCGCGCTTACCAGCCTGTTCACCTTGATCCCCTTCCTTAATCTTTTCATCATGCCCGTTGCGGTGTGCGGCGCAACGGCAATGTGGGTCGACTGCTACCGTGCTAAGCACGCGTTATGGAAGTAATGCAAAAATGTGTAAACAAGGGATGGCTTATGCTATCCCTTATTCCATACTGATCCCCATTATTTCCTTGCAGTATATAGATATGCGAATTCCTTACTTCCCCCTACCTGCTTAGCAGGTATGCTGGGTCGGTATCCCAATTTCATACAGTTAAGGACAGGCCATGAGTAAGATTTATGAAGACAACTCGCTGACTATCGGTCATACGCCCCTGGTTCGACTGAACCGTATCGGTAATGGACGCATTCTGGCGAAGGTCGAATCCCGCAACCCGAGCTTCAGCGTAAAATGCCGTATCGGTGCAAATATGATTTGGGATGCCGAAAAACGTGGCGTGCTCAAGCCAGGCGTTGAGCTGGTGGAGCCTACCAGCGGCAACACCGGTATTGCGCTGGCCTATGTGGCTGCGGCGCGTGGCTATAAGCTGACGCTGACCATGCCTGAAACCATGAGCATCGAACGCCGCAAGCTGCTAAAAGCGCTGGGTGCAAACCTGGTGTTGACCGAAGGCGCGAAGGGCATGAAAGGTGCCATTCAGAAAGCCGAAGAGATTGTTGCCAGCGATCCGGCGAAATACCTGCTGCTTCAGCAGTTCAGCAACCCGGCAAACCCGGAAATTCACGAAAAAACCACCGGCCCGGAAATCTGGGAAGATACCGATGGCCAGGTTGATGTGTTTATCTCCGGCGTGGGTACCGGCGGTACGCTGACCGGTGTGTCACGCTATATTAAAGGCACGAAAGGTAAAAAAGACCTGATCACCGTGGCCGTTGAGCCGACCGACTCGCCGGTTATCACCCAGGCGCTGGCGGGTGAAGAGCTCAAACCGGGCCCGCACAAGATTCAGGGTATCGGCGCAGGCTTTATTCCGGGTAACCTGGATCTGAAGCTTATCGATAAAGTCGTCACGATCACGAACGAAGAAGCCATCTCGACGGCACGCCGCCTGATGGATGAAGAAGGTATTCTGGCCGGTATCTCTTCCGGCGCGGCCGTTGCGGCGGCGCTCAAACTTCAGGAAGATGAGTCCTTTACCAACAAGAATATTGTGGTTATCCTACCTTCATCAGGTGAGCGTTACTTAAGCACTGCACTGTTTGCCGATCTGTTTACCGAGAAAGAACTGCAACAGTAATGCCAGCATGTTAATAACGCGTAAAAAAGCACCTTTTTAGGTGCTTTTTTGTGGACTGCTTCAAAGTTTTACCCCTCCTGGCATTGATTCACCCCGTTGGGTCTGGTATTTAAACCAGCAATTATTTTGATGCGTGAAATTAATCAGCGAACGAAATACCCTTGCTGAATCGATTTTATGATTTGGTTCAAGTCTTGCTTTCGCTGCATAATGTTTAATGACGATCGAAACGTCAGCGCTAACAATACAGGCTAAAGTTCAGTCGCCAGGCTAGACTTTAGTTCCACAACACTAAACCTATAAGTTGGGGAAATACAATGTTCCAGCAAGAAGTTACCATTACCGCTCCGAACGGTCTGCACACCCGCCCTGCTGCTCAGTTTGTTAAAGAAGCGAAAGGCTTCACTTCTGAAATCACTGTGACTTCCAACGGCAAAAGCGCTAGCGCAAAAAGCCTGTTCAAACTGCAGACTCTGGGCCTGACTCAGGGCACCGTTGTCACTATCTCTGCTGAAGGTGAAGACGAGCAGAAAGCAGTTGAGCATCTGGTAAAACTGATGGCTGAGCTCGAGTAAGTTTCCGGGTTCTTTTAAATATCAGTCACAAGTAAGGTAGGGTTATGATTTCAGGCATTTTAGCATCCCCGGGTATCGCTTTCGGCAAAGCATTGCTGCTGAAAGAAGACGAGATCGTCATCGACCGGAAAAAAATTTCTGCCGACAAGGTTGATCAGGAAGTTGAACGTTTTCTGAGCGGTCGTGCCAAGGCATCTGCGCAACTGGAAGCAATCAAAACTAAAGCTGGCGAAACTTTCGGTGAAGAAAAAGAAGCTATCTTCGAAGGGCACATCATGCTGCTCGAAGATGAGGAGCTGGAGCAGGAAATCATAGCCCTGATTAAAGATAAAGGCATGACGGCCGACGCGGCTGCGCATGAAGTTATCGAAGGTCAGGCATCTGCCCTGGAAGAGCTGGACGATGAATACCTGAAAGAGCGTGCGGCTGACGTACGTGACATCGGTAAGCGCCTGCTGCGCAACATCCTGGGTCTGGCCATCATCGATCTGAGCGCGATTCAGGACGAAGTGATCCTGGTTGCCGCTGATCTGACCCCGTCTGAAACCGCACAGCTGAACCTTAACAAGGTGCTGGGTTTCATCACCGACGCCGGTGGCCGTACCTCCCACACCTCAATCATGGCGCGTTCTCTGGAACTGCCTGCCATCGTGGGTACCGGTAACGTCACCACTCAGGTGAAAAACGACGACTATCTGATTCTGGATGCCGTAAACAACGTGGTTTACGTCAACCCAACTAACGATGTGATCGAGCAACTGCGTACCGTTCAGGAGCAGGTTGCCACCGAGAAAGCGGAACTCGCTAAACTGAAAGACCTGCCAGCCATCACGCTGGACGGCCATCAGGTAGAAGTGTGCGCTAACATCGGTACCGTACGCGACGTCGATGGCGCTGAGCGCAACGGCGCGGAAGGTGTGGGTCTGTATCGTACTGAATTCCTGTTCATGGACCGTGACGCCCTGCCAACTGAAGAAGAGCAGTTTGCGGCGTACAAAGCGGTGGCTGAAGCCTGTGGCTCTCAGGCCGTTATCGTCCGTACCATGGACATCGGTGGCGACAAAGAGCTGCCGTACATGAACTTCCCGAAAGAAGAGAACCCATTCCTGGGCTGGCGTGCAGTGCGTATCGCCATGGATCGTAAAGAGATCCTGCGTGACCAGGTGCGTGCGATTCTGCGTGCCTCTGCTTTCGGTAAGCTGCGCATTATGTTCCCGATGATCATCTCTGTTGAAGAAGTGCGTGCACTGAAGAAAGAGATCGAGATCTACAAACAGGAACTGCGTGACGAAGGTAAAGCATTTGACGAGTCAATTGAGATCGGCGTAATGGTGGAAACACCAGCAGCCGCGACCATTGCGCGTCATTTAGCCAAAGAAGTTGATTTCTTTAGTATCGGCACCAATGATTTAACGCAGTACACCCTGGCAGTTGACCGTGGTAATGATATGATTTCACATCTCTACCAGCCAATGTCACCGTCCGTACTGAACTTGATCAAGCAAGTTATTGATGCTTCTCATGCAGAAGGTAAATGGACTGGCATGTGTGGTGAGCTTGCAGGCGACGAACGTGCTACACTTCTGTTGCTGGGTATGGGTCTGGACGAATTCTCTATGAGCGCCATTTCCATCCCGCGCATTAAGAAGATTATCCGTAACACGAACTTCGAAGATGCGAAGGTGTTAGCAGAGCAGGCTCTTGCTCAACCGACAACGGACGAGTTAATGACGCTGGTTAACAAGTTCATTGAAGAAAAAACAATCTGCTAATCCACGAGATGCGGCCCAAATTACTGCTTAGGAGAAGATCATGGGTTTGTTCGATAAACTGAAATCTCTGGTTTCTGATGATAAGAAAGACTCCGGAACTATTGAGATTGTTGCTCCGCTCTCCGGCGAGATCGTCAACATCGAAGACGTGCCGGATGTAGTGTTTGCTGAGAAAATCGTTGGTGATGGCATTGCTATCAAACCAACTGGCAACAAAATGGTTGCTCCAGTTGACGGCACCATCGGTAAAATTTTTGAAACCAACCATGCGTTCTCTATCGAATCTGATAGCGGTATCGAACTGTTCGTTCACTTCGGTATCGACACCGTTGAACTGAAAGGCGAAGGCTTCAAACGTATCGCAGAAGAAGGCCAGCGTGTTAAAGTTGGCGACCCGGTGATTGAATTCGATCTGCCACTGCTGGAAGAAAAAGCCAAGTCTACCCTGACGCCGGTTGTTATCTCCAACATGGACGAAATCAAAGAGCTGATCAAACTGTCTGGCAGCGTCACCGTGGGTGAAACCCCGGTTATCCGCATCAAGAAGTAATTCTTGCCGCACAGAAAAATGGCGCCTTCGGGCGCCATTTTTGTTTATGCGGGGAGGATAAGCTCGTCGTAACCTTTCGACTGCGTATAGATCATGACGTCAGTCACCCGATCGCCTGCCATGCGTATGGCGTCAGCAACGGTTTTCCCCCCCACGATACCGCTGACCAGTTCTGAACAGAACAGATCGCCCGTTCCTTTCAGATCCGTCTCGACGCGCGGGTGCGCGCTTACGGTAACGCCCTCTTTACTCACCAGCACGACGTGAATATTCTGCGGGTCGTCGGCCACTGGCGCACTGGTTATCGCCACCCATTTCAGCGTATCGGAAAGCAGCCCCTGCGCGGCGGCGATGGCGCTCTCTGGCGTGCGGCACGGTTTACCGCTTAACACTTCCAGTTCGAATACGTTGGGCGTAATGCCCTGCGCCAGCGGCAGCAGATGCTCACGATACGCCTCAGGAATATCAGGTTTAACGTACATACCGCTGTCGATATCCCCGATCACCGGGTCAACCAGCACCAGCAGCTCCGGGTGTTGCACTTTGATCGTCTTCAGCCACTGCGCCAGCAGAACAATCTGGCTGGCGCTGCCCATGTAGCCCGTAGTGACCGCCTTAAGCTCGCGCAGGATCTCGCGCTCTTCCAGCGCCTTCAGGTAGCCGCTGAACCACTCATCGGGGATCACCCCGCCGTAAAAGGTGTCATAGTGCGGCGTGTTGCTGAACAGCACCGTCGGCACGGCGGTCACGTTAAGCCGGTGGGTACGAATATTGGGTACCGCAATGCTGTTCCCCACGCTGCCGTACACCACCTGCGACTGCACCGCGACAATATCGGTTTGCTGCGCCCGGGTCTTATCCCGGAATAAAATCATCTCCATGACGCTTAAATCCCCGCCCCCTGCGAATAACTCTCTTCGCCAAAGACGCCGGTAGACAGATAACGATCGCCGCGGTCGCAGATAATCGCCACCACCACTGCACCAGGGTTCTCCTGCGCCACACGCATCGCACCTGCTACCGCGCCACCCGAGCTAACCCCGCAGAAGATGCCTTCGCGTACCGCCAGCTCGCGCATGGTATTTTCCGCCTCGCGCTGATGAATATCCAGCACCTGATCCACCAGCTGAGCATTAAAAATGCCCGGCATGTATTCCGCAGGCCAGCGACGAATACCCGGAATGCTGCTCCCCTCTTCCGGCTGCAGGCCAACAATGGCGACTGGTTTTTCCTGCTCGCGCAGAAAACGCGACACGCCGGTGATGGTGCCGGTGGTGCCCATGCTGGAGACAAAATGGGTGATACGCCCGTCGGTTTGTTGCCAGATTTCCGGGCCAGTGGTCGTATAGTGGGCGTAGGGATTATCCGGATTATTGAACTGATCCAGCAGTTTGCCTTCACCGCGCTCAGCCATCGCCAGCGCCAGGTCGCGCGCCCCTTCCATCCCCTGCTCTTTGGTCACCAGTATCAGTTCAGCACCGTAAGCCCGCATCGCGGCGCGGCGCTCCTGACTCATGTTGTCCGGCATCAGCAGCTTCATGCGGTAGCCTTTCAGCGCGGCAATCATCGCCAGCGCAATGCCGGTATTCCCGCTTGTGGCCTCAATGAGCACGTCGCCTGGCTTAATTTCACCGCGCTTCTCAGCCTGGACAATCATCGACAGCGCCGCGCGGTCTTTGACTGACCCCGCCGGGTTATTGCCTTCGAGTTTGACCCAGATTTCGCTGCCGTTGTCAGGCCCCATGCGCTGAAGCTTGACCAGTGGAGTGTTGCCGATGGTGTGTTCGAGTGTATTCACGATTTTTACTCAATAAAAAAGCCGGGTGGCGCTTCGCTTACCCGGCCTACAAGACGCAGTTTTAGCTGTAGGCCCGGTCAGCGCAGCGCCACCGGGCGATAAACATCCTAATAACCTATCAGGCTGACTCCGCCAGAGCAATATCCTCGCGCGTCTCGATGCGCTGGTTACCGTGATAAATACGGGCATGCTGCAGCCCCACAAACAGGCGTTCACCCCGGTGTGGCGCCTCTTCATCGCGCATCACCACCGTCAGCGGCTCGGTATACCAGCCCAGCGGTTGTACCACCATTTGTGTGTAGTGACCTTTAGGGCTAGCTTCCAGCACCTGCACCGGCAGCGGTGAATCCAGGCTGGTACGACGGCTGACGTCCACTTCCCACGGGCGCAGGAACAGATCCACCGGCCCCTGATGGGCAGGCGTGTATCCCAGCGGCCAGCGGTGTGCCCCGACGTGGAATTGTCCGCCGCGTACGGTGCCCTGCAGACGGTTAACTTCGCCCATAAACTCCAGGACAAAACGGGTGGCAGGTTCACGCCAGAGCTGCTCTGGCTCGTCCACCTGCTCGATGTTCCCCTGGCTCATGACCACCACGCGGTCCGCGACTTCCATCGCCTCTTCCTGGTCGTGGGTGACGAAGACGCTGGTGAATTTCAGCTCTTCATGCAGCTGACGCAGCCAGCGGCGCAGCTCTTTACGCACCTGCGCATCCAGCGCGCCAAACGGCTCATCAAGCAGCAGTATTTGTGGCTCCACGGCCAGCGCGCGCGCCAGTGCGACACGCTGTTTCTGGCCGCCCGAAAGCTGCGCCGGGAAACGGTCAGCCAGGTGGGCCAGCTGCACCATTTCCAGCAGTTTGGTCACTTTCGCTTTGATGGTAGCCGCATCCGGGCGTTCGCGACGCGGCAGCACGGTCAGGCCAAACGCAATGTTGTCGAACACCGTCATGTGGCGAAACAGCGCGTAATGCTGGAACACGAAGCCGACTTTACGATCGCGGGCATGCAGGCGGCTCACGTCGGTGCCGTGAAAACGGATATGTCCGCTGGTCTGATGTTCAAGACCGGCGATGATACGCAGCAGCGTGGTTTTACCCGAGCCAGACGGCCCCAGCAGCGCCACCATTTGTCCGGAAGGGATATCCAGCGAGATATCATTCAGCACCTGGGTGCGACCAAAAGACTTCTTAATATTGGCAATCTCAATGCTCATGATTTCCCTCCTGATGCTGACGTTTTTCCTGATTTTCTAAACGCCACTGCACCACACTCTTCAAAAACAGGGTCAAAATAGCCATCAGCGTCAGCAACGCTGCGGCGGTAAAGGAGCCGATGGTGTTATAGTCCTGCTGCAGCAGTTCAATCTGTAACGGCAGCGACAGGGTTTCACCTCGAATGGAACCGGATACAACCGACACCGCCCCAAACTCGCCAATTGCGCGGGCGTTGGTCAGCACCACCCCATAGAGCAGTGCCCAGCGAATATTCGGCAGCGTGACGCGGCGGAACATCTGCCAGCCTGACGCGCCCAGCAGCACAGCCGCTTCGTCTTCGTTGCTCCCCTGGCTTAACATCACCGGTACCAGTTCGCGTACCACAAACGGGCAGGTTACAAAGATAGTCACCAGCACCATACCCGGCCAGGCAAACATCACCTGCAGGTTGTGCTCATCCAGCCAGCCACCCACCGGGCCGTTAGAGCCGTAAAAGAGCAGATAGACCAGACCCGCCACCACCGGTGAGACGGCGAACGGGATATCCAGCAGCGTCAGCAGCATCTGACGCCCCGGGAAGGTAAAGCGCGTCACCAGCCAGGCCAGCAGCGTACCGAATACCAGGTTGACCGGCACGGTGATCAGCGCAATCAACACCGTCAGCCAGATGGCGTGCAGCATATCCGGGTCCGCCAGGTTTTCCAGCGCGGGCATAATCCCTTTGCTGAACGCCTGCACGAAAATATAGATTGTCGGTACCACGAGGATGAGAGCAGAAACCAGCACGCCAGTACCAATCAAAAACCATTTACCCCAGTTGATGCGGGGCGCATCGTATCGCTTCAATTGAGTAACTTCCGCCATCAGTGACCTACCACACGTCGACCAAAGCGACTTTGCAGAGTGTTGATTGTGTAGAGCAGCAGCAACGATGCGGCAAGAATGACCGAGGCAATGGCGCTCGCTGCCGGGTAATCAAACTCCTGCAAACGGATAAAAATCATCAGCGACGTCACTTCCGTTTTCCACGCAATATTACCGGCGATAAAAATGACCGCACCGAACTCGCCGAGGCTACGGGTAAACGACAGCGCCACTCCCGCCATCAGCGCAGGCGAAAGCTCAGGCAGGACAACTTTACGGAAGCTCTGCCAGCGCGTAGCCCCCAGCGTTTCTGCCGCTTCTTCATATTCCGGGCCTAACTCTTCCAGCACCGGCTGTACGGTACGCACCACGAACGGAATACTGGTAAAGGCCATCGCCACCGCGATACCGAGCCAGGTATAGGTCACTTTGATGTCAAACTTCGCGAGCCACTCGCCGTACAGACCGTTTACAGAGAAAAGTGACGCCAGCGTTAAACCGGCAACGGCCGTCGGCAGTGCGAATGGTAAATCCATTAACGCGTCGAGCAGCGTGCGGCCCGGAAAACGATAGCGGGTTAAAATCCACGCCATCAGCAGGCCAAACACGCCGTTAAAAAGCGAGGCCACAAACGCCGACAGCAGCGTCACTTTATAGGCCGCAACGACCTGTGGGTTGGTGACCACTTCCCAGTACTGGGACCAGCTCATCTGCGCAAGCTGCATCACCAGCGCGCTGAGCGGCAACAACAAAATCAGGCAGACGAACAGCAGGCTGGTTCCGAGGCTTAAGGTAAACCCCGGCAGCACGCGTTTAGTCGAGAGGGCAAACATTACTTACGCCCCGCCGCCAGCAATTTGTCTAATTCACCGCCGCTGGCAAAATGCGTTTTCATCACCTCAGGCCAGGAGCCGAAATGATCCTCCACGCGGAACAGCGCGGTCTGGGGGAATTTATCTTTCAGTTTGTTCATCACGTCAGGGTTGTTCACGCGGTAGTAGTAATCGGTAATGATGGTCTGCGCCTGTGGGCTGTACAGGTAGTTGAGATAGGCTTTTGCCGCTTTCTCAGTGCCGTTTGCCTGCACGTTTTTATCCACCCACGCCACCGGGAACTCGGCCAGGATGTTGGTTTTCGGGATAACGACTTCAAAGCCCTGCGCTTCATACTGCTTGCGGATGTTGTTCACTTCCGATTCAAAGCTAATCAGCACATCGCCCAGACCGCGTTCTGCGAAAGTCGTGGTTGCTCCGCGACCGCCGGTATCAAACACTTCGACGTTTTTCAGGAACTGGGTCATGAACTGCTCGGTTTTGGCTTTATCGTTACCGTCTGCTTTGTCCGCTGCACCCCACGCCGCCAGCCAGGTATAACGCGCATTACCGGAAGTTTTAGGGTTCGGGAAAATCAGCTTTACGTCAGAACGAACCAGATCGCTCCAGTCGTGGATATTCTTCGGATTGCCCTTACGTACCAGGAAGCCCATGGTGGAGTAGAACGGCGAGCTGTTGTTTGGTAAACGGCTCTGCCAGTCGGCCGGGATGAGCTTGCCTTTGTCATGCAGGATCTGCACATCGGTCACCTGGTTATAGGTCACCACGTCCGCTTTCAGCCCCTGGAGGATCGCCAGCGCCTGTTTGGACGAACCGGCGTGAGACTGTTTAATGGTCAGCTTGTCGCCGTTATTGTCTTTCGCCCACTGCTGCTCAAACGGCGGGTTAAGGGCGGCAAACAGCTCGCGGGAGACGTCATATGAACTGTTCAGCAGCTCAGTCGCCTGCGCCTGTGCCACCAGCAGTAAACCTGCCAGTGCCAGGGATCCTTTTTTCAGTACAGTAACGGCCATTGCGCACCCTTATAAATGTGATGACTATCTTATTGTCATAATATTTATAACGAGGTCGAAAGGAGTAACGGTTTTATATACCGTTTGGTGATTTACAAGCAGAAAAGGGAATAAGGGTGTGGCCTGTTGCCCTCACCCCAACCCTCTCCCAAAGGGCTGAGGGTTCCCCAGAAAAATGAAAAGCACGATGAAGTGTGATCTACTGGTTGCGCTAACAAATCAGAAGAGACCTCATCGTGCCTTTACAGACAGTCTGCCAGAAATTTTTCTCCGCGTCTTTACCGGACGTTCACAGCTTCCGGATTAATGTCCTTGTTTCCATGGCCGTTGCTCTCACGCACGGTGCGGATCTGACCCTGACCAGCCTTGGTCGCTCTCTTCCCGGCAGGGCGCACGTCAAAAATAAAATTAAACGTGTTGACCGTGCCCTGGGTAATACCGCCCTTCACCGGGATATTCCCCGTATTCAGCACCTGCTCACACATACCATCACCTCCCTGATGCCCTTCTGTGTGATTGCTGTCGACTGGACAGGCTGGCATGACAGGAACTGGTATCTTCTGCGGGCAAGCCTGGTCTGTAATGGTCGCTCACTGCCGCTTATGAGTGAGGTTGTCCCCGCAGAGCTGGCGCAGAACAGCGATGTACAGTGCCGCTTCCTTGACCGCCTGCATGATGCCATCCCGAAAGATAAAGCCGTCACCATCATTACGGATGCAGGATTCCGGACAGACTGGTTCCGGCATGTCAGCCAGCTGGGCTGGAGCTTCACCGGCAGGGTCAGGGGCTGCATCAGCTTCCGGCTGGGTGGAGATAAAAAGTGGATGAAAATCAGTGAGCTTGAGGCTACCGGACAACCGGTCTGCGTGGGTTACGGTGTCCTGTCCCGTAAACCACGAACGCCCTGTTAC